>JAPLDY010000096.1 GCA_026391595.1 Bacteroidia bacterium
ACTGTTAATAGTGACATCCTGGTATGTACCTCTGGGAAATCCTGTAGCAGTATTGCTGGTGATTGTAAAAGAAGAACCAGCATTACCGTTTATGGTTCCGGTTCCAGCACATGAAACTAAACCTGTCGCTGAAATAGAAAGGGCCTTCCCATTTAGATTTAACGCTCCTGAAGTCAGCGTTTGAGTCCCATCAACTGTAACCCCATTTGTAAGAGAAACCCCACTTGAATTATTAGTTGTGAGATTTCTAACCGTATTTGGCAATCCATTTCCAGTAGTTTGGGCAACAGACCCATTATACGTATAATCAGCACCAGTATAATATGTCTGTGTTCCGGTGACCCTTATACTGCCTGTCGTCGTTGAAAGTCCATTCTGATGAGCTGTTATAATCCCTGCACCTGAGTTGAGTGTAAAGTTGCCTGTACTCCCATCAATGATGCTTGTCCCTACATCCAGAACGGAATTACTTAGGACAGAGAAATTCACAATGTTCGAGATTGTTCCTCCAGATCTTGAGTAAACCTGAGTGCCGTTACGATTGAAATTAATAGCCCCTGACCCACCAGTTACCTGTGTAATTGTACCACCTGAAAAGTTGAAATTTCCTTGAACATTTAATGTACCAACCCTGGGGCTGGCATCTTCATCCATACATAATGTTGCTCCGGATGAAATGTCCACATTCCCTGTAACATTTATTGTTGAATTAGCATTCCCTGTTACAATAGTGATATAACTATTGTTGTTCATGGTGAAGTTCCCGCCAACATTAAGGATACATGAACCAGTGCTATTGTTCATCTTAAAAGTTGAACTATTGGTAATTAAAAAATTACCTCCCACGTTTATAGTGTAGCTGCCGGCATTCCCCGACATCCTGAGAACTTTATCGCTAGTAGCTTGAGGAAGCCCGGTTCCCGATATTGTAAAATCACCTAAAATGTTGACATCTGAGGCTATATAAAAATCGGAGCCTGAAGTTGTGTTCATATTCGGACAATCCCAAATAAAATTCCCAAATGTTTGTCCAAATCCACCAATAGAAGTAGCAGTTGTTATTCCGGTAATTTTACAATTTGATATTGCATTCCATGTTGCAGTGGGGATTGTCCCCCCGTTTACAGCATGTTCATAAATTGAATTTGCATTGAAATTTATTGTCGCAGATGCTCCTTTAGTAAATGCACCGAAAGCATTTACCTGATTATTATCTAAAGCAACTTTTAGAGTTCCATCAATATCTGCTCCTAATCCAGGTGTGTTGCTCGTTGTCAGAGTAAGCGTCCTATCAGGTGCAGCATCTCTTCCGGCAATAACCAAAGTAGAGCCTGCCGCCACGAGTATTGCATCATTTGTCGCGGATGTAACATTTATTACCCTGCTATTTGTTGTTGGGGGCCTGAGTGTGATATTGGAATTATTAGTAACCTGAAGTTTCAATATGTTTACACCACCAAGCACATCTGAAATGACTAAAGACGTACCAGTATTAAAAAGAACCACATCAGCTGCTCCGGGAACACCATCAGGGTTCCAGTTAGCAGCAGCTGACCATGATAAATTTCCGGCGCCTCCATCCCATGTCTTCTGTCCCAGGGAAGTCAGGGAAATTGAAATAGAGGCAATGCAGATCATACCCCATTTCCGGATACTTTTCAGGTATGGAAAAATATTAGTTATTATGGATTCCCCAATACCATTTCTCCTCAGTTGGTTTTTAACTGTTACTCTTTCAGAAATGATATGGAAAAATTTGGCAATCAATATTTCAGGTTCAGTATAAACAAAAAAATTACATCCGGTCCTAATCTCTTTTTTTTAAAACCGATCGTTCTCAAGTTCTATATCTTTCGCCCGTTACTCTCAAATCCAAAACGGACTTATAACTGTCATTTAAGACTCTCTTATTACAAACATGGTTGCATTTTCGCAACCCTTTTCTCTAAACGAATCTAAAGATATTAATTATTTAAAAAAATCCTAATATTTTTTGACCAGCAGGCCGAAACAGTCAACCACCGCCGCTTTTTTATATACAAAAACCGGAGCTCACCTCCGGTTGAATTATGGTCTTTCGGTCAGCGGCATCAGGCATCGGGCCGCCTTCGTTAAAACTTTGGCGGCTAAAAGCGTCAGGCGCCAGGGCGGTCAGTCATGCTTCCGCTGCGCGGGACTGCGTCCTTCGGTCGCCGAAGGCTTGCCGAAGTCGGTGCATTGCGTTCCTTGAGTCTTGCAGTCGTGCCCCTTGCTCCGCCATAGCGGCTACGTGAAGGCGCATTTGGCGAAAGCTGGCAGTCTTGCCTATCCTAAGGATTTTCATTCATTTGCCTTCGGACTTCGGACGATGAGGTCAGTGAATTTTTTGCTCGACCAAATCCTTTGTTCATTTCTTTTGCTCCTCCAAAAGAAATGAACCAAAGAAAAAGAGGCCGGAAATGCCAACCCCAGCCTTTTTGGGCGCCCGCTACACAAAGCCTTGTTGGCGCTGCCAAAAAGCCTGTGGTTCGCGCCATTTCCGGGACTACCACCATAGGTTTCTTATTGTAGTTTTATGAGAATTAAACTATATTGCGATTATTAACAATGAAAGAGCCACCTGGTTAAAGATGAATGCGCGGGGGCAAAAAACCGGAAACGGCGCGAAAGGCAATCATTTCCGGCCCTTGTTCGGGAGGGCATGTGGGCAAGGAAATGATTGTCTTTGCGTTTCCGGCGCCCTTTTTTGGTTCATTTTTTGGGCGAGCAAAAAATGAACAAAGAAATAAAAGATTACAAGATAAATTTCTTTTGTACTACTTGATTTTTAGATAACCAGCATCGCATCCCCATATGTCCCGAACCGATACTTCTCCTTCACTGCTGTTTTATATGCGTCGAACAGGAGATCATATCCTGCAAAAGCCGCAACCATCATCAGCAGTGTCGAATAAGGCAGATGAAAATTGCTGATCATCATATCCGGCACTTTGAATTCATAAGGCGGAAAAATAAACTTGTTTGTCCATCCGTCAAATGGTTTCAGATATCCAGTGGTGGATACAGAACTTTCAAGTGTTCTGACAACTGTAGTTCCCACGGCACAGATCCTGTACTTATTGTCTTTGGCTTTGTTTACGATATCTGTTGCTTCATCAGTAATCCTTATCCTCTCCGAATCCACTTTGTGTTTCGTCAGATCCTCAACATCCACGCTCCTGAAATTACCCAGACCCACATGCAGCGTTATCTCGGCAAACTCCACGCCTATTATCTCAAGCTTCTTCAGCAGCTCCCTGCTGAAATGCAATCCTGCCGTCGGAGCAGCAACTGCTCCTTCATGCTTCGCGAATATGGTTTGGTACCTTTCACTGTCTTCCGGCTCCACGGGTCTGTTTATGAATTTTGGTAGCGGCGTTTCCCCAAGACCATAAAGTGTCTGCTTGAACTCTTCATAGGTGCCGTCAAAAAGAAATCGAAGTGTCCTGCCCCTGGAAGTAGTATTATCAATTACTTCGGCCACCAGGAGATCATCTTCTCCAAAATATAACTTATTTCCAATCCTGATTTTTCTTGCAGGATCAACCAGTACATCCCACAATCTTTGCTCCCTGTTGAGCTCTCGCAAAAGAAAGACTTCTATCTCTGCTCCAGTCTTTTCCTTATTACCATAAAGCCTTGCCGGAAATACCTTGGTGTTGTTGAATACAAGAACATCATTCTCATTAAAATAATCTATAATATCCTTGAAGATCTTATGCTCCAGCTTCTTTGTTTTCCTGTTGACAACCAGCAACCGGGATTCATCCCTGTTCTCTGTAGGGTACAAGGCTATCAGCTCCTGCGGGAGATTGTACCTGAATTGTGATAATTTCATATTCTATATTGAGTATTTAATTTTAAGAATTCCTTTATACGTAATATTTTCAGATTTGTTTCAATTGTTTTAAATATTGATCGAATTTTTCAAGAGTGAAGGCCTCCGAAACATGATATGACCCTATCGATCTCCTCTCCAGCGCCGATAAATAACAACCGCTCTTCAGGGCCAATCCCAGATCCCTGGCAAACGATCTGACATAAGTGCCTTTACTGCACAGCAGTCTGACCTTCGTTTCAGGAATACCAAAGGAGATCAGCTCTATCTCCCTGAAAACAATACTCACAGGGCTGAGCACCTTTTCAATACCTTTCCTTGCAAATTCATAAGCTCTCTTGCCGTCTATAAATTTGGCCGAATGAAGCGGCGGAACCTGCAGCTGTTCACCCAAAAATTTCTGTAACACTTTTTCTACAAGTTCCAGTGTTATATGATTCGTAGGATAATCTAAGTCAGTCTCTGTCTCCAGATCAAATGAGGGTGTCGTCTTTCCAAAATGCACTGTTGCAAAATACTCTTTGTCGAGATCGCGGAACTCATCAATTCTCTTCGTGGCTTTTCCTGTACATATTATCATCAGTCCTGTGGCAAGCGGATCAAGTGTCCCGGCATGTCCTACCTTGATCTTCTTTATCCCGAACTCGCTCCTGATCATTATCCTTACCTTATTCACAAGGTCGAAGGATGTCCAGTAGAGAGGTTTGTCAAATAATAAAACCTGCCCCTCCTCAAAGATATTTTTCTTCTCCTCTGTCATCCTATCCAAGCAAAATTGCCAGTAATCCTATAATTGCACAATAAATGGAAAACCATATAAGCTTGCTTCTTTTGACAAGAGTTATCATCCACCGGCATGCCAGGTATCCTGCAACAAATGCAGTTAGAAAGCCAATCAGTATAATACCGGTCCCTGCACTTCCGGCACCAGCTTCACCCGATATAATCTCAAGAATATTTGCTCCAATCACCGGGATAAGCACCATAAGGAATGAGAATTTTGCAATCTCGTCTTTCTTATTCCCTATTATTAGTCCGGTGGCGATTGTTGCTCCTGATCTTGAAATACCGGGTATTACTGCAATCGCCTGCGCTATTCCAATAATTATAGCATCCCAATATCCGATGTTCCTTTCCCTTTTTCTTATGAAATGCGCCAGCGCCAGCAGAATTGCTGTAACCAGAAGCATTAAGCCTACAAAAACAACATTCCCGTTAAACATCTTTTCTATCGGATCCTTGAGCAGTACTCCGGCGATACCAACAGGGATCATTGAAACTATCAGCTTCAGGACATAAGTTGTCTCTTCATTCATTTTGAATTTCAGCGTACTTGAAAAAAGCTTCACTATTTCCTTCCAGAATACAACCAGTGTACTCAGCACAGTAGCTCCATGCACTGCAATTGTAAAATAAAAACTCTCTTGGGGATTTATACCAAAAAGTGATTTTGCTATTTCAAGATGCCCGGAGCTGCTGACAGGCAAAAATTCGGTCAATCCCTGGATCAGTCCAAGGACCAGTGCTTCAAACCAGTTCATTTATGTACCAGATTAATTTGTAAATTTATGTACAAAGTGGCTAGAGTGCCTAGAGTACTTAAAGTACTTAAAGTTGAAGACATAATAACTCTAAGTACTTTAGGCACTCTACACTCTAGGCACTTCAAACTTTAGCTCACTCTTCTTTTTGTTTTGGCTTCTTCATTATGGCCCATATCTCAAAGGCAAATCCTGCCAAAACAACTATGGGTGCAAGTGTTATCCTCCTGAAACTGAATATCTTTTCACTGAAGACATTCGGATCATCTGACTTGCCGCCAAGCATCAGCAGAAAGCCGATGACAATTATTGCAAAGCCTATAGCAAGCAATTTGTAATTCTCCCGTCCCAGGGCAAAATTCAATTTTTCCTTATTTTCATTTTTTGTGGCCATCTTCTGTCAATAATAAAGTTTGTCTTCAGAAATACTCAGATACTTGTTTACCGAAAAGTAAGTGGAAATTATATTTATCAGAACACCTGTGACAATTATTGCAACGCCAAGCAGCAATAAAAGGTTAGTGTTCTCAAAGGTGAACATCATAAAAAATTCCTTTTCAATAAGATAAAGGAGGCCCATTAACAGCGTCATTGCTATCAGGGCAGCGAGAAACCCGTGAAAGGCGCCCTGAAGGACGAACGGCCTCCGGATAAAAGATCGCGTTGCTCCCACCAACTGCATCGTTCTGATCAGGAATCTTTTCGAATATATTGAAAGCCTGATCGTGTTATTGATTATTGTAAGTGCAATCAGAAACAGGAATGCACTTATGACAAGTAGAAAAAGGCTTATCTTATTTACATTCTCATTTATCAGACCTAAAAGCGACTCAGGGATAATAACGTCCTTTACAAACGGATATAAGAGGATGTACTTTTCGATTTTCGAAGCGCTGTCAGGATTGGCATAATTTGAAACAAGATATACATCGATTGACGGGGGAAGAGGATTGTCGCCAAGAAAACTAATAAAATCCTCTCCCAGCTCTTCTTTCATATTTGCCGCAGCTTCGTCCTTCGAGACATACTTTGTGGATTTTATATATGCTTTTGCATCAAGGTCCTTCTGCAACATTCTGATGTCTGCCTCTTTGGCAGCATCATCAAGCATGATCGAAAGTGAAAGGCTTTCCCTGAAATAATCTGACAGTTCCCGTGCATTTATAAGAACCAGTCCCAGTATCCCCAGGAGAAAAAGAACAAGCGAAACACTCACCACAAGAGTTACATAAGAACTCCTGAGTCTTGCCTTTGATGTTCCGTCTTCGGTTTTCTTCATGTCTCTAATCCACCACCGTCATCCAGCCAAATTCATCCTTAACATCACCGTTCTGAATTCCGACAAGCTTATTATACAGCTTCATCGTTACTGCTCCCGGCATTCCGTCCTTGCAATACTCATATATCTTATTTACATCCGCATCAACGATCTTTGCTATAGGACTTATCACTGCTGCAGTACCGCATGCTCCGGTCTCTTCGAATGTCGATAGTTCCTCGACGGGAATTCTTCTGCGTTCGGTTTTCATTCCCAGGCTTTTTGCTATCTCGATAAGGCTCTTATTGGTTATCGAACTAAGGATAGATTCCGATTTGGGTGTTATGTATGTATTGTCCTTTATCCCGAAGAAGTTTGCGGGACCGCATTCGTCAATATATTTTTTCTCTCTCGCATCTAGAAAAATAGTGCTGCCGAATCCTGCCTCTTTTGCTTTTACAAGGGCACGGAGACTTGCTGCATAATTGCCGCCTACTTTAAAAGTGCCCGTACCAAGAGGTGCTGCTCTGTCGACATCCCTGCAGATCATCATATTGACGGGCTTCACTCCTCCTTTAAAATACGGTCCGACAGGTGTTACAAAAACAATGAAAGTATATTCGGATGCCGGTTTTACACCAACCTCAGCACTGCTGCCATATAGCAGAGGCCTAATATACAATGAAGCTCCGGAACCATAAGGCGGAACAAATTTCTTATTGAGCTTTATCGCCTGAAATACTGCATCTCTGAATAATTCTATTGGTACCGGTGCCATCTTTACTCCTTCGGCTGATAACATCAGGCGCTTTGCATTTTCGTCCCACCTGAAAACCCTTATTTTACTGTCCTTCCCCATGTAAGCCTTCATGCCTTCAAATGCTTCCTGACCATAATGCAGGCCGGTTGCAGCAATATGAATATCAATATATTCGGAAGAAGAAACTTCAGGCTTCCCCCATTTACCATCCTTATAACGGCACCTGATATTGTAGTCGGTTTTGATATATCCGAAAGGCAGGGTTTTCCAATCGAGCTGTTCCATAGGTGAATTTTTAGACGCCGTAAAAGTACAATTAATTAAAATATTTAACCTTAATTTAATTTAAGGTTTCCTTAATTTTTTGCCCTTAAATCCTCCCGCTACGCTGAAGCTGCGCGGGACAAGCTCTAAAGGGGACTTGAATTACTCGGTGCTTTCCTGAAGAGCTACTATCTGATCCTCAACCTGCACACTCCGCAGAAGGTTGCCGGTTTTTGTTATGAATTCATGATCTATCAGAAGCTTCCTCTGTATATCAATCCATTCCTTCCTGGAATGCGACTTGCCGTATTCCGACTCCTCCCTCAACAGTTTGTCTGTGAGCTTTATATAATCGACACGTCCCATATAATCATATCTTGCGTCATGCAGAATGTTATCTGTTGTATTCTCCTGCTTATTGCTGAATGAATTCTGAATTATTCTCTTCACTTCATTAATGCTATCCAGGTCGAAACCATACCTGGGAAGTATCTCTTCTGCAGTTGAGAAGGAAGCTTCAAGAGGCTTGTCATAATCATTGATGTACCCTGTTAAGAGAAAAATCGATGCAAGCTTAAGAGTGACAAATTCTTCCTCGGAAATTTTTTCAGCAGTTGCCAGAAGTTCTGCCTGGTTGCTTACACTTTTCATGAGCGATGAGTTATGAAAATAAAGATCGGGCGGAGCTTCATCATCAAACATTTTTATTATCAATTCCTCTATATCCTGAAGCTTGATCATCTGCATCTTCAGAATGAATTTCTTGTTCGGTCTCCCATCTTCATCCCTCAGTTCCGGTACAATCCCGTTTACAAAATACATGTCAAGCTCCCCTTTATATTTAACTGGCATCCTGCCGCGATGTTCGCAAACGAAGAATTCCTTAACGAATTCATATGTGGTTCCTGAAATATTTATTTTACCAGCCTCTCCCGATGACTCCATCCTGCTTGCTGTATTTACGGTGTCTCCCCAGATATCATATGATAACTTTTTCTGACCAACAACACCGGCTACCACAGTCCCTGTATGGATACCAATCCTTATATCCCAGAATTTCATCCCTTCAAGCTCTGATGTTTCCTTCAGCCTGCTCATATAAACCTGCATTTCAAGAGCTGCAAGAATCACTTCGACAGGGTTTGTCCGGTTTTTTTCAGGTATGCCGCCTGCACACATATATGCATCTCCGATCGTTTTGATCTTTTCTATGCCAAGCCTTTCAACAACCGAATCAAAATAGAAGAAAAATTTGTCGAGTTCATCAATTAAAACTTCAGGATTGGTCTCTTCGGCGATCTTGGTAAATCCCTGGATGTCGGAAAACAGTACAGTGACAAAATTATATTTGATCTTCGTAGCTTTGCCTTTCTCCATTATCTCGCTGGCAGTGTTTTTTGGAAGCACATTAGCCAGGAGTGTTTCTGACTTTTCCTTTTCAACTATAAGGTCTTCGGTCCTTTTATTTATTATCTGCTCAAGCATGTGCTGTGTTCGGGCAAACCGCAGGTTTTGAGTTGCATATAAAAACCAGTAGACAAGCGCTGCAAGGCATACATATAATATAATGGCAATAAATGAAAAGTACCAGAGCGGAAGCACCTTAAACTGAAAAAGTATAAGCTCGCCAGTCTTGCTTCCCGTAAAATACCTTACATTAAAATAATATTTCCCCGGCGGCAGATTTGTATATTCCTTATACCCCAGCTCATGCCAGCTGCTCCAGCTTTTATCATATCCTTTAAGTAAATACTGATAAACATTCGATTCTGCTCCTTCAAGGTCAAATGCAATGTTATGATGACGAAAATCAAGAACAAGCTGTTCCTTATTCAATTCATCTGTTTTTATTATTGAATCACTGTTTATGAATATCCGCTTCAGAACAGGATCATCCTGGGCTCCCTGTAAATCAGTAGCTCCCGACGGTCCGGGCATAATTAAAAAGGAAAGCAAAAACGCTGATAACTTATATAATCTAATGTCTAAAAACATCGCAAGCCCAAATATCCTATCTCAAATGTAGCACATTATTTCCTATTTTTGCACATTGATGAAACGCGGAAAGTATGCAAATAGTCTTTGCCACAAATAATGAACATAAGCTCAGGGAAATTAACCACATTCTTGGCGATAGCTTCAAGTTGTTAAGTCTCAGGGATTTAAAAATTGAAGATGATATCCCTGAAAACGAACCTACACTTGAGGGTAATGCTCTGCACAAGGCCAGGCATATTTACAGTATCATTAATATGAATGTTTTTGCAGATGACACCGGTCTTGAGATCGATGTTCTTAATGGTCAGCCCGGAGTACATTCGGCACGTTTTGCCGGTGAAAGCAAAGACTCAAATGCCAATATCGATAAAGTACTTTTAATGATGGGTCCCTCAACCAACAGAATAGCCAGGTTCAGAACCGTCATTGCATTGATTATCGATGGCAGGGAATACCTGTTCAAAGGCAGCGTGGAAGGCAGTATTATAAATGAAAAGAGAGGAAAAGAAGGTTTCGGATATGACCCTGTTTTTATCCCTGAAGGAAAAGAAAAAACTTTTGCAGAGATGCAGCTCGATGAAAAAAACATGATATCTCACAGAGCAAGAGCTTTTGAAAAACTGAGGGTATTTCTGCATAATTACAAGAAGGCAGACAATAAAGAGACTATTTAACTGTTTAATTTCCTGATGAGGAAACCGCTGATAATAACCGTATTGCTTCTTTTCGCCTTCAGTATTCAGGCCCAGACTCCTGTGGGGACATGGACTGATCACCTTAATTATAATACTGCAAAAAACATTGCAGTGGGATCAAAAGAGGTCTTCGCTTCAACTGGTTCGTCACTGATGGTCTATGACAAGGGATTCGATCAGCTCAGAAAATTATCACGGGTGAACGGACTGACAGAGACAGGCATCAGCACAATCGGTTGGTCGGATGATAATGAAACTCTTATCATTGCTTATCTTACCACCAACATCGATCTGGTCAGGAATAATGTCATTTATAATATCCCTGATATAAGCCGGAAATATATTCCCGGGAAGAAGACAATCAACAGGATAAAGACAAAGGGTAAGTATGCGTACCTGGCATGCAGTTTTGGAATAGTCCTTATCGATCTGGCAAAAAATGAAATTTATGATACCTGGAAACCGGGTGATGGGACCGGAACGGCCGAAGTCAATGATATAACCTTTGGAAACGGGAAAATTTATGCCGCGACGAATATAGGTCTCTTCACCGCCGACATCACCAATCCCGGACTGGCATATTTCGGCAACTGGACATTAATAACGTCCTTACCTTCTCCCCATGGTAATTATTCAATGTCACTGTTTTCAGGGAATAAGCTTTACGTATGCAGGGCAGGAAAATATTTCCCCGGAGATTCTGTTTATATGATTGGTCCGGGCTGCTCGTTATTTGCATATAGCTCAGGAGTTTTTTACAGATCTTTTGAAATATCCGGAAATGGATTTGTGCTGGCAACAAACAATTCCACGTCATATTATAATGCAGATGGTTCATTCAGTACTTCATTTAATTCTTATGGATGGGGAACTCCGGACATTAGCCAGGTGATGCCTGAAAACGGGGTGACCTGGATCGCTGATATTACTTACGGACTTGTCAAAAGGGAGAGTTCAGGAAGTTTTTCACAATTTACCCTGCCAGGGCCGGTCTCTTCAAATGCAGTTAACGTCACTTCATATAATGGAAAGACGATCATTTGCGGAGGATCAGTTGATGTCTCCTGGAACAATATCAGAAGACCTATGCAGGTATCCATCAACGAAAACAACAGTTGGACGAGTCTGACTTCATCTGTAATTAAAGATCCTCTCAGGGCGTTGATCGACCCCTCAGATATAAATCACTTTTTTATTTCAACATGGGGATGGGGTCTGCTTGAATACAGGAACAATGTACTTGTTAATCAGTATACAGATGCCAATTCACCTTTGCAGACAATTATTCCCAACCAGCCTTACGTGAGGATTTGCGGCATGACCATGGATGAGAATAAAAATCTGTGGATAACCCAGACAGAGGTGCCGGGAAGTGTAAAGGTGCTTAAGCCTGATGGAACCTGGATAGTCAATCCGGCAACGGTTGAGGTATATGCCGTCGGAGACATAATCATTACCAGGGGCGGTTATAAATGGATAGTGCTGCCACGTGGTGACGGACTCTTCATTCTCGATGACAACGGCACTCCGGATTATACAGGAGATGATCAGTCAAAAAAAATGCTTGTCACTGATTCTGAAGATAAGGTGATCTCAAATGCATTTTGCATTGCCGAAGATCTTGAAGGCAATATCTGGCTGGGTACCGATCAGGGACCACTCATATATTATAATCCTGAAAAAGTATTTGATGATGATCTCCAGGCTTTCCGTATCAAAATACCACGGAACGACGGAACGGGACTTGCAGATTATATGCTTGGTACAGAAACGATTACATCCATATCCGTTGACGGCGCCAACAGAAAATGGCTTGGTACGGCAAGTTCCGGAGCTTATCTTCTTTCCCCGGATGGAACACTTCAGGCCGTAAATTACAATGAGTCTAATTCTCCTCTCTTTTCAAATACCATCAACAGCATTGCTGTGGATCAGAAAACAGGCAACGTATGGTTTGCCACAGCCAGGGGTGTTCTGTCGGTAAGGGGAGATGCCACATCTGGCCAGACATCCTTCACAAATGTCTATTCTTTTCCTAATCCCGTCAGGGAAGATTTTATGGGGAATGTGACGATTACCGGGCTCGTGAGAGACACTCAGATAAGGATAACTGATATAAGCGGTAACCTTGTTTATAAAACAATATCTGATGGAGGGCAGGCCTCATGGGATCTTTCAACATACAATGGCCGGCGGGTGGCGACGGGTGTTTACATGGTGTTCTGTGCAAGTCCTGACGGTGCGAAATCGTATGTGACGAAGATACTGGTGATTAACTAGACCCCCCAACCCCCCACTGACGCTTCAGCGTGGCTGGGGGTTATTCGGTAATCAGACTCTGAATCCTCTCTATCTGCAGCTGTTTGTTGACTTCCCTGAGGCTTCTTGCAGTCTTTGTAAAATACTGGTGTCCGGAAATGAATTTGACCTGTATCTTATTCCAGTCGTTCAGAGATCCCATTTTGTTCTGTGCCTTTAGCTCTTCAAAGAGAGTATTCGAAACAGGTATGAAATCGCTTCTCCCAAGGTAATCGAGGTCGGAGTCGCAGATAATATCTTCAAGCAGATTGGTAGGTTTCGGAGGCAGTTTCGTCGACATAATTATTGAACAGATCCTGTCTATCTGCTCCGGTGAATAGTTATATGCCGGTAGCATTTCACGGGCAATCAGTGTTCCCTGATATTCATGTCCGTCATAAATTACTGTATGCCCTACATCGTGGAACAACCCGGCAGTCTTCAGAAGAAGTATCTCTTCATCTGAACATCCTTCTCCCCATCCAATGAGTTCGACTTCTGTAACCACATCGACAGTGTGTTTTACATTATGATAGAAAAGATATGAGGGCAGCTCCTGCTCCAGCTTGTCAAGTATAATCTCCTGTATATCTGTGAATTGTATAAGTCCAAATTTAACCCTGAAGGCATCGTTTGGAAGGACTCCCTGGCCGTCGATTGAGAATTCAGGCTTGAGGCCTTTTACCATGTACATCTGAAGGTCGTCCTTGTACTTTACAGGAAGCTTACCAAAATATTCGCAATCAAAGAATTCCTTTACAAGTTCATAGGTCATCACCGAAATAAGGATAGAACCTTTTTCAGATACCGCTTCAACCCTGCTTGCAGTGTTGACGGTATCTCCCTTGATGTCATAACTAATCTTCTTCTTCCCGGTTATGGAAGCAGTAACCGGACCCGTATGAATACCTATCTTAAGATCCCAAATCTTGTTTTCAGCGCCGCGTTTATTGAGCTCATAACTGCTGAGATAATTTCTCATCTCGAGTGCGGCCATCACCACATCGATTGGATTCGTGATATTCTTGTTGGGGATACCTCCGGCACACATGAAAGTGTCGCCGATGGTTTTTATCTTTTCGATCTTGTATCTTGCTACTATCGCATCAAACTCATAAAGTATCTCGTCAAGCTCATCCATCACCGACGAGGAATCCATCCCCTCAACAAGCTTTGAAAAACCATGGATGTCGGCGAAGAGAACCGTCGCCATGTTGAATTTGAGCGACTTCTCCTGCTTATCTCCCTCTGCAATCCCTTTCGCGCTGTCGGGAGATACTTTTTCATAAAGAGCCTTTATCTTTTCATTATCTCTTGAAAGCTTCTCATTCATCTTCTCCAGTTTCTTGACGTGTTCTTCAAGCTCCTGGTTCTGCTTGGCAAGCTTCGCGATCCTTTTTACAAGCTCCTCATTATTTGTTGCGATCATGATGAAAATATGTCGGGCAGTAAATATAATAATTCCTCTAACACATATCAACAGGCAAAATTATCAAATTGTTGTATTTTTGGACAAACATAAACCTCGATGATTGAAAAGACAAGGGGTATAGTCCTCCACCAGATTAAGTATACCGATTCAGGTATCGTGGCATGGCTCTATACGCGGAAATTCGGCCGTCAGTCATTTATGGTCAAGGGCATCAGAAACAGAAAGTCCGGAAAGCACAATGTTTTCTTTCAGCCCCTGTTTATACTCGATATGGTTGTTTATTTTAAAGAATCCAGGGGGATGCAGACGCTTAAGGAATTTTCGGTTTCATATGCTCCTTCAGATATTTATTTCAATATTAAAAAAAGCAGCGTTGCAATTTTTCTTGGAGAGGTGCTTGCTTCAGTGCTTAAGGAGGAGGCTCCAAATGAAGAGCTCTTTGATTTCATCGAAAGATCTGTAGTTTATTTTGATCGAAGCACTGAAGGATATGCAAATTTCCATATTGCATTCCTGGCAGGACTGGTCAGTTATCTCGGTTTTGAACCAAGTCCAAGATCCAGCGGGGCAGGCCGCTATTTTGACATGTTAAATGGAGTTTTTGTTTCTCTGCCGCCAGACCATGGGAACTATGCAAATGAAGAAATATCGGAGATCCTTGCAGCATTTTTTGCTTCCTCCTATGAAAATATAAACAGAATTGTTCTGACCGGATCTCTGCGGAATGAAGTTCTCGATTCACTTGTAAAATATTATTCATTACATCTTCCCGGACTAAAAAAAATCATGTCTCTGGAAGTGCTGAAAGAAGTTTTCGGTTAATGCAAAAATCTACACAACTGATTTTTTCTATCTTTAAAGCCTTATCGGAATTTTTATGCGGATCATTCCCAAAACAATTAATCTTCTGAACAGAGAGCGTCTCAATCAGATTGCATATTTCCGGAAATATCCCGCTGAAATCCAGTCCATAACACTGTTTGCCCTTCTGAAAAAAGCCGCAGCTACGGAATGGGGCAGAAAATATGATTACCAATCTATCGGTTCGGTAAATGATTTTCAATTAAGAGTTCCTGTACAGTCTTATGATGATTTCATTCCCTGGATGGAAAGGCTCCGTCGTGGAGAACCGGATATTTTATGGCCGGGAAAAATAAAATGGTTTGCCAAATCTTCAGGGACAACCTCAGCTAAAAGCAAATTCATTCCGATAACCGATGAGGCTCTTAAAAACTGCCATTACAGAGCCTCAAAAGATGTCATGGCAATTTACATAAATAATAATTCCGAAACCCGCATTCTGCCGGGCAAGGCGCTTATACTCGGAGGAAGTCATAAAATGAACAGGGCCGGAGACCACTCTTTAGTCGGAGATCTTTCAGCCATTCTGATAGAAAATACTCCGGCATGGTTCGACCTTGTCAGAACACCAAAGAAAGAGATCGCTCTTCTCGATGATTTTGAAAAGAAACTTGAGCTGATCACTAAGTCAACAATCAATGAAAACGTTACCAGCTTATCCGGAGTCCCCTCATGGTTCCTGACATTAATAAAATATATTCTTACATATACAGGGAAATCTAACCTTATTGATGTATGGCCCAACCTTGAGGTCTTTTTTCATGGTGGTATAAGCTTTACTCCATACAGGGAATTGTATAAAAATCTTATCGGAAGCGACAGGATGCATTACATGGAGACTTATAATGCATCAGAAGGTTTCTTCGGGATCCAGGATGATCCTGCAACAAATGACATGCTCCTCATGCTTGATTATGGGATCTTCTATGAATTCATCCCCGCCGACAAAACCGGCTTCTCCTCCACCTCTTCCTTAACAATTAGCGAAGTTGAAAAGGATGTGAATTATGCGATCGTAATTTCCTCAAACAGCGGACTCTGGAGGTATAAAATAGGCGATACAATAGTCTTTACAAGCACTGATCCATACAAGTTCAGAATATCCGGCAGAACAAAACATTTCATTAATGCATTCGGAGAAGAAGTGATTATAGAAAATGCTGACAATGCGGTTAATGCAGCGTGCAAGGCAACCGGGGCAATTATTTCCGAATATACAGCAGGGCCGGTATTTATGGGAGCCTCTTCTAAAGGCTCTCATGAATGGCTTATTGAATTTGAAAAAGAGCCCTCTGATCTCAGACTATTCACTGAGGTGCTGGATGAAACTTTAAAAACTGTCAACTCCGACTATGAAGCAAAAAGGTTCAAGGACCTTAACCTTGTCATACCCATCGTAAGGTCTGTTCCAAAGGGAAGTTTTAATAATTGGTTAAAGTCAAAGAACAAGCTCGGAGGGCAGAATAAGGTACCACGACTTTCAAACACCAGGGAGTATATTGAGGAGATGTATGTTGTTGCAGGAATTAGAAGTGCCTAGAGTACTTAGAGTGCCTGGAGTACTTAGAGTTAGAAAATTTTTAACTCTAAGTACTCCAAACTTTAGGCACTCCAAACTTTTTTTATAATTTTATAAGCGAATAATACTTGTACTATGCATATAGCTATCGCAGGAAATATCGGATCGGGGAAAACGACGCTTGCAGGTCTTCTTGCCAAGCATTATGGATGGACACCTCATTATGAAGATGTTGACGACAATCCATATCTGAACGACTTTTATGAGGATATGCTCCGCTGGTCATTTAACCTTCAGATATACTTTCTGAATTCACGCTTCAGCCAGATACTTGAAATAAGAAAATCGGATAAAACAATCGTTCAGGACAGGACGATTTATGAGGACGCTTATATATTTGCACCCAATCTTCATTCCATGGGATTGATGTCAACCCGCGACTTTGACAACTACTCGGCGCTTTTTAAAATGATGAGTTCGCTAGTCAAACCTCCGGATCTTCTTCTTTATCTGAGAGCATCGGTGCCGACGCTGGTCAACCAGATACAACAGCGTGGCCGTGAATATGAAAGCTCGATCCGTATCGATTACCTGAAAAGACTGAATGAGAGGTACGAAGCCTGGATAGAAACATATAATCTTGGCAGGCTCCTTATCGTGGAAGCAGATCATTATAACTTCCCCAACAATAAAGATCACCTTAGTGAAGTAATCGACAAGATCAATGCCGAGCTTCACGGTCTTTTTTAAATATTTTTGCCGCTTTCCATCGGGTTGATTAACTTTACTGTCCATCAGACTGCAATACCGATGACAGTTAAATATTATTTTATGTATTAAATTCCATTCAAATGAAAAATCTAAAGTTTTTTACTGGCTTTTTTATTGCCTTGCTTATCCCTGCATTGTCCTGGTCACAGGTAGACCTAAACAAGCCAGCACCCATGGATCCTGAGATAAGGACCGGCAAGCTTGAAAACGGATTAACCTACTTCATAAGGAAAAACAAAGAACCCGAAAAAAGAGCGAGTTTTTATTTTATCCAAAATACAGGAGCAATTATTGAAAACGACAATGAGACCGGTCTTGCTCATTTCCTTGAGCATATGTCCCTTAACGGCACTGAACATTTCCCTAAAAAAGGTATCATCAGCGGACTGGAAAAGCACGGAGTTAGTTTTGGAAGCAACATAAATGCCGGTACATCCTTTGATGAAACCGTTTATAACCTTTCAAATGTTCCTGTCAATGAGAGGCCGGACCTTATTGACACCTGTCTTCTAATCCTTTACGACTGGTCTGATTTAATTACTCTTGAGGATAAGGAAATTGACCTGGAACGCGGAGTTATTCTTGAGGAATGGAGAACCCGTGAGGATGCCGGCACCAGGATGTTTTATAAAAAAGTAATACCTGTTCTTTTAAAAGATTCAAAATATGCAATAAGGGATATAATCGGAGATCAGGAGATCATAAAATCGTTCCCATACAATACTCTGCGGAATTTCTACCACAACTGGTACCGCACCGATTTACAGGCAATAGTTGTAACGGGAGATATCAACATGGATGAGGTAGAAGCGAAGATCAAAGCTCTCTTCTCAAAACTGGAACCTGTAAAGAATCCGCCTGAAAGAACCTTCTCTGAAGTTCCTTATCATAAGGAAACATATTTTGTCCTCGCCACCGACAAGGAGGCATATTCAACATCGGTTTCAATTATCAGGCTTCATGATAATATCCCACCTGAAGGAAGAAATCTCAAGTACCTCCGCGACAATAACATGATCTCGCTGATGAATTCAATGATGGGAGTCAGGATAAATGAGCTTCTTCAGAAAGGGAATCCTCCTTTTGTAAGCGGTTCAGTATTTTATGGAGAATATCTTAGAAAATACGATGCATTTCAAGTATCTGCTGCTGCCAGGCAGAATGAGGAAGCTGCCGCCCTTGAGGCTATTTACACCGAGGCTGAAAGAGCCAGGAGATTCGGATTTGGAAAAGCCGAGCTCGATCGTGCAAAGGCAAGAACACTTTCCAACCTTGAAAATACATTCAAACAGAAGGACAAAATATCAAACGACACCTATGCCAGTTGGGTACAGCAATATTTTCTTACAGGTGAACCAGCTACTTCTGCCGATTTTGATCTGGAATTCTTCAGGCAGATAATGGATGGCATAACGGCAGAAGAGATATCGGCAAAATTCAGGGAGGTAATGGCGGATGACAACAGGACAATTGTCGTCCAGGGACTTGAAGGTGAAAATATCAAACACCTGTCGGAACAGGAGGCATACGATATTATAAATAAGGTGAAGAATGCAACCCTTACACCATATGAAGATAAAGCCATGAGCGAATCACTTGTGAACGATGTGCTTAAGGGTTCAAAAATAATTAAAACAGTTCCTCTTCCCCAGTTTGATGCAGTTGAGTGGACCCTGGCAAATAATGCAAAAGTTGTTTACAGGAAAGCTGATTTCGAGAAAGATAATATTATTCTTTCTTCTTTCAGTTTCGGAGGCATATCAAAGCTGGACAATGATCTTGTTCTTGCTGCAAATCTGATGCCTTCACTGATATCAATGTACGGGGCCGGCGATTATGATAATATAACCCTGCAGAAAATGCTTTCAGGTAAGAAAGACACTGTTTCATTATCTCTCGGAGAAGTATCAGAGGCTATCGGCGGAAGCTCAACCCCAAAGGATTTTGAGACGATGATGCAGCTTCTTTACCTTAAATTTGCAAAGCCGCGGTTCGACAAGGAGGCACACAATGCGATTATTGCCAGATATGCAGCAATGATCGGCAACCAGGAAAAATCGCCCGACAAAATAAAGAGTGACAGCATATCTCTCATAACCACGGGTTATAATCCAAGAACGGTTATCCTCTCCAAAGAGAACATAGGAAAAATAACTCTCGATCAGATACAAAAAATTTATGCTGACAGGTTTAAGGGCGCAGATGAATTTACTTTCATCATTGTAGGCAATATTGAAAAAGAAGAGGTAATCCCAATGGTTGAGAAATATATAGGATCACTCCCTGTCGCAAACCGGACTGAGACATGGATCGACAGAAAAGTCGAACAGCCAAAAGGAAAGATCACGAAAGAATTACCCATGGTACTAACCATTCCAAAATCAACTGTCTTCCTTTCCTTTTCAAAGGACTTCAGGTATAACCCGTATAATTACCTTGGGTTACAAGTGATTTCTGGAATTCTCGATATTGTTTATACAGAAAAGATAAGAGAGAATGAAGGAGGAACTTATGGAGTCAGTGTATCATTCTCTGCACAGAAGAGACCGAGTGAAAAAGGTGAAGGTTATGTAATGTTTGACTGCGATCCGGCTCGTGCCAATGCCCTGAAGGATCTTATTTACAAGGAACTGGATACTCTCGTTCAAATAGGGCCCAGCCAGGAGAATCTCGATAAAACAGTTCTTAATATTCTGAAAAACCTCGAGGAGAATAAGAAACATAACTCTTACTGGAGCAGCACTATTTCGAGGTATTATAACTACGGCATTAATTCAGATGATCCCAAAAACTATGAGGACATCTTAAAATCCTATACAGTAAAGGATATCAGGAAGATCGCCGCGAAGATGCTCAAGAAGGCCGATGTGGTCGATTTGATATTTAAACCGGTGGAATAGGCCCCCCGACCCCACTGACGCTTCGATCAGTGCAGGCCTAAAGGGAAAAACCCCCGCCCCGCCTTGCGGGGCACCCCCTATGAGGGGGTTTATAAACCATTACCAAATAATAATTGTGTTGGATTTTGAGCCCCCCCTGGGGGGCAGGTCATCAGCCAGATGGCTGCTGACCAGGGGTGTTTACCTTTGGCATAAATTCTGCGTCATGGTTGCCGGGGGTATTTTAATCTTTTTTAATAATTGAACTTCGGTGGCAATACAATTTTAGTATTACCTTGCCGCTTATTATTAAAAACCCTGTTTAATATATGACGTCAACGAGAAGAAATTTCATAAGGACAGCATCCCTGTTTGCAGCAGGATCAGCACTCTCTTTAGATGCATTATCAAAAGCCAGAATGAATATTCCACCCTCAGATAAAATAAATGTGGCGCTTGTCGGTGGTAACAGCATGGGATGGAACGATCTGGAATCATTTCTCAAAAATCCTCAGGTAGAATGTGTTGCAATATGTGATGTCGATCGCAATGTACTTAACAGACGGGCTGACAATGTCGTAAAAATGGGGCGTCCTCTTCCTAAGCTCTATGTCAATTACAAAAAGATGCTTGAGAACAAGGATATTGATGCAGTTATTGTGGGTACTCCTGACCACTGGCATTGTCTTATATATTGCGATTCCCTGGCTGCCGGCAAACATGTATATGTAGAAAAACCAATCGGAAATTCTATCGCGGAGATCAATATTATGCAGAAGGCTGCAAAGAAATACAGCAAAAATATCGTCCAGGTTAACCAATGGCAGAGAAGCCAGCCGCATTTCCTTGATGCTATACAATATATCAGGTCAGGAAAGCTGGGACGCATACGTATGTGTAAAGCATGGTCGTATGTAGATTGGAAAACAGCAGTTCCCAAAGTTCCGGATTCACCCGTTCCCGAAGGTGTTGATTATGACCAATGGCTTGGGCCGGCCCCTAAACGCCCATTCAATAAGAACCGTTTCCATCAGACGTGGCGATGGTATTGGGAATATGGTAACGGTGTAATGACCGACTGGGGAGTTCATCTCATCGACTACATTTTATATGGAATGAACAAATCAATTCCTGAATCAGTAATGGCTATCGGCGGGAAATATGCATTCCCCGACGATGATATGGTCACACCTGATACCATGACAGCAGTTTACGACTTCAAGGATTTCACTATGATCTGGGAGCATTCCATCGGGATAGGTCTCGGCAATTGGGCAAGGCCCCACGGAATGTCTTATATAGGGGAAAATGGCACTCTTGTTCTCGACAGGAACGGATGGGAAGTTGTCCCTGAGAAGAAAAAGATTGAAGC
This sequence comes from Bacteroidia bacterium, assembly GCA_026391595.1. GTDB lineage: Bacteria > Bacteroidota > Bacteroidia > Bacteroidales > VadinHA17 > LD21. The sequence continues at coordinate 21,505 of JAPLDY010000096.1, forward strand.
TGTCCCGGTTCAGAAAAATGTGGGAATAGGACTCGATCTCCACGTAAAGAATTTCCTTGACTGCATAAAGAATAACACTCCACAGAAGCTGAATGCCGGAATCGATATCGGACGTAATGTTGCCCTGGTAGCACAGATGGGTAATATTGCCTATCGTACAGGCGAAAAAGTTATCTGGGATAACAGCAAACAGCAATTTACAACTGCCACGGCAAATAAATTGATCACACCGGTTTACAATAACGGGTGGACTCTGCCGAAGTATTAAAATTTGTTTTTACCCTTTATCGTTGTAACTTTATTGCTTATTCTGCTGCAAATGAAAAGCATCAAGAGAACAATAAAGTGTCTTTTGCTTCTTTGTCTTATTGCCTTTTTTACTGCGACAGGTTGTGCAGAAGCAA
>JAPLDY010000050.1 GCA_026391595.1 Bacteroidia bacterium
ACCAGAGGATACTTAATGAAGCAATTATTGAGCTGAAAGAATCTGAACCGCATTTGTTAAGACAGGAGGAAAAGACAGATCCTGTTAGGGAAAAACCGATCCAAACAAAGCTTTTTGTGTCTGATTTTCAAATAGATACAGACCTTGAGATAATGTTCCCCGATGAATATATTTCAAATATTTCAGAACGGATAAGGCTTTACAAGGAGCTCAATGACATTGAAAATGAGGAAGAATTGCAGCTCTATGAAAAAAGGCTCACCGACCGTTTTGGCCCGCTTCCTGCTCCTTCGTCTGCCCTACTCGATGTAGTAAGGATAAAATGGTCAGCCATAAAGCTGGGTATTGAAAAAATACTTCTCAAGAACAACCTCCTCATTGCCAATTTCATTTCTGATCCTGAATCTCAGTTCTACAAGAGTCAGCTTTTCGTTTCGATAATGAATTACGTTAACCATCACCAGAGACAAATGTCTGTAAAGCAGAAAGAGGCAAAGCTAAGTCTTACTATAAGAGATATTACATCTGTAAAGGCTGCTATTCTGGTATTGAACAATATCCTGGTTGGTACAATAGTTCCAAAGAATTAGGACTACATAAACGCATCTCCTCTGCCGAATCACATGTACTCACCCCCCTTCCCCCTCTCTGCTAAAGCAAAGAGGGGGTGGTAACACATTGAAATATAACAGATTCCCCCTCTTTGCTTCAGCAGAGAGGGGGAACACAAGGGGGTGAGTGCATGAGTTTTTTTACTACCTTTGTATTATATAGTACAATTATGAACCTGATTTTTGATATAGGCAATACCAGTACCAAAGTTGCTATTTATGACGGCAGGAAGAAGGTTATTTCGCTTCGCACGAAAATTTTCAGCTGCGAAAAGATAGAAAAGGTTTTGGGTAAATACGAACTTGACAAAGCGATTGTCTCATCTGTAAGGAATACACCTGATTTTATCATTGATCTGGCAACACATGGAATTCCTCACGTGCATTTGCTTTCCTATAAATCGAAGCTGCCTTTTAAAAGTGAATATGAGACTCCTGAGACACTTGGACCAGACAGAATTGCAGCTGTTGCAGGTGCATATCTGTCATTCCCGGGGAAAAAGATACTGATCATTGATGCCGGCAGCGCTATAACTTATGATTTCCTGTCTGGAAAAACATACAAAGGAGGCAATATCTCACCAGGATTAAGCATGAGGTTCCGTGCCCTTCACAAGTTCACAGGCAGGCTGCCCCTTGCTTCCACCACACATAAATACACCTCTCCGGGGAAGAATACCATTGAAGCAATCACGGCAGGAGTGATCAACGGGCTTATTTATGAAATAAATGAGTATATTCGCACGTTTTTAAAGAAGCATGTCAATCTTAAGGTTATCCTTACAGGTGGAGACAGCGGGTATTTAAAAGACAAACTCAATTACAAAGTCACATATATGCCTGATATTGTGATTGATGGTTTAAATTATATTCTGGAGTACAATGCAAAATAAATTAGTAAGAATTCTGACGGCAATCCTTATATTCATCCCTCTTTATTCTTCAGGACAAAAATCTGTAAACTCACCACTGGCTCGCTTCAACCTCGGAATTATTGAACCGGCAGGTTCATTCCGGAGCCTCGGGATGGGAGGAACCGGGACTGCAATCAGGGACAACCTGAATATCTACTATCAGAATCCTGCTTCTTACAGCAGCCTTGATACCAACTCGTTTGTATTTGATTTCGGAATGGATTATGGCGTAAACATTGTATCTGACGGCACCAACAACGATTTATCGGAGGACCTGAATTTTGATCACCTCATGCTAGGTTTCCCTGTTTCGAAAAAGTGGGGCGTAGCTGCAGGGCTTGTCCCAATGAGCAATGGTTACTATAAGATTGCCGAAACAATTAACGAAGGGAGTTCCGAAGGATATACCTCATCACATGGAGGAATCGGTGGATTTACCAATTTCTTTCTTGGAACAGGAGGAGATATCACAAAGCATCTCTCTGCTGGAGTAAATATATCGCTGCTTTTTGGATCAATCAGAAGGTACAACGAGTTTGATTTCACAGATTACTATTATACTTTTCAGACTAACATGACTCAGAAACTCCAGATGACAGGCATGGGTCTTGATTTTGGACTTCAGTATACAGCAACAATAAAAAAAGATTATTTCCTGAATCTCGGGGCATCATACAGTACAGGAAAAAACTGCAAATCGACCTTTGAGAGTATAGCTTTCCGGTATAATATATATAGTGCTTCTGACACGCTTTCTTATTCTCTTGATGATTCTACAAAAGCATCGCTGCCGGGAACAATCAGGGCGGGAGTGGCATTTGGCAAAAAGAATAAATTCATTGTTTCGCTTGATTATGTATATACATGGTGGGCAAATGCCAAATTTCAGGGTTCCGCCGGATATCTTACCAATACACAGACACTGCTTTTTGGTGCTGAATATACTCCCGACAAATATTCAAACAACAGCTTTATAAGGAGGATTGATTACCGCGCAGGTGGGCATATCGGAAATAACTACCTGTTGCTCAACGGGAACAAGGTAAACGAATATGGGGCAAGCATAGGCGCCGGAATACCTTTAAGACGCAGATATTCAACTCCGGCTAACTTTTATTCAAAAATTGATTTTTACATCGATTATACCAGAAAGTCACTTACAGGGGCACCATTTATACATGATGAGAACTACTTTACAATAGGATTAAGTCTTAATCTGTACGATAACTGGTTCTTCAAACGTAAATATGATTAGCTTCCATCCTCTACGCTTATTAAATCTGAAACTCCATTCCATCCCGATAGATATCGGGACTTCTCCCAGGGCTGAAGGCTTGTTTCTGATCTTCCAGCTGTACGGGATAAAAAAGGGAGTCTTCTGCAATTTATTATATTTTATGATACTCGTTTTCGTTCTCTCTTCCTGTGAAACGAAAGTTGAGACTATAAAGAATTCAGACATTCTTTCCCTTCCTTCAGTAACAAATAAAGACATTGAAACTATATATGATGATTCCGGAAAGGTTCAGCTAATACTTAGAGCTCCTTTAATTGAGATGTTTAGCAACGATGATTCTCCCTATACCGAATTCACCAGGGGCATTTATGTGTTATTTTACGACGGAAAGAAGGATTCTGTCGGTTTTGCCACGGCAAAATATGCCAAATTCACAGATAAGAAGAAACTATGGGAGCTCAGGGATAGTGTAATAGTCGTAAATGTGTCGAGCGACAGGCTCGAAACAGAACAGTTATTCTGGGACCAGGATAAAGACCTGATTTACACCGACCGTTTCGTGAAGATCATCAATGAGGATCAGACAATACAGGGAACAGGTTTTGAATCTGACATCAGGCTCACGACGCGCAAGATCAAAAATCCTTCAGGACCAATTTATCTGAAAAATGAATAAAACCTTCCTTCTGATACTTGAAATAGTCTGGATCATAACAGGTGTTTTATCCATATTTGCCGGCATAAGATTTGCTAACAGGGCTGGTGGCCCGGGAGTGCTGATTTTCGTTCTGCTGGCAATCATTTCATTTCTCTTCGCCTGGTTCAGGCACAGACAGAGAAAAAAAGGTTAACTTTGAAATATGAATGCTATCGTTGTAATTCTGCTGTCGATGCTTTGTTGCGCATTCTTCTCAGGCATGGAGATAGCATTCGTTGCATCCAATAAATTGCGTATTGAGCTCGACCGCAAACAGGGTATTTTCGGGTCCGGAATAATCAAAGTATTTACCAATAATCCCGGTCAGTATATTGCCACCATGCTCATTGGCAATAATGTTGCACTGGTCATTTACGGGCTTTTCTTTTCAGATCTTCTTAGCCCTGCTCTTACACCGAGGATTGGTTCAGATGTTCTTGTTCTGATCATAAACACAGTAATTTCAACAGCAATATTGCTTCTTTTTTCTGAATTCCTTCCAAAGACCGTTTTTGTAATTTCACCTAATTTTTTTCTGAAGGCACTTAGTATCCCAACACTTTTTTTCTTCTGGCTCTTCTATCCCATCAGTAAGCTTACCTTGGGCGCTTCAAATCTGTTCCTGAAGGTTTTCTTCAAAAAGGGATCCGGAGTGAAAACCCAGGAAAATGTTGTCTTCAGCAAGGTCGATCTCGATCATTTTGTGACCCTCAGCAACCAGGGTAAAGAGGAATCAGGGCCGTATCAGCACAATATCAGGATCTTTCAGAATGCTCTTGATTTCTCAAATGTCAAGCTCAGGGAATGTATGATACCCCGTACCGAGATCGAAGCCATTGAATGTTCAAGCTCCCTTGAAGAACTCAGAGATAAATTTATTGAAACACAGCACTCCAGGATCCTGATTTATCAGAACACTATTGATAATATCATAGGCTATTTTGAACTTAAAGATATTTTTAAAAATCCTCCTGATATAAAATCTTCAATAAGGAAGCTGACTATTGTGCCTGAAACTATGGCTGCAAACAAATTGTTAAAGGTCTTTGTGGAAGAAAAGAAAAATCTGGCACTGGTTGTTGATGAATTCGGCGGCACTTCCGGGATGGTGACAATCGAAGATGTACTTGAAGAGATAGTCGGGGATATTGAGGATGAACATGATGTAAAGGAGCTTATCGAAAAGGTTGCCGGTAAAAATGAATATGTTTTTTCAGGCCGGCTTGATATTGATTACCTGAATGAGAAATACCATCTTGGACTGCCTGAAGGAGATGAATATGAAACACTTGCCGGAATGATATTATACTTCCACGGCAGTATACCAGGCAACAACGATGTGATAAGGATAAAAAATTATGTTTTTAAAATACTCAGGACCAGTTCAACACGGCTGGAACTGGTAAACCTTAAAGTTGAATAGAGAGGAGGAGATTCCTCACTCTGCTTTGTTCGGAATCTCCTATTTGGTACCATTCAGGAAGTTTCCCACTTGCATAAGTCCTTCCCGGGTTTTAATATCTGCACCTGTACTCTTAATGAACTCCTTTAGTTCAGTTTCCCTTTCCGGAAAAAGTTTTAATAACTGCTTTTCTGATGTGAATTTTTCCATTTCACCATTGATCTTTGCCCAATAGACTGTTGCCGGGGAAATCGTCACATTGTCGGGCACATCAAGAAAACGCACCTGATTCCCGCCCTGGACTGTTGTTACATTAATCGTTGCACTTGTTTGTGATTTCGTTCCATACGCGCCAGTGTTTCCCACCGGTGCATATTTGCTCTTATGCTGAATGTAAAGTGTCACAGTACCTTCAGAAACCACCTCATAAAAAACTTTCTCAACATATTCAAATCTCCGGTTTTGAAGGAGGATAGAATAGATCTCCTCCGGCTTATCCAACACCATATAATATTTCCCCTGCTGAAAGACCATCTCCTGATCAACCATGTTATAATTCAGAACAGCTGCCAATTCCCGTCCGTCCTTCATATGGATCACTCCTTTTGCGAAGGAAGGAAAAAGATACTGCGGTAAAGGATTTAAGTTCTCTTCCTGGCAATTAAGCTCGTTCCCTGGAATTGAAGAAGAAATCAGCAAAACTACAATTGCTGCAAAGAGTCTGAATGATGTTGCTTTCATTTTATGGATTTATATTTCATAAGGTTTATATTCATAAAGACATATAATAGCAACAATAATTGTACCATTTAATATATTCAGGCACCGGATAAAAAAGAGAGGCTGACATAAATGCCAGCCTCTCTGATATTAACTAAAATCTTAAAGACTATCTTGGTCCTTTACGGGTCCAGTATTCGTTGAAAGATGTACGAATATTGGGAGCAGCCGGTACAAGACTTGGTTGCTTCATCCAATATTTAAATTGAACATCTCCTGTAGCTGCAAACCATTTATTTACACCTGAGGGATCAATGGCCGGCATCCTGGTATTTCCCGGAGGGTTGCCCCATGGATTCAGGACATTAATAATAGTACCATCGCCATTGGTGTTGAAGAATACTTCCAGTCCAAATGATCCGTAGCCGCTGACGGCTGTACCGCTCGTGATCGGGTGCATAAAGTCGCCATATACATCACGGTCATAGCATAATACTGAGTGTGCGCCTGTTGTCCACAGCTCATAGATAAACGGGTAATAACCCGTAAGCGTTGCATTTAACACGTCAACCATAGGAGTAATAGCTGAAACTTCATAAGTACCGTCATACCTGTTCTTAACCATCACCTGAACAATAACGCTATCAGCGCTGGTGGCGCTGAAAGTTCCTGCTCCTGAAATAGTAGTAAGTCTGTAGCCCAGTGCATATTGTTTGGAAAAGTCAAACTTTGTTGCATTGGGAACGGTAACTACAAATGCTTTGGCAAAATCGCCTGCGGCATATTCCAGAGTTATAGTTCCATCAGCTGCAGGTGCAGGATTTGTAGTAGCCAAAGTGGTTGGAAGCGGAATGAAAGTGGTTCCGTTTGCAGTGTTGTAGGCAGTAAGCATTGCATCGTCCTTCTGTACCACAACAGTTGTGGTAGTGGTCAGATCAGCTTCATTAGCCGGATCTTTCCTGACTATAAACGCTGTTGCTTTCTGAGATGTTGCAACAGCATCCAATGGAATTAATTTGAAACCATCGGGTGTCATTCTTACCAGGGTTTGTCCTGCATCGCCCATCGTCTCCTGCTTAGGTACACATGATACGGCAAGGATGGCCAGCAAGAAGAAGCCTGCAAAGATTTTAAGTGTATTATAGAGTGTTTTCATACTTTTTATTTTAAAGTTTACTTTTCTGACGTGAAATACTACTTATCCCACCAAATTCTTGAATTCATTAAGTCTTTATCTTCAGCACCAAACTGCCTTACGATTGTAGCCTTAACACTGTCAGCGTTAAGTGAATATTCAGCCGTTGAGTACATATACCTCCGGGGAATAACCAGAGGGATGATTGTCCCATCCGGTGCGGGAGTAAGGGCAGGCACATTTGTTCTTCTCCAGTTGCTCCAGCCCTGTATCCCATCGGGATAAAAAGCGATATACTGCTGAAGGTTGATGAAGCTAACATTTGCGCCTGTTCCAAATGCACCTGGAAGAGCAACGCTAGCATTAGCAAGGTATCCTGCAGATGGAGCAGCAATTCCCCACTGTGTATGAGAGGCAGTAATTCCAGCTTCATACAGAGTTTTTGTGTTGGCTGTTTCTGATGTCCATCCCCTGTCAGCAGCTTCAGCGCGTGCAAGAAGTACGCTCCCGGCTGTTAAAATATAGTATGGGCTGGTTTCTGTACGATAAGCATTAGCCATAACATAGGTCCAATCAGGATGTGAGCCGCACCAGGGGTCAATAAATGTACGTACTCTTCCGAAAGGAACACCAGTTGAAGATGCAACGCCAAGGACAGTTGATCCGTAAACCTGCTGCCTGGAGTCACTCAGGTTGGACATAATGGTAGTCATTGTAGCACTTTCACCATAGTCCTTGCGGCCATCATACATATTAAAGAATGTATTTCTGAAATTGCCTCCGGGAGGAACCATCTTGAAATTTTCTGAGTTTTCGTCAATTGAACCTGCTGCATCAGCAAGTGCTGCCTTGAACTCGGTGGCTGCGTATCCTGCGGAAGTCGGGTACACCTTCGAAAGGCGGAGTGCCATCAGCATTCTCATAGAGTTGGCAAACTTCTTCCAATTGGCAATGTCGCCATTATAAGCTATATCGCCTTTAATTGCTGCTCCGGTTGTAAACTGTGCAACAGCTTCGGTAAGCTCAGTTATCATACCCTTGTAGATCGATTCCTGTCTTTCAAATGAAACTGAAGGATTACCTTTCAAGGCTGTCTTATAAGGAACATCTCCCCATCTGTCAGTGATGGTCCAGAAAATATAAGTCTTCATAATCCTTGCAATAGCAATCTGGTTTGCGTTTGCACCATTCAGCTCTGCAACTACTTTGGTTGCTGCATCAGTGTTGGTGATAATTATATTCTCAAGATCATATAAATGACCAGAATATATAGCTGGCATGGTAACATTAGCCAAATTAGTTGTATAGATTGACAGCTCAGGGTATTGTGTTTCTGAAAAATACTGGCAGTACAACGCTCCTCCTCTGTGAGCAGAATAGTTGGCCAGACCTGACAAAACATTGGTAAGCAACGCTGCGGTATTCGGGGTATTTGTTACACCAGGGTTAGTATTGGTATGGCCAAAATCCGAGAGTTTGTCACAGCTAGTAAAAAGCAGGACTACCGCCAGTGCGAAAGTCGTGATTTTATAAATTGATTTTTTCATTATAATAGTATTTAAAAGTTACTAATCGGCAATCCTAGAAGCTGAGCTTCAGGTTGGCTCCAAATGAACGTATCCCCGGGAACTGTCCGGCTTCACCAGATGCTGTTGAAATCTCAGAAGGATCATAGTCTTTTGTCTTGGCATAGATAAGCCATGGGTTCTGTGAAACCAGTGAAAATTGTGCGCTCTGGATATACTTGCTCACTCCGCCAAGCTTAGCTATCGGGATATTGTAACCAATGCTTAATTCACGCAGCTTGATGTATGAAAGGTCATGTATGAATGAATCATAGAATTTATTGTCATACAGGCTATGATAATATTGCTGAGCATCAACATAATAGTCAACCGGCAGCCTTGTCGTAGCATCAACGCCAAATAAATGAACACCACCACCGTCGGCGACGGGGTCGCGGATTGGAATACCCTTGTCGTTCAGTCCTGATGTCTGGGATGTAAGACCTGAATAGGTGCCCCACATGTCGGACAGTGAGAAGAATTTACCGCCAAACTGATAGTCAATGTTGGCTACAATGGTAATGTCCTTTAATATTTTGACTGAGTTCTGAATACCGCCGGTGATCTTCGGAAGAACGTTGCCGAAATAAGTCTTTGCATCGTTGACGTATCCTCCTGTGGAGGTAAGAAGGGCTAAGCCGGAAGCTGAATCTTTAGCAATACCGCTTCCAAATAATTCACCCCATGGTCTGTTAATAGCATGAACCATATACGGAGCTTCATTTCTGCCCCAGATGGTCTGGACCGTAAATTGGTCAACTCCTTCGGCGATTCTAACAACTTCCTGCTTGATAAGATAAGCGAATGTTGCATTCAGATCCCAGGATATTTTTGAGTTATCTACCGGTTTAAGGTTAAGTGCTATATCGATACCTCTTTTGGTTATTTCACCTGTATTCAGGTACTTGGATGTAAAACCGCTAAAGTTCGAAATATTAACTGCATAAGGGATATCCTTTTCAGTGCCATCCCAGTATGTTGCTGTCATTCCAACCTTGTTGTTGAGGAATCTTAATTCAAGACCAAATTCCATCTGTGTCTTTACAGCGCCCCTGATAGCGGGATCTACCAGCTGGTCGGGTGTTCCCATGAGGAAGTTGCTGTTCCACTGATATTGGTTAACACCATAGGCAAATCCAGGATATGAAAAGACGCCGATTGCTGTCGGGATCTCACCCCATGATGCGCGAACTTTTCCGAAGTTTAACCATGGCTGGTTAATAAGGTCGCTGAACACAAAGGATCCACCGAATGATTTCGAAAGAATCGAATTGTCTGCGGGAGGAAGAGTTGAAAACCAGTCATTCCTGAGAGTGAATTCCGCAAAGAGGAAATCTCTGAAACCAACATCACCGCGTGCGAAAATTGCATTGTATTTCTCTTTCTCTCTGGTATTGGAAATTGAAGCAGGATCTTTGGAGTTGGCAATTGAATAGAGGTTTTTGATGTTGAAACCATTCACGGTATTTGAGCTGTTTGCCTTATAGACTGAACTGAAAAAGTCGGAACCAAGGTTTGCATTTACTTTGAAATCACCTATTTTCCTTGAGAATGAGATAAGAGCTTCGATGTTTTCACGGTTTGAATAAGTGGTTCCCGTATAATAGTAACCTTTACATTCAGGAGAGTTCCCTGTTGTCTGGGTACCGCTGTCATTAAGGTCGGTGCTGTACATTTGTTCAGACCAGGTGTTATTCTGCTGTCTGCGGTAGGTAACCTTTGCAGAGAGACCTTCAATTATCTTATAGTTAAGAGAGATATCTCCGAAAAGACGGTCAGCTCTGGAAGGAATTTTAACCAGGTCGTACCATTTATAGAAGTTATACCAGAAGTTGCCTGCATAGAAATTTTTGGTAGCTGCCGGGTTGTAGGAAGTAGGGTTGTTATGGTTCCAGCTTGCCCAGATACCATCTGATGTTCTGAGGTCCTTCAGTTCTTTCATCATACCCATATCGAGATCCCTGTGGAACCACTGGTTGAATGAACCTGTTGACTGGTTTGAGTAGCCGTCATCAAATTCACCCTGGGTTGAGGTAGTGAAGAAGTTTACATTTGCTCCAAAAGTGAGTTTCTTGGTTATATCATAAGTTGTTTTAACAGCAAAGGTTGTTTTGTTCAGAGTTGACTGAGGAAGATTACCTTTAACTGATATGTTACCAACTATCGCGCGAATATTATAACCTTCTCCGACTTTGGAGAATGCAACGCTGTTATTCAGAGTGGAACCTACATCATAAAAATCCCTTGCATTAGTTGGCTGAGGGGTAAGACGTGCAGTTGTTCCGGTATATTTTGAACCAAGATACCATGAATACCATGGAATGTATTCCTGGCCTGCCATTCTGGGGCCCCAGCTGGCATCATCCGAATAATCAGGATAATACTTGCCATCAAGAGCCTGCCATTCTACTGGATCAATACCGGCTCTGTACTCATATCTGTACATATCCTGAACGTTACCTCCTGCATAATCATTCTGGTAATTAGGAAGTATATAAACGTAGTTCAGAAGGAATCCGGAGTTCACCTCAACACCCATTGATCTTCCGGCACTTGTTTTTGCTTTCTTGGTCGTGATGATGATGGCACCGTTGGAACCCTGTGAGCCAAGGATTGCTGAAGCGCTCGGTCCTGAAAGAACGCTGATATCTTCAATGTCGTCCATGTTTATATCATTGGAGTTCGGCAGGATTGTTCCGTCAACAACATAAAGGATGCTTTGGCCTGTGCCGAAACCGCTGTCACCACGTAACCTGACTCCACCTGATGATCCAAGTTTTGCAGAAGACTGGCCTCTGAACTGGATACCTGATACTTTACCGGCAAGTGCATTGTTTACGTTGACCTGACGGACTTCTGCAAGTTTATCGCCTGAAACAACCTGGTTAAGGGCTGAAGAGCTTTTTGGAGCCCTCTTAATGCCATAACCACTTGTTACAACGACTTCCTGGAGTCCGATCATACTTGACTTCAGTACAGCATTTACAACAGACTGGCCTGCAATTTCAACTTCCTGTGTTTCCATCCCTATATAGGAGAAAACCAGCGTTGTTGCGTTGACAGGTGCTGTAACTGAATACTTTCCGTTTAAATCTGTAAGGGCACCGACTGTGGTACCTTTAACCTGAACAGTCACCCCGGGAAGTGCCCCTTCCCCTTCAGTAGCAGAGGTAACCGTACCTGTAATGACTTTTGTTTGTGCCAATAGGGTTGCTCCCGCGAACACAAACAAAGAAATCAGCAGAAATAGTTTCTTCATACGAATTAGTTTTAGGTTTTAAGTTAACCTGCCAAAGATACCGGTTTTTTTATAAAAACAAAATATCAGTGATTTTTTTTTGACTTTAAGCAATAGTCGGCTCCGGAACAGTTTTTTGTGAATGATTTAATAATCAGAACAGAGATCATAAATAACAGATAAGAGATTCCTAAATTTTACCTAAATATACTTAGGTGAAGAAGTGTATTTATCTAAGGAGATTCTTCGCTGGTCACCTTCTCCGTCAATCAGTGGATTCGGTGCCTAAAGCGCTCAGAATGACATGATAACAAATATGGATCGTGGTAAATGAGGAAGATTCTTCGCTTCGCTCAGAATGACATGATTCATTTGGGTTAATATGGGGAGGTAAGGCGGCGCAAGGCTGGCGGCCTTGCGCCGCTTTACCCCATTATCATTATAATAATGCCTGTCATTCCAAACGAATCCGCCAGCTGGCGGAGAAGTGAGGAATCTCCTTCTTATTTCCTCATTCTCAATTCCTTAGCTGCAATACACAACTCACTGTAAACCTTCTCTCCAACAGCTCTTATTAGTGGTTCCTTCAGAAACTCATATACATAAACTCCTTCGTCTGTTCCTCTCCTTCTTGCTCCTGAACAGATTGGAAGTTCCTGATAATTAACGGCTAAAAAGCCGGTGAACTTTTTCATCCTCACAGGAAACAAATGACATGAAAGGGGCTTCTGAAAAGAAATCTTTTCTTCAGCCCAGGCTTTCTCAATGCCGCATCTGTAAATACCGTTTTCGATCATGGTGTATGCACACTCGGCATTTGAAATCAGCGGTGTGATCTTGTCATTCTCAAAATCAGTTGTGCTGGTGCCCTGAGCCTCAACAGCCATGATGCCTTCAGGTCTCAGGTATTCCTTAACGACAGGCCATATTTCATCGAGAACTGCTACTTCTTCATCTGACAACGGGGCGCCAGAATCGCCATCCCTGCAGCATCTGCCATGGCAATCGCTGAGGTCACAAACGAATTTCTTTTCGAGTATGTCAAGGCTGAAGATTACATTTCCAATTCGGAGCATCAATAAACCTCTCACTAAATCCCTCCCCCAGGAGGGAGGGACTTTATTTGTTCATAAATTTAAAATCCCTGAATATTTAAGTCTCCCCCTCTCTCCTGGGAGAGGGGGACGGAAGGGGGTGAGGCCGGTTACGCCAGCACTTTCCCGGTCATCTCCTTTGGAATCTCTATCCCCATTATTTTCAGCAAAGTCGGTGCCACATCTGCAAGTATTCCGTCTTTAACTGCCTTATAATCATCACTTACCAGGATGCATGGAACAGGATTGAGTGAGTGTGCCGTATTAGGGGTGCCATCACTATTGATCGCATAATCGGCATTGCCATGGTCGGCAATTATCATCACATCATAGCCTTTTTCACGTGCTGCCTTTACAACGGCACCTGCACATTCATCGACAGTTGCAACTGCCTTCATAATAGCCTCATACACACCGGTATGACCTACCATGTCGCCATTTGCAAAATTAAGGCAAATGAAATCGAATTTCTCAGTATTTATTGCTTTTACAACCTCATCTCTGACACGATATGCGCTCATTTCCGGTTGGAGGTCATAAGTGGCAACCTTGGGAGAAGGAACGAGAATCCTCTCTTCATCTGCGAATGCCTCCTCCCGTCCTCCCGAAAAGAAAAAAGTCACATGTGCATATTTTTCAGTCTCTGCAATCCTGAGTTGCTTCCTGCCGGCTGCAGCAAGAACTTCACCAATAGTCTTGTCAGCATTTTCCTTGGGATAGATGACATGAAGCCCCTTGAATGTTGCGTCGTATGGCGTCATCGTACAGTAATACAGGGGAATTGTCTTCATGCCAAACTCTGGCATTTCCTTCTGAGTAAGCACGATGGTAAGCTCTTTAGCCCTGTCGTTCCTGAAATTGAAAAATACTATAACATCACCCTCTTTTACTTTTCCTATTGCTTCACCATCATTCCCGACAATGACAACCGGTTTCATAAACTCATCGGTAACACCGGAGTCGTAGGACTTTTGCATTGCGTCTATAATGTCGGTTGTTTTTATTCCTTTACCATTGACAATCAGATCATAAGCCTCCTTGATCCTTTCCCACCTCTTATCGCGGTCCATAGCATAATATCTTCCTACAAATGAAGCTACCTTACCGTTGGATTTCTTAAGATGATTCAGCAGGTTTTTTATATAACCTTTTCCGCTGCGGGGATCAGTGTCGCGGCCATCACCAAAACCATGAATAAAGACATTCTTCAGCTGGTAATCCATTGTCATGTCGCATAGTGAATAGAGATGTTTGTCCAGCGAATGAACTCCTCCATCGGACATCAGTCCGAAGAAATGAACCTGTTTTTCATTGTCGCGGGCAAATGAAAATGCATCAATAAGCACTTCGTTTTTCTTTATGTCGCCTGTTTTACATTCCTTGTTGATCTTTACAAGATCCTGGTAGATTATCCTTCCTGCACCAATATTCAGGTGTCCCACCTCGGAGTTTCCCATCTGACCCTCCGGCAGACCAACATCCTCGCCGCATGCAAGGAGACGCGAGTTGGGGTAGTTCTTTTTCAGAGCCGATAAGTTTGGTGTCGGCACCGTGCTTATCACATCCGACTTCGAGCCATCACCTATTCCCCAGCCGTCAAGGATCATCAATAACGTCTTCTTATTCTTCATCTTATATAATAATATACTTTATAAATAAACACGAATTATGGAACCTTGTTCATTTAAAATGCAGGGCGTAAATTTAGGAAAATTTATCTGCCGGCTACAACCAGTTTCCTGTAACCGAGATCAATGCCATTACGGGAAATATGGACCATATATAATCCCTGCTTCAGGCTCAGGTCGTCAATAGTGAACTGTTCAGTGCCTGATACTGCTTTATATATGGCAACCTGGATTCCCTGAATATCAAAAATCCTGATATCTGCATCACCTTTGAGGGGTTCGACAAAACCTATTGCCAATCTGTTTTTGACAGGGTTCGGATAGAGGATAAAGCCATTCCCTGGCCTTCCCTGCGGATCTTCTATTCCAACAACAATATCAGGCTGGCTGACTGAAGATGCCTGATAAATCTCTTTTGTAATTGCATCCTGGATAAATGCAATAATTTCAATATCGGAATTATTCAGTATTTTATCGATCAGCCATTTCTGTTCAGCAATGGAAACGCTTTCCCCTTTGGTCCAGTTGCTTTTTAATAATATACCTCCGGCATCAGGTATGAATTTCCTGAATATATTCCAGAATTCCTTCCCTCCCTGTGCTGGCGGCAGTGTCTTTTTCTTTTCAGTAACTGCAACGAAAAGTGTCAGGTTGCCTGATGTAATATTCTCAAGAGCTGTTATC
>JAPLDY010000157.1 GCA_026391595.1 Bacteroidia bacterium
AGAGCAGCAGCAATGATCATAAAAAATATTTTGAATTTTTTCATTTCTGTAATATTTTAAATATTAATAACCCGGATCATTCTGTTCAAGGTTTGGATTTGCTCCAAGGTCAGAGTCCGGTATGGGGAACAGGTTGTACTTGGCATCGGTTGCCTGTCCTGCCTGAACTCCACCTTTCCATTGCCACAGGTATGTACCTCCCGTGAAAGCACCAAACCTGATAAGGTCGGTACGGCGATGACACTCCCAGTAAAGCTCTCTGCCTCTTTCATCAAGTATCCAGGGAAGGGTAAGCTGGCCCGGGGTGATATTACCAGTGGCATTCCCATAAGCTTTGGTCCGGATTTCATTTACATATCCAAGGGCAGCCGCAGGTGAACCGCCAGTGCCTCCGCGAAGGACAGCCTCAGCATACATAAGATACGCATCAGCAAGCCTGTAAACGGGAAGGTCGGTATCCATATGAGTGCCATCTGAACCTTTTACTCCGGTGGAGGTCATGTTGGTCCACTTTGCAATTGCATAACCGTCAGTAAATTTCAGATAGTCATTTATACTGAGTGACTGGCCTGTCGTATAAAACATTTTCCTTTTGTCTGTGTTGCCAGCAGGGAATTTTGCCACGAACTCAGGTCTTGTCCTTAGGCCGCCCCAATTCTGGGTCGTTCCGAAATTTGCAGGAACCATCGAACCTCCGATAGCTGCTGCTACAAGGTATGTCGTTCCACCCCATGTTTTGGTTTGTACGCCATCAAACGGGATAGCGAAAATAATACCTTTGGCCAGATGATTGTCTGCCATGAACATTTTTGCATAATTATCTTCAAGAACATAGCCTGCATCAATGACTTTCTTGGCATAGGTTATTGTTTCAGTGTATTTTGCCGGTTTGCCATAAACTTCTGCATTTAAATAAAGGTGTGCGAGAAGCATCCATGCTGAGGCCTGATCAACACGGCCATAATCATTTGTTCTCGGTGCCTTAAGGTCATTTTCAATTGCAAGGAGTTCACTTTCGATATAATCAAAAAGATCTGTTCTCGTGATCTGTTTTGGAAGGAAAGATCCTACGACATCATTCTCGGTAACGAAAGGTACAGTACCGAACAGATCAATGGCATGATAATAGCTGAATGCCCTGAGCCATCTGGCTTCTGTCCTGTAATCATGTATGGTGGCTTTCTGTTCGTCAGTGAAGCCGTAGTTTGAAAGTTTTGTATCAGTCGATTGACGCAGAAATTCATTGGCGAGGGAGACCTGGTAAAAGATCCTGTAATACATATTGCCAATATATGTGTTGGAAGATGACCACGACATCTTGTTATAATCCATCAGGTCTGCATCATTCCATCCGATTATTGCCTCATCGGTAACAACTTCCTGAACATTGAAAAGGGCTCTTGTGTACTGGCTGGCGCCCTCATCAAGACCGAGGATATCCTGGTCGCCATGAGGTGCTTTCTGGCCTGTCGTTGCAAGGCCGGCATAGACTTTAGCAATAACTTTTTCATAGTTGCTAAAGTCCTTGTAGATCTTCTCGGATGTAAAAACATCCTTATCAAGCGGAATTGTATCCAGATTCTTGATACAGGCAGTGAAAAATACTGATAATAAAATCACTACCGCACTTATTTTAAAATATCTTGGTTTCATAGCCATTTATAAGTTATGATTAATAGGTTAAGCTTATCCCAAGGAGGAAAGTTCTCGGGCGCGGATAAATATTATTATCGATGCCGCTGAATACTTCCGGATCAATACCGGAATATTTGGTGATCGTTATGAGATTCTGTGCTGAAGCATAAATTCTCATTTTGAGCTTATCAACTCCAAGGTTATTGAAGTTATAACCTAAAGCAAGGTTATCAAGTTTTAAAAATGATCCGTTCTCTATATAATAATCAGAGAAATAGCGAGGATTCTCAAATTGAGTGTATTCAAGATTCCTGACTTTGTTTTGCAGATAATTTGTAGAACCCATATAAGCATATACCCCGGAACCAGAATTGACATTGTTGTAGATATAGTTACCAAGGTTTATACGTCCATTAAATGAGAAGTCGAGATTCTTGTAAGTCAGCATGGAGGAGAATCCCATAAATACTGTAGGTGCAGGTTTCTGATACCTGTATTTATCCCCGCTTGTAGTTATCTGTCCGTCGCCATCACGGTCAACGAAAAGATTCTCGATAGGTTTGCCATTAGCACCATAAACCTGTTCAAGAACAAAGAAAGAATATGCAGGATATCCGACGCTGTGAATCTGGATGGTATTTCCCGTACCACCTCCAATACCTCCAGTATAAACACCCTGGTAGGTAGAGTCATCCACTATAGTCAGTTTCGTGATCTTATTGACATTATAGGTTGTGTTGAAGCCAATTTCCCATTCGAGATCAGCTTTAGAAATAACTTTAGCATTGATTGAAAATTCAAGGCCTTTGTTTTCAAGGTCACCAACGTTGGTGGTTATATAGTTCGTCAGGTTGGTACCTGCAGGAACAGGGATCTCGTTTATCAGGTCAGCGGTTTTTCTGAAGTAGACATCGAATTCACCATTTATCCTGTCTTTAAGGAATCCATAATCCAAACCGGCATTATATGTAGTTGTCTCTTCCCATTTAAGGTTTGCATCATATCCGCCCGGTCTGGCTGTCTGAACATAATTTCCACCGAATTGGTAATAGGCTCCGAGGTCGGCAAATTTATAGTTGGCCTGATAAGGATAATCATTGTCGCCGAGGTTCTGCTGGCCTGTGATTCCATAACCAAGTCTCAGTTTTAAATTTGAAAGAATTTTATTATTGGCGAGGAAAGACTCTTTTGTTACGTTCCATGCAAGTGCTGCTGATGGGAACAGACCCCACCTTGTTTCAGGTGAGAATCTTGAAGAACCGTCATCGCGCAGGGTGAAGGTCAGTAAATATTTGTCCTTCAGCACATAATTCAATCTGCCAAAAAATGATATCAGGTAATTTTCAGATTTATAGTCGGAGTCTTCAAATACTGACTCATGATATTTTGTGGCTGTTAAAGTCTTTCCATCCCTGTAAAAATGTTGCCACGAATAACCAGCAACCACATTCAAACGGCTGTGTCCGCCAAATTCACCTGAATAGTCGAAATAGAAATCCAACAGTGAGTTGGTCTTGTTCTGGTTATAAATAGTTTTTCTTCCCTTGCCCAGATATGTAGAGTAGGACAAATAGGATCCGGTTGGGATATTAACAGTACCGTTGGTGTGCGATTTATCGAGACCAAGGTTAAGTTTTGCCTTGAGAGCCGGAAAGAAGTGGAGTTTATATTCGGCTGTAAAATTACCCAGGAATCTGTTTACAGTTGCGAGATCATGATAATCATTAAGCTGTACCAGAGGGTTCATCGGTGCAGTAAATTCAGGTGTTCCGGTGGTGGTCATCCATACAAAATCTTTAGCTTGTGTAGGATCCATGGAAACTGCAGAACCAATTGCTCCGCGATTTGCAAAGACGTTATCAATAGTCATCCCCTTTGCATTTATTTCAAGCTTGAGATGGTCATCAAAGAGGGAAGGATTGATGTTTATTGATCCAGTAAGTCGTTCCAGATTATCAGTCTTCAGGATACCATTCTGATTTGTATAACCTATGCTTACTCTGTACGGCAATTTAGCCAGTCCGCCTGAAAAATTTATGTTATGGTCGTTTGAAAAGGCGGACCTGTAGATCTGCTTTTGCCAGTCGGTTTCCGATGATCCGAGACGAGCCTGTATTGCAGCGTCGGAAGCATATTTGGTAGCAATGATGTTTCTGAACTCTGCAGCTGAGAATACATCAACATAATTAATTGGAGAACTTACAGATACACTACCTGTATAATTAACAGTGAAGGGCTGGCCTGCTTTACCTCTTTTTGTGGTTATGAGAATAACGCCGTTAGATGCGCGTGATCCATAAATAGCAGTCGCTGATGCATCCTTGAGAACGGTGAAAGTCTCAATATCATTGGAGTTGATCGTAGAAAGCGGGTTCCTCATGCCTGACGGACCGTCAATATCAACGGCAACTCCATCAATGACTATCAATGGATCGTTACTTGCCTTGAGTGATGAACCGCCCCTGATACGGATGGTTGCTCCCTCACCAGGCGCACCGCCGCCGGTCGTGATCTGTACCCCTGCCATTTTACCAATCACCATCTCCTGAGGTGAACTTACAATACCAGGGTTAAAGTTATCTGAACTTACAGCCTTGACAGAACCGGTAAGATCTGCTTTTTTGGCAGTACCATAACCGATAACCAATACCTCATTCAGCCGGAGTTCTCCAACTGCAAGTGAGATATTGACCGATGTCCGGTTGCTTACTGCAACCTCCTGTGCCGTGTAGCCTACATAAGATACAACCAGGGTGGCTGTTGGCGCAACGGTAATAGAGTAATTACCCGATACGTCTGAAATAGTTCCATTGGTGGTTCCCTTTTCCTGGACCGTCACTCCGATCAGTGCGGAACCATCGCCTGCATCTGTTACCTTACCTGTAACTCTTATTCCCTGGGCGCTTAGTGCCCCGGCGACAAGAATTCCCAGAAAAAGTAACGAGAGCATCGTTAAGAATCGTTTTTTCATTGGATGTCTGGTTTAAGATTAATAAAGATGAATAGTTAAAAATGGTCAGTTTTTGCTTTCAAAACAGGTTCCACAAATGTAAAAAAGAAATCAAAATAAAAACCACTTGAAAGCATTAATTTTCAAGCAATTAACATAATTCACCGCAAACGTTTGAAATGTTAATATTTATAGAAGAACAGGTCATATTTTCATTGTTTCGTTAATCACATTCCCCTTTTTCCGTCTTAAATTCTTCCTGGAATCATGAATTTACCAAAGTTTAAAGGATTCCTGTCAGTTGGGGAATCAGATTATTTCTAGTAACTTCGGGAA
>JAPLDY010000252.1 GCA_026391595.1 Bacteroidia bacterium
TAATAGATTTTGTCAAAAACATCCAATTTTCATACAAAACCTGGCACCAAATAAAAAACACCTCCAATCTGGTTTTTTAATTGCTTGATTTTGTTAAAATCCGTCCCTCTCTGACCACTTCAAAAGAAGGTCTGATAACACTTAACATACATATAGGAACAACAAGGATTTAACTTTAGCTTTTGGTGGTCAGTTTTTTGCGGCCAAAGGTGATCAAGGACACTGGCATTTCCAAATAATAGGATTTTGCATTAGATTGCACAAAAATGGAAAGCACTTGATCCTTTTTTTATTTTGGTACACAAACAGTTAACTTTGCTCAATCGCTAGGCACATTGGAAGTAAAACATACGATAATTTACTTTAAATATGAATAGAACTATCTATAGTGTCATTACAGGAACGGGAAATTACATCCCGACAAAACATACCAGAAATGAAGATTTTCTCATAAATGAATTTTATGATGCAGACGGGAAAAACCTCGAAAAAGCAAATCGAGAAATAATTGATAAGTTTTTTGAAATTACAACTATTTCAGAAAGAAGATATGTTACAGACAATTTGGTGACCTCTGATATTGCCTGTTACGCTGCTAGCCGATTATTTAATAAAATCAGGGGATGCCAGAAAGGTACTGGTTATCGGGGCTGACACACTTTCCAGAGTTTCTGATCCACATGACAGGGACAGTATGTTATATGCCGATGGTGCGGGAGCTACTATTTTCGAAGCCAGACAGAGTGAATATCCCATTGGAATACTTTCACATAAGACTCGATCGGATACCTTATTAAATTCCAAAATGTTATATATGGGTAAATCATACAAGTCAGACAATGAAAATGAGGATGATAGTTTTTTAAAAATGCATGGCCGAAAGCTTTATCAATATGCAATTGAAAAAGTACCTCAAACGATAAAAGAATGTCTTGAGAAAAGTAATATTCACCTAAGTGAAATAAAGAAAGCGCTAATCCATCAAGCCAATGGGAAAATGGACGATGTAATATTAAAACGACTTTTTAATCTTTATGATATAGTTGATGTGCCAAAAGACATAATGCCGATGACAATTGAATGGTTGGGCAACTCATCTGTAGCGACCATACCGACTTTATTGGATCTTATATTGAAAGATAAGTTAAAACCGCACAAAATAAACAAAGGCGACACTCTTGTTTTCGCATCTGTTGGAGCAGGAATGAATATTAATGCATTAGTATACAAAATGTGATTAAAACAATATAAGTTAACCTTACTGTAAAATCAGTCCTTCTTTGACCACTTCAAAAGACGGTCTGATAACACATGACATACATTTATAAACAACAAGGATTTAACTCTGGGAAGGTGGTCAATTTATTACGGCCAACTGTGTCAAGTACACTGGCTTTTCCAGTTTATCTTTTTTCTTAAAGATTCCTCAACAAATTCTACGTATTAAAGTGCATATATACTTCTTCTTCAAGGGTAACCATTACAATTGTTTAAGATTTGCTTGACATTGGTTTAATTTTGGCATACCTTTCATCATATAATTGATTGATAGTTATTCTTTCCCATTAACCAAAATCCAATCAAATGAAAGCAGTTTGTTTGACCACCACGATTACTGTTCTGTTATTCTGTACAAATGGAATACAGGCACAAGCAACACAGACTGAATCCCCCAAAGCTGGGGCTGAATATAATGTTTTGGACGCCTGGTCAGGAATCTGGAACGTTCAGGGAGAAGTACGAGACAGTATATCTGCATCTTACTATCATGTAGATTGGACTCTTACAGGCAAGAGAGTTTTAAATGGTTATGCACTTGAGATTTTACACCTTTGGAAAACCAAAGACTTTACTCAAAATGGATTTGAGATAACATGCTATGATCCCATAAAAAAAATATGTATTACACATATTGTTTATGATGACGGAACTTGGTTCAACTCGACACCAACATTTACAGACAGGAGAACTTGCATAGAAGATGGAGTAACATATTATCCTAATGGAAAAGTTGAAGTTTCACAATGGATATGGAATTTTAGTGATGACTGGATGTCCTTTGTTGTAAAAGGTGAAAATTTGAAGGATAATAACTGGTGGAAAGCATTTGAAGGGAAGGGAACTAAAAGCAAATAAAGTAATTAAACAGTAAATAGGTGAAAAATGAAAACATCACAATTAAAATTCGTCAATACCATTTTTTATCTTTATCGCTTTTCGTCGCTATTGGTTGCCAAAATCAGGCTAAAAAAGCAGAGTTAGATAAGTTTAAAGCAACGGCCCAAATTCAAGAACAAAATAAAGAAATTGTTCGAGAAGTAATCAATGCCATTGACAAAGGGGATCTCGACAAACTAGGAAATCTTTTGTCTGATGACTTTGCTCTTTATTCTCCTGGTTCACAGCAACCCTGGAGGAAGGAGGCTATAAAGTTGCAGTGAAATTAACTCAATACGGAACCCACAAGAATCAGTATAAAGGAATTGAGCCAACTGGTAAATCTGTTACGGTCCCAGCCACACATATTATGAGGATTGTTAATGGAAAAGTTGAGGAGTGGTGGGCCCTGGAGGATAATTTAGGGCTTATGACTCAACTTAGGTTGGAGCTGAAACCTAAAGAAAACAAGAAATAGGGGATTCTATTGAAAATATCACAAATATCAGATAACTAACATGGACAAAGAAAATAGTCTTGTCCCTTCAAATGGGATTTTTCTTACTTTCTGTAAATTGAAAGGAACTTAATTCATGGAATTCAGTTCTTATAATTTACCAGCGGTCACCAGACGAGTTCCGGTTGCTTCAGGGGTTATCAAAGGGAGACGCTTGGCAAAAGATGATCACTCACCAGAACCTTTAGGACTCTGTAAAATTGATGATTAGTACTAAAATCTATCAAAATCTCCTGTAACCTGAAAGGAAGTGTAAAATCCGTCCTTCTTTGACCACTTCAAAAAAGGGTCTGAAAACTTTTAACATACCTAATGAGAAACTGCTCAGAGGTATCCTGGGAATGCTTTTACAATTACGATTTATAACAAGGTGACTTAGATTTATTTGACTTAGGGTTCTTATTGGTGTAACTTGCATCAAAATCGTTGACTTACAGATATTTTAGTTCTATACATTCACTAAAACCCAATCAAATGAAAACAAGATTCCGAATCAGTTTTATTATGTTTTTTATAGTGATTTTTTCAATTATGATTGGTTGTCAAAACCAGTCTCAGAAAGCAGAATTGGATAAGTATAAAGCCACTATTAGAACACAGGAAGAGAATAAGACAATTGCACGAGACTTTTTTGCGGCAGTGGATAAGCAAGACTTTAATAAATTAAATGAAATATTATCAGATGATTTTAAACTAAATGCTCCTGGATTAGAGAAGCCGTGGACAAAGGATGATGTTTTTAAAGATATCAAAAAGTATTATACATCTTTTCCTGATTGGCATCATGAGATAGAAGCGATGGTTGCAGAAGGAGATAAAGTTGCTGTCAAACTTGTTCAGCATGGTACTCAAACGGCTCAATACGAGGGAATTGCTCCCACTGGAGTGAAAGTGACAAAATCAGCCTTTCATTTGTTGACAATAAATAATGGCAAAATAAAGGAATGGTGGGGATTGGAAGATGACTTAGGGATGATGTTACAACTCGGCATGGAACTAAAGCCACCTATAAAGATGAAATGAAATCCGAAATTTTACTTTGGACCTATTTGGTTTTACATAATGCCCCAAATAAAAATGGAGCATAGTTGTTTTTAAATAATAGATATATAGACAACTTAATGATTATTCACGATCTGAAAAGTTGTCTGATGATACCCTTGTGATAGGAGAGAGCTATTAATTCGTCTTGGCTCGAAAACATCTCATTTTCCCTCAAAACCTGGCACCAAACTGGCACCAAAAAAAAAGTTACAATTTTTGAGGTTGTAACTTCTTGATTTTGAGTGGGCCCAGCTGGCACCAACCAAAAAGACATAAACAATTGGTCTTGTAAGTGTTTGATTTTCTTCAAAATCCGTCGTTCTTTAACCACTTCAAAAGAAGGTCTGAAAAGACTTAACAACCAGACCTTTCTAATACAAGCAGTAAAAGATCAAACCAGAAAACTTGAGGGGACATCTTTGAGTCGGACAATATCACAAATCTTCTCTGATACCTTCCATCCATTCTGGCATACAACCTGGCACGAAGAACAATCATCACAAACCTTTTGAGGAAGCTCCAGAGATGTCAGCAGGCTGTAAGCGAGTGCTGGTTGTCGATAACCGTGTACATACATATATGCCCTCATCAAATCAGGAATCGGCAGTTCGGCTTTGCATTGCTGAAGACACTGGCCGCAGCCTTGGCAGAATAAGCCAGAGTAAGAATCCTCTCTTTTCAAGTCGTTCATTTCAGCATTGGTAAGGCTTAGATCTTCCATAACCGAAAGGTCGATATTCATCTCGTCAAAGTTGCTGAAGCCAGGTACAGTTGCATGAACATTCGTATCTTGGAGGACCCATTTCAATGATGCGCCTGGATTTATTGGTTTCTGTCCTTCTTCAATATCTCCCCTTATCACCTTTATTGCAACTACTCCCAGTCCTGCTTTAGCTGCATTGGCAATAGCTTCTTTGACCTGAAGCAGATTTATTTGTCTGGGGTTGTATGAAGCCATAATAACCTCATAAAATTTCGAATCAGTAGCGGCTTGAACCACTTCTGGTACATTGCTATGACTGGTTATACCCAAGAATCGTGCTTTCCCAGCTTTTTTTGCCTTTTCCATGGCTTTCATGACAGGTTCATAAAAGGCTGATTCTTTCCGAGAGACCATATGGTGGTAAAGGATATCCACATAGTCCATTTGTAAACGCTTCAGGGCTGCATCAAGGTTCTCAGTAAATTCTTTCTCAGTCGCTGTTTTTTCGTAGAGGCCCGTCTTGTAATCTTGGGGGAGGTGAATCTTAGTGCCATAGATAACTGATTCCCGATGCCGTCCCTTGAGAACCTCTCCGATCATTTCCTCATTCCGTATTTGTTGCGGCTGGCCAGC
>JAPLDY010000008.1 GCA_026391595.1 Bacteroidia bacterium
TGCCTCCCGTGAGGGGATTTTGGTACACATTCTCCTTTTAACTTTACCTGCTAATCCCGGGTATGTCAGTATATCTGTAATTCTCGTAAAAATCCAGACTCTTTTCAGGTTTCTCAATTCCATCCGGAATGGGTCGTTTTGAAAATGTCTGAAAATAGAGTATACATCCATCCCTCCATATTTTTGCATCTCTCTCCTGCTTCACAAGTAAAGCCTTTACTTCTTCATATCTTTCGTTATCAATGAATTCCTTTGATTTTCCCCATTCAGACTGAAGCCATCTGACTGATTTAACTCCTGAATCATATCGCAAGCACATTTCATCCCAAAGAGTCCTCCCTGACCTGAGTTTATAATCCCATGGCACGTGGTGAAACCAAAGAAGAAGATTCTCCGGGCATGTTTCAGTTTTTTCAAAAATATCTCTTACCGGCTTGAAGTATTGCGCAACGGCATCGGAACCCTTTGATGTCCTGTCAAACCCTATTCCTACAGAGTCTGCTCTATGGTAATATACGGCTGTCCAGTCTTTTCTTCCCCTGTCAACCCACGGACCCGGACCATAATGATGACCGGAATACATTATATGATGCAATCCAAGCGGGGTCATATAGTTCACTGCTATCTCGCGTGAATCGAGCATCATCTTTTTGATCCGCTCAACAGCCTCATTGCGGTTAGTAAAAGTCATCCTTATCCATTCATCAGCAATGTCGGACGAAGTCATATAAGGATCCCATGCGAGTCTGCCAAAGGCGTACCAGTTTGCCTGGGCGAACGGATGGCCTGTCCAGTTCCTGACATTTCCAATATTTGATACACCGGCCATTGCTGTCAGTTCATGATCATCCAGCGTTCCGTCAATCACTTTTGCCACAGGCGTTCCCCTGCCTCCTGCATAGGTGTCCGATTTCAGGCACTCTTCGTATAGAGGAGCAAGGAACACAAGGTGAACTGATGATCCCAGGTACTCCTGCGTTATCTGCAATTCAGGCATTAGAGGGGTTTTGGGCATTGCGCCGAAGAGAGGATGAAATGGTTCACGAGGCTGGAAATCTATTGGTCCGTTTTTTACCTGGATGAGAACGTTCTTCCTGAATTTTCCATCGAGAGGCACAAATTCATTATAAGCCTGTTTTGCCCTGTCGTCAGGTACATTATTATCATAAACAAAAGCTCTCCACATCACTATTCCGCCATGAGGAGCAACAGCATCTGCAAGCATGTCAGCGCCATCGGCATGTGAACGGTTGTAATTCTGGGGACCAGGCTGACCTTCCGAATTTGCCTTTACGAGAAATCCTCCAAAATCAGGAATAAATTCATAGATCTCATCCGCTTTCTTTTTCCACCAGTCAGCAACTTCCGGATCTAGAGGGTCTGCTGTCTTAAGCTTTCCTATTTCAATGGGAGCACTGAAACGTGCTGTCAGGTACACCTTTATATTATATGGTCTGAAAACATTTGCTATGGCAGCAACCTTAGCAATATAATCCTTTGTAAGGATAAGTGCATTTGCATTTACGTTTGTCAGGACTGACCCATTTATACCGATTGATGCGTTAGCTCTTGCATAATCTTTATAGCGTTGGCCGACGGAATCGGGCAGTTTATCCCAGTTCCAGAGCGATAAGCCGGCATAACCACGCTCCACACTCCTGTTGAGGTTGTCCCAGTGGTTCAGAAGCCTGACTTTAGTTTTTGGAGAACTTTCGATTGCCAGTACTGAAATACTCTGATGTGTTTGTATCAATCTCAAAAAATGGAAAACTCCGTACATCACTCCGGCATCGCTATTCGCAGCAATGATTATTATTCTTCTATGCCTGTATTTTGAATTTAGGATTATATATCCTTCATCTCCGGCTTTTGCCAGTTTATCCTTTAATTTCAGCGAAGCAATGATCTTTGAACTTTCGGGTGTACCTGCAACTATTATCCCATTTTTCCTGACATAGGATACCTGAGGTATTTCAGCACCGAGCATTGTTTTTAGTCCGGCTTTCATTTCTTCTGAAGCCAATTTGATCGTAGAAGATGTTCCTTCAAACATCAATCCACTGATTGATTTATTATAATGTGCAAGTAACTGAATATCAGACACAGGCTCGTACCTCAGCCACAGCTTGTAGCCATCTTCTGCATTCAGAGATGTGATAAAGAAAATTGAAATGAACAGGATAAAATATCTGCGCACCATATTTATTGTCGAATTGAACGTGAATGATTCTGGTTGTATCTTACTGATGAGTCACGGACAATCAGGTTATGCTTGAGAACTATTGTGCTTAAATCGGCGTTAGCTGAATTTTTCAGCTTATTGATAAGCGATGTCGCTGCAATTTCGCCTATTTCCCTGGCAGGATAATCTACGGTTGTAAGGTTAGGATGGACAACCTGACTGATCGGTTCATTGTTAAAACCGGCGACTGCTATTTCTTCCGGGATCTTAATACCTGACTTTTCCAGTTCTACAATCGCAGAAACTGCTGTGGTATCATTTGCTGTAAATATCCCGTCAGGACGGGATTTCATTTTAAGTATTTTTTGTGCAGTTTCCATACCTGCCTGGCCGCTCATATCGGTTACGAAGATCAGGCTCTGATCAAATTCTATATTATCATCAACAAGAGCCTGCCTGTATCCACGGAAACGCTCGGAATATACATTTCGCAGCATATTCCCGCCCAGGTATGCAATTCTTCTGCATCCCTGCTCAACAAGATGTGATGTTGCCTCATAACCTGCTTTGTAATTATCAATAATTATACTCATGCAGCCGTGGCAATCTGCAACCCTGTCAAAAAACACTACCGGAATATCCCTGTTAAAAAGAATATTGAAATGGTTCATGTTCTTTGTGTCGTATGCCAGCGAAACCAGTAAACCATCAACCCTGCTATTGAAGAGAGTGGAGATACATGATATCTCTTTTCTCCAGGACTCCTGCGACTGGCTGATAATAAGTCCATAACCGTTTTCTGAAGTTACTTTCTCAATCCCGGCTATTGCGGTTGCCATAAAATAGCTATTAAGTCGCGGAACAACCACACCAATAGTATTAGTGTGTTTTTGACGCAGGTTGCTGGCAAATTTGTTTTGCCTGTATCCCATCTCACTTGCTGCAGCCTGAATTTTCTTCCTGGTCTCTTTCCTGATATGAGGGTGGTTTTTTAGTCCCCGGCTGACAGTTGAAGGAGAAAGTTTCAATGCTTTTGCAACATCATAAATTGTTACCTCTTTGCTGCTCTTCATAAAGGTTATGATAATCATACAAATTTATTATAATCCGCGATTTTTAATAATAAAATAAGCAAAAATCTGCAATCGGTTGCAAATATTTGTTAAAAAAGTTAAAAGGTATTGTAGTTATGAATTGGTTTGGATACTTTTAGAGGCAATTATTATAATAATGCAACGATATCTGGTCGTCCTGTTAATTTCGCTTTCACTTGCAATAAATCTCAAGGCACAACCAACCTTCGGAACCCAATCATTCATATCTTTTGATAGTGGAATTTTAACACTCTCTGCAAAAGGAAAATCTGCTCCACTTCTTGTAAGTTCAAAGGATTGGCCGGGAGTTATTCGGGCATTCAAGGATCTGCAATCTGATATTGAAAAAGTAACTTCTGTCAAACCTGAATTTTGTACAGATAACGTCACAAAGTCACAAGAAGTGATCATAGCTGGTACAATCGGTAAAAGTCCCTTAATCGATGACCTGGTAAAGAAGAAGAAGATTGATGTCAGTGATGTTGCAGGAAAGTGGGAAGCTTTCTCAGTTCAGGTTGTCAATAAGCCAATGAAGGGTGTGAAGAAGGCACTGGTTATTGCCGGCAGTAATAAAAGAGGTACTATCTACGGCATTTATGAAATGTCAAGACAGATAGGTGTATCTCCATGGTACTGGTGGGCTGATGTTCCTGTTAATCATAAAGATGCATTATATGCTCTTGACATCAGGTATGTCCAGGGCTCCCCGTCAGTAAAGTACAGGGGTATTTTTCTGAATGATGAAGCTCCTGATCTGACTAACTGGGTAAGGGCAAAATATGGAACGGTACCCATAGTAGAAAATCCACCCATGCCAAACGGTGTGGCGAATTACGGAAGAGAGTTTTATACAAAACTTTTTGAGCTTATGCTGAGGCTCAAAGGCAACTACCTGTGGCCGGCAATGTGGAATAATGCATTTAATGAGGATGATCCTGAAAATCCAAAGCTGGCTGATGAATATGGAATCGTCATGGGAAACTCCCACCAGGAGCCCATGCTTCGTGCCCAAAAAGAATGGGATCGCAGGTACCAGAAGAAAATCGGGAGCTGGAACTATACAAAAAATCCTGATGTGCTTGAAGCATTCTGGAGGGAAGGGATAAGCAGAAACAAAAATTACGAAAGCATTGTAACCATTGGCCTGCGCGGTGCTAACGATACACCTATGGCACCGGGAGGACCGGAAGCAAACATGGCTCTGCTGGAAAAAATAGTGGGTGTCCAGAGGAAAATTCTCACGGAGGAGATGAATACCGAAATCGAAAAAATACCTCAGCTGTGGTGCCTTTATAAAGAGGTACAGGATTATTACAATGCCGGGATGAGGGTTCCTGACGATGTTACTCTTCTGTGGGCTGAGGATAACTGGGGCAATGTACGACGCCTGCCCACTGCCGATGAGCGCAAGCGCAGCGGAGGAGCAGGTATATACTATCATTTTGATTATCACGGTGGACCACGGAGTTACCAGTGGATCAATACGAATCCCATATCGAAAATATGGGACCAGATGTCTCTCGCAAAGCAATACGGAGCTGACAGGATCTGGATAGTGAATGTCGGCCATTTTAAGGGATATGAATTGCCCATTGAATACTTTCTCGATCTTGCCTGGAATACTGAAAAACTGACAGCTGAAAATATTTTTGAATACACTGAATACTGGGCAGCAAGGGAATTTGGCCCGGACTTTGCGAAGGAAACAGCTGATATAATGTCGCTCTATACAAAATACAACGGGCGAAGGAAACCCGAATTGCTATCTCCTTCAATATATTCCCTGACTAACTACAGAGAAGCTGAAAGAGTGGTAGAAGATTTTAATGCTCTTTCATATAAAGCTACAACAATGTCCGGCGCCCTTCCGCCCGAAAAGAGGGATGCATTCTACCAGCTTGTACTTTTCCCCGCAATGACAAGCTCAATCGTCAATGAATTATATATGGCTGCAGGAAAGAACCTCCTTTATTCAAAACAGGGAAGAGCGAGTACTAATAACCTTGCAGATTATGTACAGATACTATTTCAGACTGATACGATCCTGATGGGTTATTTCAACCGCGATTTTGCAGGAGGTAAATGGAATCATTTCATGGATCAATCTCATCTTGGATATACAAGCTGGGCAGATCCTCCGGTCAACAGCCTGAGAGCAATAAACCTTAAGCGTACTGATCCGCCCAAAGAGTCATTGTTGGGCGTGACGGTCGAAGGATCAGAGGCAGTATGGCCCGGAAATGAGGGTATCCCCGTTCTGCCCGGCTTTGATATTTTCAACAATCAGAAATTTTCTATTGAGGTATTCAATAAAGGGACGATTCCTTTCGATGTAAAATCTGAATCTG
The DNA here is from genome assembly GCA_026391595.1 of Bacteroidia bacterium. Taxonomy (GTDB): domain Bacteria; phylum Bacteroidota; class Bacteroidia; order Bacteroidales; family VadinHA17; genus LD21. The sequence continues at coordinate 5,625 of JAPLDY010000008.1, forward strand.
AAGACCCATGGGTTAAGATAAGCAGGGAAAAGATACCCATCGGAGGGGATGACCGCCTTTGGATATCGATTGACTGGTCGAAAGTGAAAAACGGGAAAAATGAGGGGAAGATAAAGATCTCAGGTGCAGGAAGCGAAGTAATAGTACTACTTACAGCATTCAAACCTGACACTCCGTCTCCCGAAACACTTAATGGATTTGTTGAAGGAAACGGCTATGTTTCTATGGAAGCTGAACATTATTCAAGCAACAGTAAAGCAGGAGACAGGCAATGGATAAAAATTGAAGACTATGGTCATACTCTTTCGGGGATGAGAGCTTACACAGCAGCTGATGCTCCCCCTGCAGTCCCGGGAAATGATTCTCCCTGTCTGGAATACAAAATGTATATATTTAATCCAGGCGATCTTGAGGTAACATCGGTTTTTTCTCCCACTCTTAATTTTATGCCGGGGAGGGATCTCACCTATGCTATTTCATTTGACAACCAGCCACCTTCTGTTATCACACTTGTTCCGGGCAATTATAATGCACAGAACAGGAATACAGACTGGGAAAAATCTGTAAGCGACAATGCCAGATTCAGCATATCGAAACACAACATTACATCTATAGGCTATCATACCCTTAAAATATGGATGGTCGATCCCGGACCTGTAATTCAGAAGATAATTGTCAATACCGGTGGTCTGAAGCCAAGCTATCTTGGACCGCCTGAAAGCTTCAATAATAAAATAGTTGCAAAAAATAATTAACCAAACTAAATCTGAAAGCGATGCAAAATTCGAAGAAACAAACGATTTCAAGAAGGAAATTTCTTGACACTTCAGCTAAAGCAACTTTATTTTCCGGAGTTGCTCTGGCTGGTTTTCCCACTATAATTAAAGCCAGTGCAATAGGTAAAAACCCTCCCAGCGATAAGATCAACATCGGATGGATAGGCTGCGGCAGGCAGGGAAGTGGAGACGTCAGGAGTACACTGAGGTTTGATACTGCCCAATTTGTGGCTGTAGCTGATGTAGACTCGAACAGGATGGCACTTGGCAAGAAAATGATTGAAGACTACTATTCCAGGCAAACCGGAAGCAGTTTTGCCGGTGTAAAAACATATGGAGATTATAAAGAATTACTTCTTGATAAATCCATAGATGCGGTCATGATCACAACTCCCGATCACTGGCATTCACAGCCTGCCATTGAGGCTGTCCTTGCTGGCAAGGATATTTATCTCGAGAAGCCAACTTCCCTCACAATTACAGAGGGAAGATTACTCAGTGATGTTGCCAGGCGTAAAAAAGTCATCCTGCAGGTGGGAACACAGCAGCGATCAAGTGCTCAATTCAGAGTTGCTGCAGAGCTTGTAAGAAATGGCAGGATAGGTAAATTGCAGACCGTAAAAATAGGACTCCCCGGAGATCCTTCAGGACCTGAAGCAGCAGAGATGCCAATTCCAAAGAACCTGAACTATGATATGTGGCTTGGCTCAACGCCTATGGTTTATTATACTGAAATACGTGTACACCCTCAAAACAGCATAAATGATCGTCCGGGATGGCTAAGATGTGAGCAGTTCGGAGCAGGTATGATTACCGGATGGGGACAGCACCATTTCGATTCAGCTGCCTGGGGTATGGATACAGAACTTACCGGGCCTGTTTCCATTGAAGCTGTTGCACAGTTCCCGAAATCGGGACTTTGGGATGTTCACGGCGACTTCATGTCGAAGGCTGAATATGCAAACGGCATCACAATGCTGACGAGCGGCGGATATCCGAACGGCGTAAGATACGAAGGAACAGAAGGATGGATTTTTGTGACACGCGGCAATTACAGAGCAACTGAAAGTGATCCGATTCCGCAAGGCAACAGTAATCCGGCCCTTTCGGCAAGCGATCCGAAAATACTGACTTCAGTAATCGGTCCTGATGAAATACATCTGTATGTCAGCACCTCTCAGCACGGGAACTGGCTCGACTGCATTAAATCGCGCAAAGAACCCATTTCACCTGTTGAAATCGGCCACCGTGCATGCACAGTATGCCTTGTAACACATATTGCTATGAAGCTTGGCAGAAAGCTTAACTGGGACCCGGCCAAGGAGAAATTCGTGAAAGACGATGAAGCAAACTCTATGCTTTCGCGTCCACAGAGAGCTCCTTACGGAACCAATTATATTAAGATATAACTAAATCTTTCGATAAATCCAACCCCCTTCCTGACCACCGCTGAAGCGGGGCAGGCTTTCCCCCAAGGGGGAAGGAATCCCAGGACAAGCTGGCCCCATCGCTAAAATAGCCCACTGGGCTATTTCTTAACGCTCGGGCCTCCCCCTGGGGGGAATTCAGAAGGGGGGTCATTCGACTAAATAAAGAGATATTCTATGAAAAAAAGTTGCAGATTCTTTTGGTTGATCTTTCCTTTTTTAGTTATTCCATTTAATCTATCGGCAGCAAAGATCAATGCTGTTAAGGTCGGCTCAAAGATCAATGTTACCATAAACGGAAAGTATTTTACCAGCTATATTTTTTCTGATGATGAAAAGTACCCTTTCTTTTACCCGGTAAATGGACCGCTTTCTGGGGGATCGGTTACTTCGATGAGAAACGCTGAATATCCGCATCACAGTTCATTGTTCTTTGGATGCGATCTTGTGAACGGAGGTAATTACTGGCAGGAAGGACTTGAGCGTGGAAGGATCATTTCAGTTAATGCTCAGATCATTAAGGAAGGCGGAGATACTGTGATAATAACTGATGAATGCATCTGGAGCCGCCCGGGAGCCCTTTCACCAGTGAAGGATATCCGTAAATTCATCATCACTGCACCCTCATCAACAATGACACAGATAGATGCTGAAATTACAATGGAGATGCTGCTGGATGTGACCATTAAGAAAACCAACCATTCCCTTTTCAGTGCAAGGATGGCTGCCGATCTGTCAGTGAAAAACGGCGGTACAATGATCAATGCTGAAGGATTACTTGGTGAGCCCGGTACATTTGGAAAAGGTTCTCCCTGGATAGATTTTTATGGCAAACGCGGAAATGCAATTGAAGGTCTGGCAATCATGCAACATCCCTCAAATCCCTGGTACCCATCGCCATGGTTCACACGCGACTATGGGTTTATGTCACCGACACCTATGTACTGGCCTCAAAATGGAACAGATACACAAATGAAAAAAGGAGAAACATTGCTTCTCCGCTATCGTGTACTGGTACATAGTGGAACAAATGTCGAAGCTGATATAGCAGGGCAGTTTGAGAAATATAGGAATCTCAAATAATTCGCACGCACTCATCCCCCCAGCCCTCCCGCTGAAGCGGGACAGGCTCTTCTCTGCTAAAGCAAAGAAGGGGATGTAACTAATTGTATACTAATAACTTTCCCCCTCTTTCCGCCAACCGGCGGAGAGAGGGGGAATACAAGGGGGTGAGTACATGATTAAAAGAAAAGGTAGGGATTATAAATCCGCGCCATCGATTAGGAGGTTATTAAAAATACCTTTTCGCCCACTGAATAAAATAGGGCCAGTTTGGACCGGTTGTATGGCCCCCTGAATGCTGTCTGAATGCGACATCGCCGGTAGTAAGTGAAGTTTCAATAGGAGGCATCTCTATGGTTCCCATTCCTTTCCTGCCGAGTAGTTCATATACCGGACTTGCTAATGCACCACCCAGAAACATGCCTTTTCCATCAACCCATCCACCTTCAACCGTTGGAGAACCGGCACTTATAAATACAGGTCTTGGTGCGCACATTGCAACGAGTTCATGTGAATCAACGGGCAGATCCTTTTGTGTCAGGGGATCAGCAGCATATTTTATAAAATTGCCGGCAAACCAGTGATATTCATCTGATCCGGCAAGGTTTTCAACCTGCTCACCAAAGATCCTGCGATAAAGCTTAGTTCCTCCAGCTCCAGAAGAACCAATAAATCCTATTGCAAATCTTTGATCATAAGCCATTGTGACGATTGCAGCCTTGCCATAACGAGAAAGTCCTTCGATGCCAATTTTCTTTGCATCAACAGCTTTATCCGTTTCAAAATAGTCAAGTGCCTGAGCGGCGCCCCAGGCCCAGGCTCTCAGAGCGCCCCAGTCGTCTGGCTTACGTGGCTGGCCTTTATTGGTTAGTCCTATTATACCGCTTTTCAGACCTGCTCCATTATCTGCCTGGATGCTTCCCGGAACAATGATGGCATAACCCCATCCTGCTTCAAGAACCTGTTGCTGCCAGGTTGGTCCTGCCGGACCCTGTGGTCTTGACCCGGTTGCCTGAGGGCGTGCTGCGGCTGTCTGTGCCTGAGGGGCAGGAGTCGTTCGGGGTCTGAAAACAAAACCAAATTCCATGATCACCGGAACCGGCCCGGTTACTTTAGCAGGTGTAACCAATGTAAGGTCAATATCTACATTTATAGAAGGATATAATGAATTATCAACATGACCAACAAGAGTTTTTGTGATCACCGGGATCTTAGCCACAGAGTCATTTGTCGTTGTTTTAACTTCCCATTTTACTCCGGGAACATTTGCCGGTACGCGGCCATAAATTTCCCTGTCGAAAAGCTCAACTATTTCAGGTCTTCGCTTATTCCACCAAACCTTGGCTGATTTTACTTTCTTACCGTTGTTCAGGATAAGAGGATCGGGAAGCGATGCATACTGGGTTGCCTTCGACTCATCGGTATTTGCAGAGTTTGGCTGGCCGGGAGTTCCGGATGGTCCCTGACGTGTGGATGCAATTCCTGTTTGCTCCAGCATGTTTGTATAGTCGGCCTGGGTAAGCTGTCTGATGCTGTCCTGTGCCTGTCTCGAGAACTGGGCAATTGCCAGAGATGAGATCATCAAAGCAAAAGAAATGGATAATACTTTTTTCATATTCGATTTATTATAAAATTTTGGTTTTCAGATATAACTTATTTGTTAAATAACCGTGATCATTTTCTTAAGTATTCCAGATTCGGTATCTGCTGAGTTCTTTAAAGGTTGCTTACCTCCGACCTGGATTATGAACTGGCCCGGATTTATCACTCTTTTGAAATTCCCGTCAATAACTGAAAAAGCATCCGGAGCAACTTCGAATGTCAGGGTTTTACTTTCACCCGGATTAAGATGTATTCTTTTGAACCCCTTAAGTGCACGGATCGGTACCGGAACAGATGCGGAATTATCTGAAACATAAAGCTGTGCAACTTCATCACCTGCCATTTTACCCATGTTCTGCACTTTTACCCTGACTGTCAGTGTATCTCCGGAATTGATTTTTTTAGCCACTTTCATCTTGCTGTAACTGAAAGTTGTATAGCTCAATCCATAACCAAAGGAGTACAAAGGTTCACCTTTAAAGTAGCGGTATGTCCTGTTTTCCATCCTGTAATCAGAGAAATCCGGCAGGTCATTAACGGATTTATAGAATGTCACCGGGAGACGGCCCCCCGGATTATAGTCGCCGAATATAACATCTGCCAGCGCCTGTCCCGCTGCTTGTCCTCCGTACCACGTTTCAATGATTGCCGGTATATTTTCATTTTCCCAGTTGACGGCAATAGCGCTTCCGTTGAGAAGTACAAGGATCACCGGCTTGCCAAGCGCTTTTATTTCCTTTATTAATTGCTGCTGAACATCAGGCAGATCTAGGCGTGTTCTGTCACCCCCGTTGAAGCCATCAATACTAAGTCTCAACTGTTCTCCTTCCAGCCTTGGCGTGATTCCCATGCACATTATAATGACATTGGCTTTCTTCGCTGCTTCAAGTGCCTCAGATTTCAGTTCTTCCTCAGGTTTCTGGTTCGGCATTCCGGCAACCCAGTTGCTGCCCTGTGCATAAAGGACTTCGGATTGCCCATTAAGTTTTTCTTTTATACCCCTGAGCGGGGTAAACGGGTCGGAAGGTGTGCCATTATAATTTCCCAGAAGGACAAAAGTCTGGTCGGCATTCGGACCAATCACTGCAACTGTCCCTATATTCTTTTTAAGGGGAAGAGTGCTGTTTTCATTCTTCAAAAGGACTACTGATTTCAGAGCTGTCTCCCTGGCAAGGGCTTTATTTGGTTCGCTGTCAAGCACGGAGTAAGGGATCTTTGAATATTCTACCATATCTGGCGGGTCAAACATTCCAAGTCTGAATCTTGCCGTGAAAAGTCTCTTCAGCGCAACATCTATATCCGTTTCTTTAATAAGACCTTTATTAAGGGACTCTTTAAGGTTCCGGTAAGCTGATCCGCATTCAAGGTCGGTCCCTGAAATGACACCAAGTGCAGATGCTTCAGCGGAAGTGGCTACAACTTTATGACCTCTGTAAATATCGTCGATAGCTCCGCAATCGGATACAACATATCCTTCAAAACCCCATTCTGTTCTGAGAATACCGGTAAGCAATGAGCTGCTCCCGCAGCAAGTTTCGCCATTATACCTGTTATAGGCGCACATGACCGAGTAGGCTTTACCTTCTTTAATTCCCATTTCAAACTGCGGAAGATATGTATCCCTGAAATCCCTTTCATCAGTCACTGCATCAAAGGAGTGTCTTTCCGGTTCGGGTCCGCTATGGACTGCAAAATGTTTCAAGGTGGCAATTGTCTTGAAGTATTTCGGATCATCACCCTGCAATCCTTTCACAAATTGCACTGCCAGTTTTCCTGTCAGGAAGGGATCTTCCCCGTATGTTTCCTGACCCCTGCCCCAGCGGGGATCTCTAAAGATGTTGACGTTGGGAGACCAGAAGGTGAGACCCTGGTAAATTCTTCTTGAACCGTTCCTGACAAATTCATGGTGTTTTGCTCTGGCTTCATCGGATATTGCAGTCGAAACCCTGAAGATCAGATCTTCGTCCCAGGTTGCACCCAACCCTATCGCCTGGGGGAAAACTGTTGCAAGGCCTGCTCTGGCGACACCATGCAGACATTCATTCCACCAGTTATAAGCAGGAATACCTAGCCTGTCGATTGCAGGAGCCCCGTTCATCATCTGGCTGATCTTCTCTTCGATTGTCATCCTGCCAACAAGATCATTCACACGTTCATCAACTGTCAGTGCAGGATTCTGGAAAGGGAATTCATAAGTCTGCTGCGCTGTAATAAGCTGATTGACAAACAATAAGATGAACAGTACAGATGAGACCCTGAAAATTTTAAATCTGGATTTGGTTTTCATATTTTATATGGTTTTTTCAATAACATAATTACCCACCCCAACCCCTCCTAGGAGGGGATTTATTTGGTTTTCCGATGTGCCGTTGCGCCGCTGTGCCGCTGCACCGCTAACCCTTTCTTCTATAAATACAATCCTTCATATCACACAACTTACATGTATATGGAAGCCTTTTCACATTTTCTCCTATCCCGATGATCCCGCTGATGGATTTAATCGGGTTCATCAGGGCAGACTCATTCAACCTGATACCACAATAGTTGGTTGGCATAAGGCTAAAAAGCTTATGCTGTTCTGCAACATTCCAGCCGCAATATCCCGGGCTGAACCGGTTTGTTATCTTTTGGCCTGATAACGCCAGATCAGCTTCAATATCGTTCTGCATCAGGTCCGTTGCTGCCTCAACAGCTTCATTACCAATAATATCAAATATATATCCTTCGAGCATATCCCCTTCCTTCATTGCTTTCCGGCTTCTGACCCCTATTTCTCCCCCGGCAGTGCAAATAAACAAAGCAGCAGATCCGGATTTCTTAATCTGGCCAAATATGATCTTGCCGATATTGAAGACCACATTGCTGATCTCGATAATCATAGTGTACTCATTGAATGATATCTTTTCAAAGATCCTGTATTCGGCCTTTAAATTACATATAACCTCTGCCTCTTTCAGCAACTTTGAAACTATCTCATTAAAAGGCTCATGAGATTCTCCTTCACTGTATCCCATAACTCTTTCAATCTGATCAACAGTGAGTTTCAGATCCCTGAAATCAAATTGAAATGTTTTTCCTGTCATAATCTCAATTTTTCCATCCTAGTATTAATGACCCCCCTTGCCCCCCTAAAGGGGGGTTTAAAACCATTAAATCCAATTAATATTCATAGGGGTTATAGCCCCCCTTCAGGGGGGTTGGGGGGTAAATTCCTGCCTCAGTAACGATCCTTTCCACAATATCCTCCCAGCCCATAGTCATCAGGTGGATCCCGTTTATACCATTCTTCTTCTTTACAGATTCTATAATTTCGAGCACAATTTCAATCCCTTCTTCAGAAGCTCTATCTCCTGCTTTTTCCATTCGCTTCATGATATTTTCGGGTAGGAATACTCCTGGAACTTCTGTATTAAGGTACTGTGCTACCCTGAAGCTCTTCAATGGAGCTACTCCTGCGAGAATATAAACCTTTTCCAGCACATTTCTCTTATCAAGCTCTTCGAGCCATGCGTCAAGCCGTTCAGGTTCGAATATCAGATTTGTTTGAAAAAACTGTGCACCGGCATTAACTTTTTTCTGATCGCGTATTGCCTGTAATTGAGGATCAGCTGCGAATGGTGATGTAGCAGCGCCGAGGAAAAGTTTCGGTGTATTTTTTATCTTTCTTCCGTCAAGATAGATACCTTCATCTCTCATTTTCCTGATTATCCACAACATTTGTACAGAGTCGATATCAACAAAATTCATGGTTGCTGTTGGTGATGGCCCTACCCTGGAGTTATCCCCTGTTATACAAAGTATATTCCTTATACCCATGCTGTTAGCCCCAATCACAGTCGATTGCAGGCCGGTCCTTGTAGTATCCCTTGCAGCTATCTGAAGAACAGGCTCTGCGTTCAGATCAGTGGCAACCTTACAGCAGGAAAGGCTTGACATTTTTGGATTTGCCGATGATGAGTCGGTGAAGTTTATTGCTGCAGCAAAGGGTTTGACAAGCTCTATATCCCTTACAATCTTCAGGGAATTTGCACTCAGGGGAGGTGTCACTTCAGTTGCAATTACAAATTCACCATGCCTTAGCCTGGCTTCAAGGTTTGAAGCAGGCTCATGATCTTTTGCCGGGTGATATTCGGAATCGCCATTCCACCATTCCGGCTGACGGACCGTTTTAAAAACGCTCTCCCAGGCTTTCTTATGCTTATCCTTATCATGAGACAGAACACCTTTGAAAAATGTAACTGTTCCCACTTTCCTGACCTGGCGGACGACATCGCCCCAGGTTTCTGTACCTGTTTTATCCCAGTCGAGTGGTGGCAGGATTTCAAGCAGCTTCTCTTCTCTTCCCGTCTTAAGTGATCTTTTATAAATTGCGTGCCAAATGCATTTCCTGGTCTCATCGACATAACAATTCTTCTCCGGAGTGACACCTCCGCACGGGCCGTTTCTCATCCCTTTAGGACACTCCATGGGACAAATGAATGCCGTTTCCTGGAGCAGGCAGTTGCCACACATGCGGCATCCGAATAACGGACCTTTGAAAGCGAGTTCCATTCTTGCAAGCGTTCTGCGTGGGAACGTCTCTTTCTTAAAAGGATAAAATGCGGGCTGCCATCTACGGGCAGGTTTTATTGCGGACATGATGATTTAAAGAAATAAAGCATTCTTAATCTATTGTGGCTGCCTGCGCTGGAAATACTCTACAAATCTAACCGCAAAATCATCCCGCCCAAGCACCAGATCTGCCGCACGGACGGCTGCAGTTATTTTTTCGGGATTGGCAATCGGACATGTCAGCCCGGCATGAATTGAAAGCGCCATGAAAGCAGCATTAAGCGATTCCCTGTCAGGCAGCCCGAATGAAATATTACTTGCCCCCAGAGTGATATTATGTCCAAGCTTCTGGTGCACCAGCCTAATTGTATCAAGTGTCACCAGGCATGCATTGGGATCAGCACTGACTGCCATGGCGAGAGGATCAATGACCACATATTCAGCTTTTATGCCAATGGTTACAGCTCTGTCAATAATCTTTTTTGCAATAGAAAGTCTC
>JAPLDY010000184.1 GCA_026391595.1 Bacteroidia bacterium
GCCGCGCGCCATATTTTACATTCGAATCGTTGAATTTGACCTGCTTATTAATAAAATTCATAAATTTGACTAACCGGTAAGCCCAAATCTGATTTCTAGACAGTGATTATTTTACATTCATTACTGCCATGCGAAAATTTCTGATTTTAATAATAGCAATTTTCTTCCTGTCGTCTGTGGCAAATGCTCAGTTGTGGAAGCTCAGGAGGTATGAAATTGCGGCCGGGATCGGGACCACTCAGTTTTTTGGTGATATAGGAGGGTTCTCCAGGAACGAAAACATACTCGGTTTGAAAGATATTACTTTCCACCATACCCGGATGAACCTGAGCGCTGCCATGAGGTACAGGATACTCGATGATGTGTCGGTAAGACTTAATCTCGCGCTTGGATATTTTCACTCGACTGATGCCAGGGGTTCGAATCAGACGCGAGGGTTTGAATCAAATACCATTTTTTTCGAACCTGCGCTCATCGGGGAATATTATTTTATTAAAAACACGGGGGAAAACAGTTACACTATAATGAGAGGGAAGACCGGCGCCTCAAAGTCCTTTCTTTCAATGCTTGATTTCTATGGTTTTGCCGGGATCGGCGGACTTTCATATAATGTCAGTCCCAATGAACTGCTGAAATCCGAAGGCTTAAAACAACATGGTTTTACAGCCGTCATCCCTGCAGGTGTCGGAGTTACCCTGATCTATTCCGGCATGATCAACTTCGGTCTCGAACTGGGCGGAAGATATTCCTTTTCCGATTATTTAGACGGATACACTTCACAAAACTTAAAATCGAACGATATATATTATTTCCTCAATTTCACGTTCACTTACAAATTAAAGACCGGTGAAAACGGGTTGCCTTCGTTTTGAGGAAGGGACGGCAGTTTGCGTTGGTGCCAGGTGCAGGGGCGCAGGGCGGGGGGTCCACTTTAATGAAGAGTCAATTCCGGTAAAAACCTGACGCCTGATATGAACATCCTGGCAACAAGTAACCTGCAGCGACCAGAAGATCCTGATCCTTCGGGAATGCAACGCGAAACAAGCAACGACCAACGAGTAATAGTATTTCAATAGTCCTTTGAATAAATGTTATATTTTCACACAAAGTCGTTTGAATAAATGTATATTTGAATAAAAATAAAATATGCTAAGAAGCAAAATTGCAGAATTGATAACCTGGAAAAACTCTGCTTCCAGAAAACCATTGATTATCAGGGGTGCAAGGCAGGTAGGCAAAACCTGGCTTATGCAGGAGTTTGGAAAAACACATTACGCGCAGACTGCATATTTGAATTTTGAAAGGAACAAACGTCTTAAAGCCTTGTTTTCAGATGATTTTGATATTAAGAGGATTATTGTGGCTTTGCAGGCTGAGACCGGATTAACTATTGACCCGGCAAATACTCTTCTGATATTTGATGAAATTCAGGAAGTGCCCGAGGCGCTCACTGCATTAAAATATTTTCAGGAAGAGGCCCCTCAATTTCATATTATGGCAGCCGGTTCATTATTAGGAGTTTCACTTCATTCGCACACTTCTTTCCCGGTTGGTAAAGTTATTTTTATGGATTTATATCCCCTTTCCTTTCATGAGTTTCTTGATGCTCTGGGAGAAAAAACGCTTATTGAGATACTGAAAACAGAAGACTGGAAACTGATTACCAATTATAAATCCAGGTATATTGACCGGTTACGGCAATACTATTATGTTGGCGGGATGCCGGAAGCCGTTCTGAAATTCAGTGAAAACAGCAGCTTTAAAGATGTAAGGGATATCCATAAACATATATTGGATGCCTATGAGCATGATTTTTCAAAACATGCCCCAAGGGATATTGTTCCACGTATACGTATGGTTTGGAACTCTATCCCTGCCCAGTTAGCCAAAGAAAACCGGAAGTTTATTTATGGATTAATTAAAGAAGGTGCAAGGGCAAAAGATTATGAACTTGCCATTTCATGGTTAACTGATTGTGGCCTGATTCACAAAATATGCAGAGCCACCAAACCTTCCCTGCCTTTGAAGGCTTATGAAGACAGAAGCGCCTTTAAACTATTTTTGGCGGATATAGGATTATTATCCTCAATGGGAGATATTGATGCCAGAACAATGCTTGAAGGGAATTCTGTTTTCTCAGAATTCAGAGGTGCATTGACTGAACAATATGTTTTGCAGCAACTTAAAAGTTCTGACGAGTTTGTAATATATTATTGGTCCGCCGACCGGTCAACTGCTGAGGTAGATTTCATTGTGCAGTTTAAAAACTTAATTATCCCTGTCGAAGTCAAGGCAGAAGAGAACCTCCAGGCGAAAAGTTTAAAAGTATATCTGGAAAAATTCAGGCCGAAAGTTTCAATTCGCACCTCAATGTCCGATTTTCGTAAACAAGAGTGGCTCACGAATCTACCTTTGTATGCAATTAATAAATTGAAACAGCATATCGATGAAGAAATATAAATGTCTTCTTCAATGCGATGACCGAAACGGATTATTAATATAACAAGATGGTGGCTGCTAAGATTGCGAGGAACAATGCGAAGCGACCCGAAGATCCTGATCCATCGAGCAACGAGCAACGCGTAACGGTCAGACTGCCTTCATCAGGGCTATTTTCAGGTTTTGCCAAGTTTCTCCTCTATCTTCCCAATCAGTTCGTCAAGAGATACGACAAAAACATCTTTTTTTACTGGAAAACCTTTCTCAACAGGCGCTGCAATAAAGGTACATTCCGGCTTAAGATCATCAATTGCGGTCCATGTGCCTTTTGACAATGATGGAGCTTTTGAGGCTTTACATTCCACTGCAAAAAAGATGTTGGGAAACAAAACCAGGAAGTCAATCTCAGAACCATGACTGGTTCTGTAATATCTTATTTCGGCTTTTGGGAAATGCCCCTTCAGATTTGTCAGTACAACTCCCTCCCATAAGCTGCCAAAAGCAGGGTGCCCTGCTGCATTATCAAATCCGGATAATCCAAGAAGCGCTGTTAATATTCCCGAATCGCTGATATACACTTTGGGCGCTTTAATAAGCCGCTTACCTGAATTTGCTATATAGGGTGTGACGACATCAACCATAAACGTTGATTGTAATAACTCAATATAATTTTTTATTGAAGTATGACTCAGTCCAAGAGAATTCCCCAGTGCTGAATAATTAACCGTTTGCCCGTTATTATGAGCCAGCATCATCCAGAGTCGTCTTACAGATACCGGGGAGGAGTCTCTCCATTGCATAAGATCCCGCTCTATAAAAGTCGATATGAAATTTTCTTTCCATTCCATTGAAAGGGAATCATTTTTCGCCAGGAAGGAGCCCGGGAATCCACCCCTGATCAAATATTGTTCAATAGAGCCTTCTTTATTAATTTCCCGCCACAGGAAGGGAGTAAGACTCTTATAAGAAATTCTGCCAGCCAGTGATTCGGAACTCTGCCTCAGGAGATCCCTTGATGCAGATCCCAAAATAATAAATGAGCCGCTCTTCTGCCACTCATCAACAAGGCTTCTTAATACCCGGAATATCTCAGGTTTTCTTTGTATTTCATCAAGACATATAGTATTATCCCGGTGTGATTCCAGGTACCATTCCGCTTCATCAAGTTTCCTGAGATCTGATTCCCTTTCAAGGTCAAGATAAACCAGTTCCTTATTCATTAAGAGATACTTAACAAGAGTTGATTTTCCACATTGCCGGGGACCTGTAATTGCTACAACCGGAAAATGTTCCAGGCTCTTTTTAACTTCATCGGTAAGAAGTCTGTTAATAAGCTTCATAAAAAATCATTTATCGTGTAAATTTAAACTTATTTTTTCAATTTACACGTATTGGCGCAATTATTTATAGCGGCAATGTCGTGCAAAAGGATAGAAGGACAGGAAACGGTTTATTTATATAACGCAGTGGTGGCTGCTAAAGATTGCTTCGCTCTGCTCGCAATGACCGGAACCTTAATCAACTGCGCGGGTAACCCAAAAACAGAATGTAATTACATGCAGTGTCATTGCTAGGAGCAAAGCGGGATAACTTTGTCCCGTGCAACGGGAGGCTCTAAAGGAATTTGTTGCTCATTGATAAGACCCCCCTGAGGGTCCATTTTAATGAAGAGTTAATTCCAGTAAAAACCTGACACCTGATATGAACATCCTGGCAACAAGCACCGAGATTAAAAAACTAATTTACACAAAAATCCAAGACAAAATAGTGCTTGCAATTAGAGACGCTCCCGATAGCTATCGGGGCCATATGCCTTTTTTTATTCAGCCTTTTTACATTTTTCCAGCATCCAGCCAGTCACCGGTTTAACTTCTATTTTCAGGCCATCCGCAGTCAATTCCTGTTCCTCTCTCATGGTTATAATAGTCAGTTTTGTTGCATTAAGGTCATGAGATGCAGTAACAAGAGATCTGACCTCCCTTTTAAGTGTCTTACTATCTTCCAATGTTATTGTAACCTGTATCAACTCGATAACCTTCCTGTTATGATAGATAACAAAATCCACTTCGCAATTCTTTTTATAATAATATACTTCATAATCCAGCCTTCGGGCATCCCTGATTAATTGAAGAAAGACAATGTTTTCGAGTAATCTGCCAAAGTTCAGACTAAAATCTTTACCTGAGATCACAGTAAAGCCTGGGTCAATAAGGTAAATTTTACGATAACGCAAACTTTCCTGCTTCTTAAATGAAAACTTTGGAAGAGACAAAAACAGCCAGGCCTCTTCAAAATACGTTATATAGTTTTTAACTGTATTCTCACTTCCAAGAGCAAAAATATTCTTTAGCCTGTTATAACTGATCTCGCCGGCGAATGTCCCTGAAAGCAGGATAGCCAGCTCCTTTAATGTTCTGACATTTCTTATGTTATGCCTGTAAATTATGTCGCGGGTTACAATTGCTTCAAACAGATTTAAAAGATAGATCTTCTTATCCTCGCCGGCCAGAACTTCAGGAAAGCCGCCTGCCTTCATATATTCATTAAAATGATTAAAAAGGATTCCCTTATCTCTTGCTGTTATGCTCTTAATAATTTTAACTCCCTTACTATTCAGAAATTCGCAAAAAGAAAATGGGAAAAGTTCAATTGTGGAATAGCGTCCTGTAAGTTGTGATGCTGATTCGCGGTTTAAAAGCTTTGAATTGGAACCTGTAAGAATTATTTTTATGTTATTCCGCAGAAGCCGGTTAACAAAAAGATGCCAGGAATCAACATTCTGAATCTCATCAAGAAGCAAATGTGTAAACTTGCCATAAACAGCATAGAGAGCTTCAAGTAATAGATTCAGACTGCCGGCATCAAGTCCTGTAAGCCGTTCATCATCAAAGTTCACATAACCATAATTGGTCCCGGTAAGGACCCTGTGTGCCAAAGTTGATTTACCTGATCTTCTGATCCCGGAAATGATCTGAACAAGCCGGCTGTTTATGTTAACAGCCCCTTCCTGTTCCCGGGCCACCCAGCCTGAAGCTTTGATAACGGGAATCTCATCCCTCTGTTCGGTAATGATTTGCAGAAAATTTCTTTCCATTGTTTTAAATTAATAAATCACTCTCAAAGATATCATTTATTCGCATTATACTGAGACTATTTTAGTTTTTATTCGCATTATAGAGACAGACTAAGATATAAATAGTGTTGGATGAAGCTCTTCTTTTGTTGAAAAGGGCGTGCGGCGTTTTTTTATGTTATGCAGTGGTGATTGATAAAGATTGCTTCGTCTCCGCCATCCCGATAGCTATCGGGAGGCGGATACTCGCAATGACTGTACTCTATATCAGGACTCGTATAACTGGTCAAACCAATCCCTCAGGTGTATACTGTCATTGCGAGGAGACACGCGCCAGCGTGGCGACGAAGCAATCTTGATTAGTCGTTAACCAAATGACTTAAATCATTCCATTCGGGATTCATGGAATTAATTAAGTCTAATTTCTTCTTCCTGTTTCCGCTCTTTATTTGTTTTTCCTTTTTTATCGCATCTCCGATCGCATAAAACTTTTCATAATAAATTAGTTTATCAGCATTATATCTCGCAGAGAAACTATCCGGATGTGTTTTACTTTTATGCTGAATTACCCGGGCTTTAAGATCACTTGTAACTCCGGTATAAATTACAGAATTATGTTTATTCGTCATTATGTACAGATAACCTTTCATGTTTTCTTTAAACACACAACTAGCTACAAACTACTAAGTTACCTAATCCCCGGTTTTTTTACCAACTTTTAATCATATATTTGTTCTAATATATTGACGTATTGATGAATTCAGTTCGATTGATAAGATTTATTATTGCATTTTTTTTATTACTATGTTCTGTGGCTTCGCCGGGACAAGAGGTTCCGTATCCATTAAATAATTATGGGGTTTACGAGTTCCTTGATGAACTTGCAAATGATCAGATCATTTCGATAAATTCAGCAATAAAACCCTATTCGAGATTATTCATTGCAAATTGCCTGAAGAGAGCTGAGGAGAAACGGGATCAGTTGTCAACAAGACAACAGAAGGAATTGGATTTTTACATGCTCGATTTCAGGAAAGAAATGAATGGGGGAACGGGGCAATGGTACAATGGTGCAACGGTGCAGTGGCTCAATGGTAAGAGAGAGCGGGAGGGCGGAAGGGCGAAGAGACGAAGCGGCTCAGCGGTAAAATTAAGAAGAGACCTGTTCTATTATAAAGATTCGCTGTTTTCGTTGACTATTAATCCGATAATTGGTGGAGAGCTGTTTACTAATTCTGCAGGAGAGGCGACTTACTGGAGAAACGGCGCTGAAGCGAGGGGTTATGTGCAGAGATGGGGATTTTATGCTTCGCTGCGGGATAACCACGAGAAGCCGCTGCTTGGACTGCCTACATATCTTACACAGAGAAAAGGCGGACATATAAAAGGGTCAACGGACTGGAGCGATATGCAGGGTGGTATTACATATTCGTGGAAATGGGGGAATGCCGGTCTGGTGAAAGATGAAATTTCGTGGGGTAACAATTACAACGGGGCAAATATTTTTGGCGGAAATAACCCGTCCTTCATTCAGCTGAGGCTTCATCTGAATCCTGTTAAGTGGTTCAATTTTGATTATTTTCATGGATGGCTCAACTCAATGGTGGTCGACAGTGCTAAATCATTCTGGGTCACGAACAGCGATGGCCCCGACTACCGCGAGAAATACCACAGAAAATATATTGCCGCCAATATGTTTACATTCACCCCTCTTAAATTCCTTAATATTTCAGTTGGAAACAGTATTATTTATGATGATTCCAATGTAAACCCGGCTTACATTGTGCCATTGTTTTTTTATAAGTCTGTTGATCACTCTGTCTCATCCGGAATTGACAATATGAACTCACAGATGTTCTTCGATATCAGTTCAAGACAGATCAGGCATCTCCATCTTTATGCAACATTGTTTGTCGATGAGCTTTCCGTAAGCCGTTTCACAAAAAAAGATGAATGGAACTTCTTCAGCTGGAAAGCAGGATTCAGGCTGAGCAACTTCCCGATAAAAGATCTTTCCCTTACCAGCGAATTTACATATACTTATCCTCTCACATTTCAGCACTACGTTCCAACCCTTACATTTGAATCCAACGGTTATAACCTTGGTCATTATCTCCGTGATAACTCAAGGGAATGGTATGTTGCTCTCGATTACCGGCCAATAAGAACTATGGATATTAAACTATTTTTCATTGATGCCATCCGCGGTCCGGATTATACGGACCTTGGCACTCCGAGGTTGGGAAATCCACCATTAGATTCCATAAACTGGCATAATACGTCGATAGGGTTCCGGGCGTCGTATCAGGTTATAAATGATCTTTATGTGTGGGCGTCATTCGTATATAGTGATGTCAGCGGGGATGTAAGGTGGTCGCCGGAATACTTTTTTGGTAAAAAGAATACTTTTAATTTGGGGATTACATTTGGATTTTAATAATTGCTCAGGGCACAGAGCGCAGGGCGCAGGGCAG
This sequence comes from Bacteroidia bacterium, assembly GCA_026391595.1. GTDB lineage: Bacteria > Bacteroidota > Bacteroidia > Bacteroidales > VadinHA17 > LD21. Next base: position 7,987 of record JAPLDY010000184.1, read on the forward strand.
GGCCGATCGTTAAGAAATTACCCGGTGAGCAATTTTAGCGAGGAGCCAGCCTGCAGGAATGGAACAAAGAGCGCAGGGCAGGGCCGAGCGTTAAGAAATTGCCCGGTGGTCAATTTTAGCGAGGAGCCAGCCTGCAGGGATGGAACAAAGGGCGCAGAGCACAGGGCGCAGGGCACAGGGCACAGGGCGCGGAGCACAGGTAATTATATATATATTGTAGAATATGGAAGATTTTAGATTCGAAAAGTTGGAAATATGGAAAGATGCTATTGAAATTTCTGATCCATTATTTGACATCGCGGATAAAGCTGACGAAAAGAGATATTACAAATTTGCAGAACAGCTCAGGTCTGCAACTATGAGCATTTCAAACATATAGCAGAAGGATCAGGATCCTTTTCAGACAAAGAATTTGCAAGTTTCCTTAATATATCACGAAGATCTGTTTTTGAATGCGCAAATATCCTTTATATCTATGAAAGAAGGAAAATCATAGACTCCTCAGAAAGAAGAACCATCTATCCTAAATTGATTTCTTTAAGTAAAAAACTTACCAACTTCAGGAAAGCACTCAAATAAGATATTTCTTGCTCTGAGCTCTGAGCTCTGAGCCCTGAGCCCTGAGCATTCTTCTAAGTCCTGCAACCTTAAATCAGGTAATTAAGTCATAAATGAACAATATGATAAGATTTTTGCTTATTTTACTTTATCAAGCGTAAGCTTAAAAATGGAAAAAAGCCGTTTCCGTACCATAACCCTCCTTGCGGATATTGTTATCCTTGCAATATCGTTCCTTCTTATGGTATGGACCAAACCGGCGAGCCTTAGATCATATCTTCCTTCACATAGCATGTTTTTTGCCGGACTGGCAGTTGTGTGGCTGGTTGTTTCGCTGATAAACGGCAAGATGCACCGTGGGAAGATCATCAACTTTTCATCATTATTCAACAGGGTAATCGGCAGTAATATTATTTCGCTCTCGATCACTGCTCTTGTCATGTATACAATCAGAAATCTTGATTATTCAAGGACAATTGTCCTGGGGACAGCAGTGGTTGCCACATTGCTTGAACTGATATTCGGATCTGTTTATATCGCATATAAAAAAGCTACCCTTCAGGATTATGAAGAGTATGAGAAATACAAAAAATACAGATTGCCAAGCGAATATGAGCTTGTCGGGGAGATGAACGGAAAACACCATGATACGATAACGGAGGTGAGTCCCGGTATTATCGGCGCTATTGAAAAAGAATCTGGTCCGGAAATAGCACAGGCAATAGTAAAAATGACCGGGCCAAAACTGTCTGACAAAACAGCAGTTCTTTCGACAACCACCATTTTCAATATCGCAGGACTGCCGGAAGAGAAATATACCTATATAATAAACCTCCACAGGCTCAATGATATCAGGAAACCAGATGATTTTATCGATGCAGTAAATGAAAAGCTTGAGGAAAAAGGATATTTTTTCTGTTGTGTGGAGACTAAGGACCAGAGGAAAAAAAGGATCCTGAAAAAGTTCCCTCCGGTTTTAAATTATGTTTATTACATGTTCGATTTCGGGGTGAAACGTGTCCTTCCCAAGCTTAAATTCACTCGTCCTCTTTATATGCTCCTTACGCAGGGAAACAATGCAGTTATTACCCGGGCAGAGGCGCTTGGCAGGCTGTCGAGAGGAGGATTCAGGATAAGGCAGGAATCATTTATCGGGAACCAGCTGTGTATTGAAGTAAAAAAGGCCGGAGCTCCTCTTCCGCAGAATGGGAATATTTATGGTCCTTTGATCGCCTTGCCCAGAGTCGGGAAGAATGGGGAGATAATTAAAGTGTACAAGCTCAGGACTATGCATCCCTATTCGGAATATATACAGGATTATGTCTACAGGCTTCATGATCTGCAGGACGGAGGTAAATTCAGGAACGATTTCCGGGTGACATCATGGGGTTCCGTATATAGAAAAATATGGTTTGATGAACTCCCGATGCTTATAAACTGGTTCAAGGGGGAAATGAAGCTTGTGGGAGTGAGGCCGCTCAGCAAGCAATATTTCGAACTTTATAAGGACGACGTAAAACAAAGAAGAATAAAGTATAAACCCGGACTCATTCCTCCTTACAATCGCTTATAACTTGTTCCGCATCTTGTTTTGTGAAGTATCCTATTTCCTGACCTATAATAATCTGGGTTAAAAGTTCGGCCGATGATGCTTTAGCAATATAAAAATAATGTATTGATTGCTTATTTGAATCAAGTTCATCCCCCTCGGAAATATTTGATGGAATGCTGACAGCAGATCTCTGAATTTGATCTTTAAAACCATAATCCTTTGATAATAATGACGATCGTGTCAACTTGTAGACATTAACAGCAAGGTTTTTTGAAACCTGCCATACATGAAGCTTTTGAAAATTTCCCATTTTGCAGCGATTTTAGTTAATATTAGCACGACGATAAATTTCAGACTTATTTTCAAAATTAATTCCCCCTGTGCCCATTGCACTTTGGTACCATTGAACCTTTTGCACCATTAAACCATTGTACCATTGTACCATTGTATCATTGTACCATTGTACCATTGTACCATTGTACCATTGTACCATTGTACCATTGTACCATTTATTATTTATTCAGAGTAAATATCCGTTCCACCACCTCCCATTTTTCAGGTGTGTCCGATTTATCTCCGGCCTGTTGGGACTGTGAGACATACTCCTCCCACTCTTTCTGTCGTGGTAGTCGTGCAAGTTTCTTCATTGCCTTTTCATGATCAAAATCCGGAACGGTATCCATGATCATAAAAGCCATATTGCCCTGCAGGTAGATCTCCATATCGAGGATCCCGACTTCACGGATACCTTC
>JAPLDY010000227.1 GCA_026391595.1 Bacteroidia bacterium
ATTGTAAGCCGCACAAACAATTTTGACTTATTTGTTGATAAAATATGTAACTTGGCATGATATGAACAGTCTTGATCCTGAACTTGATTTTTTTACGATCCTGCCGGAAGATAAGATACCGGAGAAGGGGAAAATTCTGATCTCCGAACCCTTTCTGCCAGATACCTTCTTCAACCGCACAATCGTTTACCTTGCTGATCATACCAGTGATGGTTCTGTCGGTTTTATCCTGAACAAGAAGTTGGATATCAAGGTTTGTGATGCTATTTCAGGTTTCGACAAATGGAAAGAGTATCTGTGCATGGGTGGTCCTGTGGCTCCTGACACACTGCATTATCTTCATAAACTGGGCGACCAGATACCGAAAAGTGTCTGGGTCAATGAGAATATTTTCTGGGGCGGTGATATTGACTTCATCCGCGATATGATAGAAAATAACAAGATCACCAAATCACAAATAAGATTTTTCCTTGGATACTCAGGATGGTCTGCCGGTCAGCTCGAAAGGGAGCTAAAGGAGAACTCCTGGGTGATCGCAAAAACCAAAACAGATATCGTCCTGAACAACAAGGTCGATAACACCTGGAAGAAGGTACTTAAATCTTTCAATAACAAATATCGTATGTGGGCTGATTTTCCGGAATCACCGGATATGAATTAATACATGAACTCACCCCCTTATGTTCCCCCTCTCTGGTAAACCAAAGAGGGGGGATTTTATTTTCTAAATGTTTAAGAATAAAGTATTTAAGAATGAGAAACTCCCCATTCTTTGCTTCAGCAGAGAAGGGGGCTGGGGGGATGAGTACGTGTCAAATATGCAGTATCTTAAACACCAGCTCCTTCAGCAAATCTCCCGGTTCACTACTTACATCACCGAAACCTTTTGATTTCATGTCGTAGGTGCGAAGCAGGCTTATTACCTGGATGGTTTTCGTCACATCATATTTGGAGGCCACTGATTCATAATCCCTGACAAAATATGGATTCACCTTCAACGCTGCAGCAACATTGTTCTTGGACTTGTCGTTCAGGTAGTGATATGTCAGCAGCTTGCTGAAATAGCTGAAAAGCGATGCGATCGAAAGAGTTATGGGATTATCTTTGGGGTTATTCGCAAAGTGATGCACTATCATATTGGCTTTGAGAATATTCTTTTCGCCGACTGCCTTTTGCAGCTCAAAATTGTTATAATCCTTGCTTATCCCGATGTTCTTTTCGATCAATGATGCGGTTATAACAGGTTTCCCCTCTGGCAGAGTAATTATCAGCTTATTCAGCTCGTTCACTATCTTATGAAGGTCGGTCCCCAGGAATTCTGTCAGTAGTGCACAGGCGCCAGGATCGGCCTTGATACCCTGAGTCATAAGATATTTTTCTATCCATGCCGGTACCTGGTAATCCCGCAGCCTGGGCGATTCAAAATAAAGTCCCTGGCTGTCAAGTGTTTTGCATAGTTTTGTTCTCTTGTCAAGAACCTTGTATTTGTAATTGATTACCAGGATTGTAGAGAGAAGCGGTTTTTCGACATAAAACAGGAGGTCTTCAATTTTTTTCAAAGACTGTGCCTCCTTCACAATTACAACCTGATGGGTAGACATCATCGGGAACCTTCTGGATGTTTCAATGATTGATGTAATTGAGGTGTCCTCTCCGTAAAACAGTGCCTGGTTGAAAGATTTCTCAGCTTCCTCGAGTACATGCTCCTCAATGTAATCAGTAATGAGGTCAATGTAAAACGGCTCCTCACCGGCAAGAAAATAAACCGGTTTGAAGATCCGCTTTTTAAGATCAGAGATTATTTCCTCGTATGTGACTGCCATTTTAAAACTTCAGGTGTTTGACAGAAATGCCATTTTTCATTATCTCTCTCAAAGCATCAATCCCTATTTTCAGGTGAGTCTCTACATATTTACTTGTCACCTTCTTATCGCTTGCAGCAGTTTTTATGCCTGTAGATATCATCGGCTGATCCGTAACCAGAAGCAGAGCTCCTGTAGGTATCTCGTTAGCAAAGCCTACAGTAAAGATCGTTGCTGTCTCCATATCAATGGCCATGGCGCGGGTCTTAACCAGGTATTTCTTAAACCGGTCATCATATTCCCAAACCCTTCTGTTTGTGGTGTATACGGTACCTGTCCAGTACTTTTTCTTGTATTTGACGATTGTGGCTGAAATTGCACTTTGCAGCATAAATGCAGGAAGTGCAGGCACTTCGTTGGGAAGATAATCGTTGGAGGTTCCGTCGCTTCTGATGGCGGCTATGGGAAGGATAAGGTCGCCAACCATGTTCTTTTTTTTCAGGCCTCCGCATTTACCAAGGAACAGAACTGCATTGGGACTGATTGCGCTGAGCAGATCCATTACGGTGGCAGCATTGGGACTTCCCATCCCGAAGTTCATGATTGTGATGCCATCGCATGTAGCACTTTGCATGTTCTTGTCTTTACCCTCAATCTCCACATTGTTCCATTTTGCAAATAACTCCAGGTAATGCATGAAGTTTGTCAGAAGAAAGTATTTGCCGAATGATTTTAAATCTTTTCCTGTGTACCGTGGGAGCCAGTTATTAACAATTTCCTCTTTGGTTTTCATTTATCTCAATATATTTGCTTTCAAAAGTACAAAACAAAGTTGAATCAGCTAAATC
>JAPLDY010000032.1 GCA_026391595.1 Bacteroidia bacterium
CAGGCTTCTTCCTTCGGTGAAAAGGAGTGGAGAGAGGCTCATCCATACTATGACGGTCACACCAACTATTACCCCAATTATTGCTTCGGGTTTCCGGGCTCTCTTCGAAATAAATCCAAGAAGGAAGAGCCCAAGCATACCTCCGCTGAAAATGGACGCAAGCGACCACCATGCATCTAGGGCACTCTTAACTCCTACAAGGGTCAGGGCTATTGCAATACCTGCTATTCCCATCAGGAATGATGAGGTATAAAGGACTTTCATGGATGATTTTTCATTTGCGTCTCTGTTAAAATATCTCTTATAATAATCTGTCAAAACTATAGTTGCAGTGCTGTTAAGGCTGGTCGAAACGGTGCTCATCCCGGCAGCAAATATTGCAGCAATAAGCAGTCCCGTTATCCCGGCAGGCAGTCCGGCAGCAATAAAATAAGGGAACACTTTATCACCGGCTCCTGCCAGTTTCAGCTCTGCAGGCAGAAGATCAGGCTGGGCCGTGTAATAAGAAAAGAGTGCTGTGCCAATATAAAAGAAGATCAGTGATACAGGGATATATAACAAGGACCCGAACAGTGCAGATGATTTTGCTTCCTTCTCAGTGCTGGTTGTCATATAACGCTGAATATAATTCTGATCGATTCCGTAATTCTGGAGATTTATAAAGAGGCCATATATCAGGACAACCCAGAATGTGGATTCTGAAAGACTTACTCCAAAGCTTCCGAGGCTGAATTTGTGATTAGCCTGAGCTATTTCAAAAAGTTGTCCGGGGCCTTCAGGCATTGAAAAAGTAAGAATGAGAGCGCAGACAACGGCCCCGATTATAAGTATTATCCCCTGGATTGCATCAGTCCAGATTACAGCTTTTATCCCGCCGAGCATAGAATAAAGCATGACTGTCACCCCGGTAATTATGATCACGGTTTTGATATTCCAGCCGAACAGGGCATTTAGCGGAAGTGCCAGAAGCATAAGAATGGCGCCGGTACGCATCAGCTGTGTAAGTATGTAGCAGACAGATGCATACACCCTCGCCCATGGACCAAACCGTTGCTCAAGATAGTAATAGGCTGAGATGTTGCCGATGGCCCGGTAATGAGGAATGAAAAATTTAACTGTCATTATTGAAGCAAACGGGATCGACAGGCTGAATACAAATGCATTCCAGTTTGTCATATAGGCTTTGCCCGGTAACGCAAGAAAACTTATGCTGCTTACGAAAGTGGCAAATATCGACATGCCGACAACCCATGATGGCAATTTTCTTCCTCCTGTCGTGAACTGGTCAGAAGTTTTATTTTTAAAATAAAAACCAGCGCCTATAATGATATTAACGGCTGTGAGGGAAAAAAATACGATAAGATCGGGGAGCGGGAGCTTCATTAATAAAATCATATTACCGGGAAGATAGCATAAATTTAATGCCAATATTTTTAATCCTGAGGATAGTCAATAAAAATATTGACATTTATTAAATGAAGATTAACTTTACATAAGTTTATCAGAATACTATTCTTCGATGCAGAAAGGTTATTTTGAATCATATTCATATGATACTCCTGTAAAAGATAAATTGAATATCTGTGAAAGATTAAAATTCAATAACCGTCTCTACTTCACTTATAAGTATGCCGTCATTGTTTTAAGAACAAGGAAGCAGGCCAGAAGCGGAGTATATGACGATAAGGCCTGGGCAGATTCATCATATTATATTTTTCGGTTCATTGAGAAGACCGGAGCCAGGTTCCACATTTCCGGAATGGAGAATATTGTAAGCTCACCTGAGCCTGTAGTTTTTATCGGGAATCATATGAGCACGCTCGAAACGATGGTATTACCAGGACTAATTTCTCCGCTCCGCCGGGTTACGTTTGTTGTAAAGGAGAGCCTTGTGAAACATCCGCTTTTTGGTGATGTAATGTCTTCAAGAGATCCGATAATTGTGGGAAGGACTGATCCCAGAAAAGATTTTGAAGCTGTTATGAATGGCGGCATGGATTTATTGGCAAAGGGTATATCAGTCGTTATTTTCCCGCAGAGCACACGAAGCATAGAATTCAAGCCTGAGGATTTTAATTCACTGGGCGTTAAGCTGGCGAAAAAGGCCTCTGTTAAAGTTGTACCTCTTGCCCTTAAGACTGATTATTGGGGAAATGGGAAAATCATTAAGGAGGCTGGTCCTATTGACTCCCATAAACCAATCTTTATAAAGTTCGGAGAACCCTTCGAAGTAGCAGGATCAGGAAAGGAAGAAAACCAGAAAATCATAGATTTTATACAGCATTCATTGGGAGAATGGCAGAATTTCAACGAATAGACCTCATAAAGCATTGTATTACACCATGTTATGTTCGATGAAGATAATTCGGTATTTTTTGCATAAAGACCCGATTATTTGAGTGTACCTTTTACATTTATAAGAAATTAATTTCTTAGATTTGTAAGAGATAATACAATATTTAAGAAAACCCGGCAATTTCTTTTAACCTTAATACAAATTATTAATCAACCTGATAATATTAATTTAAAGTATTCTTTATGGGAACATTGGATTGGATTGTTCTGGGGCTCTTCTGCCTTGGTCTCGTAGGCATTATTGTCTGGGTGACCAGAAAAAAGGATCAAACCTCAACTGATTATTTTCTGGCCGGCCGGGATGCTACTTGGCTGGCTATAGGATCCTCGATTTTTGCATCGAACATCGGATCAGAGCACCTTGTCGGATTGGCCGGTGCAGGAGCTTCAAGCGGTATGGCAATGGCTCATTGGGAAATGCACGGCTGGCTGATACTTATCCTTGGCTGGTTTTTTGTGCCCTTTTATGCACGCAGCGGTGTTTTCACTATGCCGGAATTCCTTGAGAAACGCTATAACAAGGGATCAAGAAGTGTTTTATCTATAATTTCCCTTGTGAGCTATGTGTTTACAAAAGTAGCAGTTACAGTTTATGCCGGAGGTATTGTATTCAAACAGGTTTTCGGTATAGAATCGATATTTGGCATCGATTTCTTCTGGATCAGCGCAGTCGGTTTGGTTGTGCTGACGGGTATCTATACTACATTGGGAGGGATGAAGGCTATTTTGTGGACCTCTGTATTACAAACTCCCATATTGCTGATAGGTTCTCTGGCGGTTCTTGTCATCGGACTGATAAAGCTGGGTGGATGGAGCGAAATGATGGAAATTTGCAGGGCAGTTCCCGTTAATGCTGACGGAAATACAATGACCCAGCTTATACGATCCGCAAACGACCCTGAATATCCATGGACAGGAGTAATTCTGGGTTCTGCTATAATCGGTTTCTGGTACTGGTGCACCGACCAGTATATAGTACAAAGGGTGCTTTCCGGCAGGAACCAGAAAGAATCCCGCCGTGGCGCCATACTTGGAGCAGCATTCAAACTGACCCCGGTTTTCATATTCCTGATTCCCGGTATGATTGCCTATTCCCTTAATGCAAAAGGAATGATCAATCTTCCTGATTCAGACTCTGCATTTTCAGTTCTGGTAAAAGAACTGCTACCCCTTGGATTTAAAGGTCTTGTCGTTGGCGGGATCCTTGCTGCTCTTATGAGCTCTCTTGCTTCACTTTTCAACTCATCGGCAACCCTGTTCACTGTCGATTTCTACCAGAAATACAAACCAAATGCTCCTGAAAAGGAACTGGTAAAAGTAGGAAGAATTGCAACAGTCGTAGTCGTCATCCTTGGCATCCTCTGGATTCCGGTTATGAAAGGTCTGGGTAAAGTACTCTACGCTTATCTGCAGGATGTGCAATCGCTGCTGGCACCTGGAATTGCCGCTGTATTCCTTTTAGGTATCGCTTCAAAAAAGACTACTCCCAAAGCTGGTTTATATGGATTGATCGCAGGTTTTACACTTGGCATGACGCGTCTGGCTCTGAAAGTTTTCGCCAGTGGTATCGGACATGATAGCATTATTTATAAGGTGTTCCTTAAGCCAAACTGGCTGCATTATGAAATTGCCCTTTTCTTCCTGGTAATAATTCTTATGGTTGTCATAAGCATGGTGACACCAAAAGCTGATCCTGCAAAAATACAGGGTTTATATGTAGGGTCTGCCACTGCTGAGCAAAAAGCTCTTACAAGAGCCAGCTGGAGCAACTGGGACCTGTTGTTCTCGGGTATAATCATAGCTGTAATTATAGGATTCTACATTTATTTCTGGTAGACAAAACAATAAGTAAAAAAGAAAAACAAATTCATTTAAGATGTATAAATTAGAAACCAAGGAAATCTGGTTCGTAACCGGGAGCCAGCATCTGTATGGTCCTAAGACACTTAAGCAGGTTGCTGCCGATTCTGCAAAAATAGCAGCGGCACTGGATAAATCTCCGAAGATCTCGCAGAAGGTACTCTTTAAACCTGTGCTTACCACACCCGATTCTGTCTTCGAACTCTGCTCAGCAGCAAATAACAATAAAAACTGCATCGGGCTCATCGCATGGATGCATACCTTCTCGCCTGCAAAAATGTGGATAAAAGGATTGTCTGTACTGACAAAACCTTTCCTTCATTTCCACACCCAGCTGAACAGGGACATCCCCTGGGAAACAATCGATATGGATTTCATGAACCTGAATCAGTCTGCCCATGGCGACCGTGAATTCGGATTTATCGGCACAAGGATGAGACTGAACAGGAAGGTAGTGGTTGGTCATTATCAGGATGCTGAAGCCATCGACCGGATTGCAGTATGGGTGAGGGCTGCTGCAGCTTATAATGATACTTTTGACATGAAAGTAGCCCGATTTGGCGATAATATGCGCGATGTTGCAGTTACCGAGGGCAATAAGGTGAGCGCCCAGATGAAGATGGGCTATTCTGTTTATGGTTATGGAATAGGCGATCTGGTTAAGGTGGTAAACGATGTCTCACCGGCAGCAATAAAAAGACTTCTTTCAGAATATGGCTCCGATTATAAAATGACTAATAGCGTGGCAAATTCTGAAAACCTGAAGGAAGCTGCAAGAATTGAACTGGGGATGGAAACCTTTCTCAAGGCAGGTAATTTCAAGGCATTCACAACAACCTTTGAGGACCTTCATGGATTGAAGCAGCTTCCGGGGCTGGCTGTACAGAGGCTTATGGCCAAAGGGTATGGCTTCGGAGCTGAAGGCGACTGGAAAACTGCTGCTCTCGTCCGTTCAATGAAAGTAATGTCGAATGGGCTTAAAGGCGGCACTTCATTCATGGAGGACTACACTTATCATTTCGATCCGAAAGGGATGAGAGTGCTTGGTGCACATATGCTTGAAGTATGTCCTACTATTGCACTCGGCAAACCTGCTGTCGAAGTCCATCAGCTTTCCATAGGCGGCAAGGCTGATCCGGCAAGGCTCGTTTTCAAAACCGCTCCGGGGAAAGCTATCGCTGTATCTGTAATTGACCTTGGAAACAGGTTCAGGATGATTGCTCATGATGTCGAAGTTGTCAAGTGTCCCGATATGCCGAAGCTTCCGGTAGCAAGCGTTCTCTGGAAGCCGATGCCTGATCTGAAGGTCGGTGCTGCAGCCTGGATTATGGCCGGCGGTGCACATCATACCGGATTCAGCACGGCTTTGGATTCCGAATACCTCGAAGACTTTGCAGGAATGCTCGGAATTGAGTTTGTGCATATTAACGACAAGTGTGATCTTCCCGCCCTGGAAAAGGAACTAAGATGGAATGAGATCAGTTATCATATTGCAGGTGGAATTCTATAAGGCCTGTCATTTTTGATAAATTAATTAAGGAATTTCATAAGAATTTCAAAATGCTCTATTCAGAATATCCAAAGCATCTTGTTGCCGTAGATTGTATTATTTTCGGATACGATATACTTGAAAAAGAGATTAAGCTGCTGCTGATTAAAAGAAGCTTTGACCCTGCGAAAGGGAAATGGTCTCTGGCAGGAGGCTTTGTTGAAAAGGGCGAAGGGCTCGACGTTGCTGCTGACAGGGTACTCAGCGACCTCACAGGGCTTAACAATGTTTTTTTGAAGCAGCTCCATTGCTATGGTGATATTGAGAGGGATCCCGGAGCCAGAGTAATTTCCGTTGCATACTGGGCGCTTATTAAACTAAAGGATATTGATCAGGAACAGTCCAAACGGAATGGAGCACACTGGCAGTCACTTAATAAGATCCCTCCTCTCATATTTGATCATCAGTCAATGGTCGAAAAGGCAATGAGAGAGCTTCAGTTGCAGATAAAGATAAGACCTGCCGGATTTGAGCTCCTTCCCGAAAAATTCACCCTCGTCCAGATGCTCGATCTGTATGAAGCAATATATCAGCGAAGTATGGATAAAAGAAACTTCAGAAAGAAAATACTGGCTATGGGCATCCTTGAAAAGCTTGATGAAAAGGAAAAGGAGACATCCAGGAAGGGGGCTTATTACTACAGGTTTAGAAAAGAAATATATAAGAAGCTGGTAAATAATGGATTCTCTTTCAGTCTTGACGTGAACTGACCAGAACAAAGATGGCGCGGATTTGTAATCCGTGCCCGACATATATTAATAATAGGCACCGGTTGCAACCGAATCCGCGGAGCGGATGAGCTCAGCGAAGCTAAATCGGCGCCAGCAATTTTATTTTATGCTGGATAAATTAAAAGTAAGTGTCTTTAAAGCCAACCTCGACCTGGTACATGAGGGACTTGTTATTCATACATGGGGAAATGCAAGCGGAAGAGACAAAGAAAGCGGACTGATCGTAATTAAACCTTCGGGTGTAAGCTATAAATCCATGAAACCCGAAGATATGGTCGTTCTCGATCCTGAAGGCAAAGTGGTTGAAGGGAAATTCAAGCCATCGACTGATGCCCCCACACATTTATTATTGTATAAAACATATAAATCAATAGGTGGGGTTGTCCATACACATTCCACCTATGCAACATCCTGGGCACAGGCAGGAAAGGATATCCCGGCTTTCGGAACAACACATGCCGATCATTTTTACGGTGAAGTGCCATGTACCCGCAAGCTGACTGCAAAAGAGGTAGATTCGGATTATGAGGTAAATACGGGGAAGGTGATAATTGAAAGACTTGACAAATCCGATCCACTGGTAGTTCCATCAGTGCTTGTCAACTGCCACGGGCCTTTCAGCTGGGGCTTTGATGCTGAGGAGGCTGTCTATAATGCCGTTGCCCTCGAAGAAATAGCGAGGATGGCTTTTTATACAGTAACTCTTGGTCATACGGAACCGGTTGACAAGTACCTTCTAAACAAGCATTTTCGCAGGAAACATGGGAAAGATGCCTATTACGGACAGAAGAAAAACAAATGATTTAATGCATTAAATATATGTCTAATAAATATGTAATAGGGATTGATTACGGAACTGATTCAGTCCGTTCGGTTGTTGTCGATACTCTCAACGGTGAGATCGTAGGGACATCTGTATTCGAATATCCCAGATGGAAAAAGGGACTCTATTGTGATCCGGCTGCAAACAGGTTCCGTCAGCATCCTCTCGATTATATTGAAGGATTGGAGCGATCTGTAAAAGGTGCCATGAAGGGCTTAAGCCGTGAGATCATAAATAATATTGCAGGTATTACTGTAGATACTACCGGATCAACTCTCATTGCAGTTGACAGGGAAGGAGTTCCTCTTTCCCTGAAAAAAGGATTTGAGAATGACCCTGATGCAATGTTCGTTCTATGGAAAGATCATACCGCGGTAAAGGAAGCTACGGAAATAAATGAAAAGGCAAGAACCTGGGGAGGGATTGACTTTACAAAATTTGAAGGAGGAATTTATTCCTCGGAATGGTTCTGGGCCAAGATCCTGCATGTCCTCCGCCATAGCAAAAAGGTGAGGGAAAATGCATTTTCGTGGGTTGAACACTGCGATTGGATACCAGCCCTTCTGACCGGAAATACTGATCCCCTTAAACTGATGCGGGGCCGGTGCTCGGCAGGTCATAAGGCAATGTGGCATGAAGACTTCAACGGGCTTCCCGACGAAAAATTCCTCGTAAAGCTTGATCCTGTTCTGAAAGGACTTAGGAAGAGACTCTTCACAGATACATATACCTGTGAAGTTGCAGTTGGGACAATATCACCTGAATGGGCAAAAAAGCTGGGCCTGCCAAAAAATGTCAAGGTCGGCGCCGGAGCATTTGATGCACACCTAGGAGCTGTAGGCGGCGAAATAAAGCCTTACCAGCTTGTGAAAGTAATGGGAACTTCTACATGCGACATGCTTGTATCACCAATGAAAGAGGTTGGTGATAAGCTTGTTGCTGGCATCTGCGGACAGGTCGACGGATCAATTGTTCCCGGAATGCTTGGACTTGAAGCCGGACAGTCAGCATTTGGTGATATTTATGCGTGGTTCAGCAAGCTTCTGCTGTGGCCTGTAAATGAGATAATTGCCAGTATGACATGGCTCGATAAAAAGACAAGAGAGAGAATCGCATCAGAGACTGCCGACAGGATAATTGCTGACCTTAGCAGGAATGCAGAATCAATCCCTGAGGAAGAGACTACGGTTGTTGCACTCGACTGGCTCAACGGACGGAGGACCCCTGACGCCAACCAGGCACTTAAGGGAGCTATAGCAGGATTATCCCTTGGATCGGATGCCTCAAGGATATTCAAGGCTCTGGTTGAGGCTACGGCTTTCGGTTCAAGAATGATAAACGAAAGATTTATTTCTGAAGGGATTCGCATAGATGGCGTAATTGCAATAGGCGGGGTTGCAAAAAAGAATCCTTATGTGATGCAGATCGTTTCAGATGTTCTTAATATGCCCATCAAGGTGGCAAAATCAGATCAGACATGTGCACTGGGTTCGGCTATGGCCGCATCGGTAGTGGCAGGGATCTATAAAGATATTCCTGAAGCTCAAAAAGCTATGGGTGGAGGATTTGAAAAAGTATATAAACCAAATCCAAAACGGGCAAAAAAATATGAAGAGCTTTTCAGAAAATATAAAAAGCTGGGAGCTTTCATAGAACATCAAATTTCATAATTCCTGGTGTAACCTGGTGCCTTAGTGTCTTGGTGGCAAGAAAAAATGCCACAAAGACACCAGGACACAAAGATTCACCAGGGAAAATATTTGTAAAAACCTTAAATCGAAATAAAATGAGAAAGTCTCTGGTTATATTGATCGTAATCATTTTCAGTGCATCTTTCATAACTAATGCACAAAAGGAAAATACCCCGGCTGTAAATCAACTGGTAATAATTACAAATCATGCCGGCCCGGTTATCAGCAAGGATATTTATGGTCATTTTTCGGAACATCTCGGGACGTGCATATATGGAGGGATATGGGTTGGAAAAGATTCAAAGATCCCCAACACCGATGGCATTAGGAATGATGTTGTGAATGCTTTGCGCGAGATAAAAATTCCCAACCTCCGTTGGCCGGGTGGTTGTTTTGCCGACACATACCACTGGATGGATGGGATCGGTCCCCAGGAAAAAAGAGCATCGATTATAAATACTCATTGGGGAGGTGTCGTAGAGGATAATTCTTTTGGGACACATGAATTCATGAAGCTTACCGAACTTATTGGCTGTGAGCCGTATATAAGCGGCAATGTAGGATCGGGCACGATCAGGGAAATGTCAGACTGGGTGGAATATCTCACATCGAGTGCTGACAGCCCTATGACAAGGCTTCGCAAACAGAACGGACATGAAGACCCATGGAAAGTCAAATATTTTGCCATCGGTAATGAGAACTGGGGCTGTGGCGGAAATATGACTCCTGATTTTTACGGAGATGTTATGAGACAATTCTCGACATATCTGAAGGATTATTCGGGCAACGGGCTTTATCGTGTTGCATGCGGAGCAAGCGACAATGATGTTGAATGGACAGAGACTCTTATGAAGGAACCTAAGAACCGCAGTATGTTCCAGGGCATTTCCCTTCATTATTATTCAGTCCCCGGAGGATGGGGCCGCAAGGGCAGCGCTACTAACTTCACAGAGAATGAATGGTGGGAAACTTTCAGGCTCAACTACGACATGGACAGGATCATTACAAGCCACGAAGCCATCCTCGACAGGTACGATCCGAGAAAAACGAAAGGTCTTATAGTTGATGAGTGGGGCAACTGGTTCCAGGTTGAACCCGGCACCAATCCGGGCTTCCTCTACCAGCAAAGTACCCTCAGGGATGCCATAACCGCAGCCATACATTTGAATATTTTCAATCAGCATGCAGAAAGAGTTAAGGTTGCTAACCTTGCACAGGTTGTAAATGTGCTTCAATCAGTGATACTTACGAAGGACGATAAGATAGTGCTTACACCGACATACCATGTCTTCAGGATGTTCAGGGTGCACCAGGAAGCACAGCTGCTGAATACAGATCTCCGTTGTGAGGATTATGTCGTTGGCGACAGGGGAATACCTGCAATTTCTGCTTCAGCATCTGTTGACAAAGAGGGAAAAGTTCATATTTCGATTGCTAACCTGAATCCAAATAAGGAAATCACAATGACATGTCCTGTAATCGGTGATACTTTCAAGACTGTTACGGGTGAAGTTCTTACTGCAAATGAAATGGCTGTATATAACAGCTTTGAAAAACCGGAAAACATAAAACCAACAGTATTTAATGGTTATAAAATGAAAGACGGGATACTGACAATTACAATGCCGGCGAAGTCTGTTGTTGTATTGGAATTGAAAAAATAAGCATATGAACAGCTCTGGTAAATTCTTATTGGCAGTAACGACATGTACCTTGGTATTTACTGGATGCACAGGGAAGAAAACCTCTGCTGATTATCCGATTCAGCCTGTTTCTTTTACATCGGTAAAGCTTACCGATAATTTCTGGGCTCCCCGGATTAGGAAGAATGCAACAGTTACAATTCCTATTGCATTTTCATATTGCGAATCGACAGGAAGGGTACATAACTTTGAAGTGGCAGGAGGCCTTGATACCGGAAGATTTGTAGGGCAATTCCCATTCGACGACTCCGATGTTTATAAAATAATTGAAGGAGCCAGCTATTCCCTTCAGACTTTTCCTGATCCGAATCTGGAAGCATACCTCGATACTCTCATATATAAAATAGGTATGGCACAGGAGGACGATGGCTATCTCTATACCAACCGCACAATTGCTGAAATGCATGGTGGTAAAGGCCTTCATGGATGGGCCAGTCCAAACAGGTGGGAAATGGACTCGGTACTGAGCCATGAGCTTTATAATCTCGGACATCTTTATGAAGCTGCTGCAGCACATTACCAGGCAACAGGAAAAAGAACACTCCTTGATATAGCCCTGAAATCGGCTGACCTCGTAAATAAGGATTTTGGATGGGACAGGGTGAAAGTTTACCCGGGGCACCAGGTAATTGAAATGGGACTTGTGAAGCTCTACAGGGTTACCGGTGAAAAGAAGTAACTCGATCTTGCAAAGTTTTTCCTCGATATCCGTGGACACGGAAGTACCTACAACCAGGCCCATAAGAAGGTCGTTGATCAGACGGAAGCTGTAGGTCATTCTGTAAGAGCTACTTATATGTACTCTGGTATGGCCGATATTGCTGCAATCGAGAAGGATGAGGCATATCTTAATGCAATTACAAAGATATGGGAAGACATTGTCTATAGAAAAATTTACATTACGGGAGGCATTGGTGCAACAGAGGGCAATGAAGGATTTGCTGAGCCATACCTCCTGCCGAATATGTCGGCATACTGCGAGACATGTGCCTCAATAGGCGATATTTTTGCAAATCACAGGCTCTTTTTGCTGCATGGCGAAACAAAGTACATCGATATCCTTGAGAAAACACTTTATAACTCTGCACTTTCAGGCGTTTCATTGTCTGCCGACAGGTTCTTTTATCCGAATCCTCTTGAATCAAATGGTCAGCATAACCGTCAGGCATGGTTTGGATGCGCTTGCTGTCCGTCGAATGTGGCCAGGTTTGTTCCGGCAATTCCGGGATATATATATGCCGTGACTGATAATGATCTTTTTATCAACCTGTTCATTTCAAATGATGCTGAATTCAGCATAGGACACGGGAAAGTAAGGATCTCGCAAAAAGCAGATTTCCCGTGGGATGGGAAAGTTGAAATTTCGTTGTTCCCTGAAAAAGCCGGGAAGTTCTCATTAAAAATACGGATTCCGGGTTGGGCTGTCAATGAAGCTATTCCGGGAGGTCTGTATAAGTTTGAAGATCAGTCTGATCAGCCATACAGTATTAAAGTGAACGGCGAAACTGCTAAAACTGAAATAGAAAATGGCTATGCCGAAATTGAAAGGAAATGGGAAAAAGGAGACAAGGTTGAGATTGATTTTCCTATGCCAGTCAGGAAAGTTGTCGCTGATGAAAGAGTAAAAGCTGATATCGGAAAGGTAGCCATTCAGAGGGGCCCCGTGATCTTTTGCGCTGAATGGCCCGACAACAACACAGGCAATATTCTGAACCTGCTCATTGACAAGGATGCTCCGATGACTACTGAATATGTTGATACACTTCTTGAGGGAACAGAGATCATTAAAGTCAATGGTTCACAGACAAAGAAATTACTGAGCGGCAATACAGAGAAGCTTTCTGTTGAAACCGTTACTCTTATTCCGTACGCCCTCTGGAACAACCGCGGTCCCGGACAGATGATGGTATGGCTTCCATTCAGAACAGAGAATGCCCATCCGCTTGCCGCACCAACTATCGCCAACAGGAGCAGGATAAGAGCAAGCAAAATGACCAGGATGCTTTCTGCAATAAACGATCAGGCAGCACCCGGAAGCTCCAGCGACCAGTCAATTCCTTATTACCACTGGTGGCCCACGAAAGATCAATGGGAATGGCTCGAATACGATTTCGAAAAACCTGAAACCATATCAAAAACACGGATCTACTGGTTCGACGATGGACCAGGTGGAGGATGCCGCATACCGGACGACTGGGAGATACTCTACCTTTCTGAAAACATTTGGAATCCGGTAAGGGCAAAAACAAAATACACCATCACAAAAGATGGATGGGATTCACTGCAATTTGCAGCTGTAAAAACATCTGCATTAAAAATTAAGGTCAAACTTAATAAGGATTTCTCGAGCGGATTGTATGAATGGATAGTTGAATAGCCTGTCAATTAATATGATTGCCATGAAAAAAATTCTTTTGTTACCTGCAATTTTTTTTGTGCTGGCCTCATGTATGCCGCACCGATGGCAAAAGACCGATAATGGGGTTGTTATTAAGGTACCTGACAAGACAGGATGCGGTGCCAGGAGAATATCCATTGAAATTATTACCGATAACATAATACATGTTACCGCTTTCCCAAAAAACAGCTTTTCAAAGGAAAAGAGCCTGTGCATTATTGATGAAGCTCATTCCACTCCATTTAAAATCACGGAAAAAGATGAGAGCCTGTTACTCTCTACAGCAGGAATAAAGGCCGAAGTGTCACTTAAGACCGGTCGCATTATATTCAGGGATAGAAACGACAGGATACTGCTTGCTGAACCGGATGCCGGAGGCAAAACATTTACTCCTGTTATGGTGGAAGGGACCAGCGGCTATGCAATACGCCAGGTATTTAAATCGCCCGGCGATGAAGCATTCTACGGTCTGGGTCAGCACCAGTCGGATGAGTTTAATTATAAAGGCCTGAACGAAAGTCTTTACCAGTATAATACCAAGGTCTCAGTGCCATTTGTGGTTTCAAACCATAATTACGGCATACTCTGGGACAATTATTCGCTAACAAAATTCGGCGATCCCCGCGATTATTCGAATATTGATCTTTTCAGGCTTCATAATGAAAACGGAGAAGAGGGAAGCCTTACAGCTACATATATAAATTCCGAAAAGAACATTACCGTTCAGAGAAAAGAATCTTCGATTAATTATGAAAACATTACAACAATAAAGAACTTCCCGGAAAAGTTCCCTTTCTACAGATCAACAATAACCTGGACAGGAAAAATAGAGCCGGAAGAAACGGGTCTCTATCAGTTCAGGCTTTATTATGCAGGGTATACGAAGCTCTATATCAATGATGAGCTTGTTGTTCCGGAGAGATGGAGAACTGCCTGGAATCCAAATACATATAAGTTTTTCCTGAATCTGGAGAAGGGGAAGAGCTATCCGATAAAGCTCGAGTGGCAGCCCGATGGAGGGGTGTCATACATAGGACTTAAAGCTCTCAGTTCCCTGCCCGCGGAAGAACGGGGCAACCTCTCGCTTTTTTCAGAAATGGGCGATCAGATCGATTACTATTTCATTGCCGGCGAGAACATCGACGGTGTGATCAGCGGCTACCGCACATTGACAGGGAAAGCTCCGATAATGCCAAAATGGGCAATGGGCTACTGGCAGAGCCGCGAAAGGTACAAATCACAGAACGAGCTTCTTGATGTGGTTAATGAATATCGTAAAAGAAATATTCCTCTTGATAATATCGTCCTTGACTGGTTTTACTGGCCCGAAGATTCCTGGGGATCTCATGAGTTCAATCCGAAAACATTCCCTGACCCATCCGGAATGGTGGATTCTGTCCATAAGCTGAATGCCAGGATAATGATTTCAGTATGGCCGAAGTTTTATCTTACCACCGGTCATTTCAAGGAATTTGATGAAAAGGGGTGGATGTACAGGCAGGCTATAAAAGATAGTATACGAGACTGGGTCGGAAAAGGTTACATAGGATCATTCTATGATGCTTATAATCCTGACGCCCGGGATCTCTTCTGGAACCAGATAAGGGAACATCTTTATACTAAAGGTTTTGATGCATGGTGGATGGATGCTTCAGAGCCTGATATTCAGTCGAATTCCAGCCGGGAATACCAGAAGAAGCTGATGACACCTACTTTTCTCGGGCCTTCAACAAAATATTTTAACGCTTATGCGCTGATGAATGCAATGACAATTTATAATGGCCAGCGTTCCATCGATCCGAATAAGCGTGTTTTCCTGCTTACAAGATCAGGGTTTGCCGGCCTTCAGAAGTATTCTACGGCCACCTGGAGCGGCGACATAGGAACAAGGTGGGAGGATATGAAAGCTCAGATCCCTGCCGGCCTTAATTATGCTTTATCGGGAATCCCTTACTGGACATTCGACATTGGCGGCTTCTGCGTTGAAAGCAGATATACACAGGCAAAGGAAGGATCGGAAGACCTTGAAGAATGGAGAGAGCTGAATGCACGGTGGTACCAGTTCGGATCGTTCTGCCCCCTCTTCCGGAGCCATGGCCAATACCCATACAGGGAAGTCTATAACATATCTCCTGAAGGTCATCCTGCTTATAACAGCATGGTTTATTACGATAGGCTCAGATATCTTCTGATGCCATATACATATTCACTTGCCGCACTTACATATTTCAACGATTATACCATTATGCGGGCAATGGTGATGGATTTTGGAAACGACAAAAACACAGAGAGCATCGGCGACCAGTACATGTTTGGGCCGTCATTGCTTGTTGCTCCTGTATATAAATACAAGGCCCGTACCCGTGAGGTTTATCTTCCCTCGACGAACGGGTGGTATGATCTTTATTCCGGCAAATATTTCCCAGGAGGAGAGAAGATAGATGCTGATGCTCCTTACGGGCAGATGCCTCTCTTTGTAAAGGAAGGCTCTATAATCCCTGTTGGTCCTGAGATACAGTATACTGACGAGAAACCGGCAAATCCCCTGACCCTCTGGATTTATACCGGGCGCGACTGTGCTTTCACCCTGTATGAAGATGAAGGGATTAATTACAACTATGAAAAGGGCGCCTGCAGCACAATCAAATTCAGCTTCAACAATGAAAAAGGCGAACTTTTTATTGATGAACGCAAGGGGGAGTTTGAAGGGATGCTAAAGGAAAGGACGTTCAATATAGTATGGGTGAATAAAGAATCACCTGTGAAATTCGAAACAACAGCAAAACCTTATAAAACTGTGAATTATAATGGAGAACAAATAATTGTAAATCAAAAATGACCCCCAACCCCACCTTCCCCCATCCTTGTTCCGCCGAAGCGGCTACGCGAAGGCGAGGGGGGAAATAAGAAAGGGGGTCAGCGAAATGATAAAAATGTATATTATCTTAAACCTCTGAAAATGAAAAAAGCAGCAGCTCTTTTTATAATTTTTATAGTCCTGATCTCCGCTTGCCGGGAGAAGAATCCTTGCTTTATTAAGCTGCCTTCACTCATCAGCGATAATATGGTATTGCAGCAGAAAACCGATGCAAGAATCTGGGGCAAAGCCAATGCGGCACATAAAATTATTGTTACTCCGGAATGGGGCAATCCTGTAACTGTTAAAGCAGGAAAAGATGGGAAATGGCTGGCGGTTATTCCGACTCCCGTGGCAGGTGGCCCTTATACAATTCGGATAAAAGGAAGTGATACAACAATTACTATTAATAATGTACTGATCGGTGAAGTATGGTTCTGCTCCGGGCAGTCGAACATGGAAATGCCTATGGCAGGATGGGGGGTTGACACAATCATGCATGCGGCAAAGACGATCGCGGAGGCCTCAATACCTGATATACGGCTCTTCAACGTTCAAAGAAAAGTCTCCGGAGTTCCACTTGATGAGTGCACCGGTAAATGGGAAGTATGTTCTCCGGAAACTGTCAGACAGTTTTCGGCAACAGCTTTTTTCTTTGGTAAAAAACTTAACAGCGACCTTCAGATCCCTGTAGGACTTATTGAATCAGCATGGGGAGGAACTCCTTCCGAATCATGGACTTCACCGGAGGTTCTCAGAAACGCCGGTGAATTTGTTGAGGAAATAAATGCGATGGATTCAGATGGAGCAAGCCTGGCTGAATATCAGACCTGGCTCGATGGGCATAAACAGATTGAGATAAAATCTGCAGGTGATGATCAGTGGAAAGACCTCGATTTTGGAGATGCTGGTCTGGCATCAGTCGATTTCGATGATTCTACCTGGCCATCAATAGAACTGCCAGGAAAGTTTGAAAGCAAACTGGGCGAATTCGACGGAGCTGTCTGGTTCAGGAAAATTGTCGAATTACCAAAAGAGCTGGAAGGCAAAAATATGATTCTTACTCTTGGTCCAATCGATGACATGGACCGGACTTACTTCAACGGGGAACTTGTGGGAACAACCGAGACCGTTGGTTTCTGGCAGATTGGCAGAATTTATGAAGTTCCGGGCAGACTGATCAGGGAAGGAAAAAATGTCATTTCAGTCCGTGTCCTCGATACCCAGGGTGGAGGAGGAATATGGGGAGAACCTGGCTCAATGAAGATTGTCACAAAGGATAGCAAAATGTTTAATTTCAGCATTGAAGGATACTGGAAGTACCAGCCTGTTGCTGAACTGATCGGGAACAAATTCTACGTTTTTGATTTTTCTAGAAATGATTTTTCTGAAAAGAAAAGGCCTAAATCTCTTGGTCCTTATTCGCCTTCTACACTTTATAATGCAATGGTTTATCCGATGCTAAATTATAGGATAAAAGGTGCCATCTGGTACCAGGGTGAGACAAATGTGGGCAGGGCAGACCAATATGCAAAGATCTTCCCTCTGATGATTCAGAACTGGAGAGACGCCTGGGAAATAAAAGACTTTCCATTTTACTACGTGCAGATTGCACCATATATATACGCAGGACTTGATTCTGCCAATTCCGTCCTTCTTCGCGAAGCCCAGGCAAAATCTCTTTCAGTTCCCAAAACAGGAATGGTAGTCACTCTTGATATAGCAACCGTAATGAATATTCATCCTCCATATAAGATGCAAGTGGGCGAAAGGCTTGCAAATCTTGCTCTTGCTTACGATTACGGGAAGGTTGTACCGGCGCTTGGTCCCGTTTACAAATCGATGATCCTTGACGGAGCTACCTTGAAGATCGCTTTCCATAATGCCGGATCCGGTCTTGTCTCAAAGACAGAATATATCCCTGAATTCGAAATCGCGGGGAAAGACGGCAAATACACAAAAGCAATCGCAAAAATAGTTGGCAGCGAAGTCTGGGTATCATCTCCTGAAGTACGGGAACCCGTATCAGTAAGATATTGCTGGAAGAACGGAGCCATAGGAACATTATCAAACAAGGATGGATTGCCGGCATCACAATTCAGAACAAAGATATAAACAACCAGCAACTGTCGATGCCTGAAATAGGTTGACCGAAAAAACGGTTAACACTATGGCAAATGTAAATTATTTTGATCACGAGAACAAGCCTCAGTATCAGAGGTCTTTTAGTGAAGAGTTTAAAAAGAGTAAAATAAGGGAATTAGAGCGGAATATCACATCTGTTTCCGATATTAGTAGGACCTATTCTGTAAGCAGATCATCAGTTTATAAATGGATTTATAAATACTCGGCAATGGCAAAGAAACAATTAAAACAAGTGGTTGAAGCTAAAAGTGACACCCTGAAGATTAAAGCATTAGAAGAGCGAATAAAGGAACTTGAAAGAATAATTGGTCAAAAGCAATTATTACTTGAGTTTAAGGACACGATGATAGAGATAGCGGAGGCTAC
>JAPLDY010000190.1 GCA_026391595.1 Bacteroidia bacterium
CCAGGCAAACAGCCCCGTGATGAATGGTTTGGCGATCTTTCGAAACCACTCCGAACCGCCGGTATTGGTGAACATATAAATGAAGAGCGAGTTCATCCCCACGATGGCAGCGCAGTACTCGCAGTCGCCCTCAGCGAGATCGTTCCAGACGATCACCATTGCTATGCACCGGGCGAGACCAATCATTATAATCCCGTACATATAAGGCAGGTTCGCATTGTCTTTACCGGGAAACAATTTGAAGAAAATAATTGCAAGCGCAAACATTAAAACTGGTCCGATAATCCAGTTCTGAATAAGAGAGAGACCCAGGATTTTAATGTTCCGGAAAACGCCCCCCAGTTCTTCATATTTTACTTTTGCCAGAGGAGGGTACATCATAAGAATCAATCCAATGGCAATAGGAATATTGGTAGTACTATCGGGAGTAGCTTTTAGTGACTCCCAGAATGTTGCAATTCCCGGGAAGAGATACCCTGAAATGACACCAATAAACATTGCAAGGAAGATCCATAAAGTCAGATACCTGTCTAGAATTTTTAATCTTGGCTTCATATTAATAATTAAATCATCAGGTTTTCTCTGCTGACACAGTGATACTGAAAATCCCCCTTTCTCCTTTTTTAAAAGCATTCAGTTCATCTTCGGTACTATATCCGGATAATAATGATTCCGAAAGTTTTATCTCTTTTTGTTTATGTACTATGATATTCCGGAATCCGGAATTTTCAACGATCGCCAGATATTCATTCATTTCACTCGCCCCTGAAACACATCCGGCATACATTTCGGCATCTTTTTTCATTTTTTCGGAAAGGGATCCTTTTATGACTACATCAGAAAAACAGAAATGTCCGCCGGGTTTGAGAACTCTGAAGATCTCTGCAAATGCTTTCGATTTATCAGGAACCAGGTTCAGGACACAGTTTGAAATCACAACATCAAAAACATTTTTTTCAAAAGGCATCTCTTCTATATCTCCGAGCACAAACTCAACATTACTGAAATTCAGTTTTGAGCAGTTCTCTTTTGCTTTTCTGAGCATTTGTTCGGTCATATCGAGACCTGTTACCTTTCCTGTTTCTCCAACAATAGCTCTTGCAACAAAACAATCATTCCCTGCTCCGCTACCAAGGTCCAGAACATGATTTCCCTTTTTAATGCCGGCATAATCTGTCGGTATTCCGCAACCCAGATTCATATCTGCATCAGGATTATAACCCACCTTGTCCTTATAATCCTCGCTAAATACCGTATAATCAACTACGGGTCCGCAGTAAGAAGAGCTGCAGCAGCATGACTTCTCTTCTGCATTTTGCTCAGCTATCCTGCCATATTTTTCTATGACAATCCATTTTAATTCTTCTGGTTTCATTGTTAATAATTTGAAAATTATATAATTTGAAAATTTGAAAATGCACAAATGTTTTTTAGTTTGATTTTGAACTGCTCAGAATTTTCGAAAGAATTTTAATTAATTCATGTACGTGGGACAATAACTTCTCATCAAAAGGATAAGAAGGAGTGTTCTTACAAATTAATAGCCAGTATTCTGTCTCATCAGCTTCTTTTGCTGCTAATTTTATTTTATGGATAAAATCTGCTTTGCTCTCAGCATTTTGGGCTTCACGAACATTTGCACCTATTGAGGTTCCTGATCTTAAAAGTTGCCTGGATAAAACAAATTTCCTATTCTCTTCCAGTACCTCACAATATAAAACAACTTCGAGTGCAAACTGGAATGATTTATCGACAATTACATTCGCCTTATCATCTCTCATTATTAATTTTTTTAGTTCAACATTTTCAAATTGATGGATTTTCAAATTTTCAAATTTTTCGAATAAAGGTCCCAAAACTCTTTTCTTATCAGATCTCTTACTCTTCTGAATTCACCCATAATATACTCTTCAGAACCTTCAACCTTCGACGGATCCTCAAATCCCAAATGCAACCTGTGTTTTACTTTTCCAATGAAAACAGGGCAGGTTTCTTTTGCATCATCGCAAACCGTAATTACATAATCCCATTCATCTTTAAGATACTGATCTACATGCTTAGTCTTGTGATGACTTATATCAATACCGGCTTCCTTCATCACCTGAACGGCTTTTTGATCTATCTGTTTTGCTGGTTCTGTTCCAGCCGAACTAACTTCAAGATCACTTTTAAATGACTGCAGGAATCCTTGGGCCATCTGGCTTCTACAGCTGTTTCCCGTACACAATATCAATACTTTCATGATGAGAATCCGATATTTTTCTTAGAATACTTTGCGAATATATAAAATCATTTCGTAATTTTGCGAAATATAAAAATATTTTTTCGCAAGATGACAAACAAACCTCAGTTTACACCGGAAGTAATGAAACTGGCAAATGTTGCAAAAGCTCTAAGCCACCCTGTGAGGATATATATTCTTCAGAAACTCTCAAAAATGAATTCCTGCTGCTACAGCGGCGACCTGGTGGATGAGCTTCCTGTAGGACGCTCTACTCTTTCACAGCACCTGAAAGAGTTGAAATATGCCGGATTAATACAGGGAGAAATCAATCCTCCATATATCAAATATTGTATTAACAGGAAAAACTGGAATGAGACAAAAGAATTGTTTACAGCATTTTTAAATGAAAATGCATCTGGTGAAATGTCATGTGAAACAACAGACTATCTTATGCATAAATAATCTAAAAAATGATCTCTAAACAATTATCAAATTTTCAAATTAATTAATTCTCAGATTGGAATCATGGATATAATAATTCTTGGAACCGGATGCCCTAAATGCAAAACACTTGAAAAGCTGACACGCGACACAGTTCAGGAAATGGGTATTACTGCTTCTGTCAGCAAGGAGGAGGACATTGTCAAAATCATGAATTACGGAATAATGCATACCCCGGGACTGGTCATAAACGGGAAAGTGGTCCTCAGCGGCAGGGTTCCGACTTCAAAGGAAATAAAGGAAATCATTATTAATAACCAATAAAATCCCAATATGAAGACGATAAAAATAATATTTGCCTTAGCCATCATAATTCCGGTATTGTCCTGTAACGGACAGCAGGAAAAAAAAGTGACTCAGGCATCCTCGTCAGTATCTTCTGATAAGATCGAAGCCTATTATTTTCATTTTACAGCACGCTGCACAACCTGTAAAACAATAGAGGCCAAAGCAAAAGAATTCCTTGAAACAGACTATCCGGTAAGGTTTAAAAGCGGACTTATCACATTTCAGTCTGTAAACCTTGATGAGGCGACTTCTAAGCCCCTTGCAGAAAAGCTTGGTGTAACGGGACAGGCATTACTTCTCGTCAGAGGCGACCAAAAAATCAATATCACAAATGAAGGTTTTTTGTATGCAGTTGCAAAGCCGGAAAAATTCAACGAAGTGATCAGGGATAAAGTAGAGCTTCTGTCGCTGGAAAAATAATGGAATTCCTAACGAACCTTCTTGATAATAGCACTATGCCGTGGCTCACGGCGTTGCTGCTCGGCTTGTTGAATGCAATAAGTCCGTGTCCTCTGGCGACCAATATTACTGCCATAGGATTTATAAGCAGGGATATCAAGGACCGTAACCGTGTGTTTATTAATGGTTTGCTATATACCCTTGGCAGAGCCATTACGTATACGGTTATCCCGCTGATAATCCTGCTTGGTGCTGATCAGCTGAAATTTGCGGGATTCTTCCAGCGTTATGGCGAAAAAATCATTGGCCCCGTGCTGGTTATAATCGGGCTTTTCATGCTCGATATTTTTAAAATAAATTTTCCGGGATTCAGCAAGCTGACTTCACGGATGCAGAATAAAAAGAGTTGGGGTTACCTTGATGCTGTATTGCTCGGACTTGTATTTGCACTTGCTTTCTGTCCTTACAGCAGTGTGCTTTATTTCGGGATGCTTGTCCCGATGACTATTGCAAGTCCATCAGGGCTTTATCTTCCGTTTATATTCGCACTTGCAACGGGTATTCCCGTGATAATCATTGCATGGGTACTCGCCTATACAGTATCCGGGATAGGTAATGTATATAATAAAATCAAATCATTTGAACTTTGGTTCAGAAGGGTCATTGCAGTCCTATTCATCGTAATCGGTATATATTACATAATCAGGGTTTACGTATAATTTTTTTTATAATAATATTTCGTGATTTTACGAAATATTAATTTTCAAATTATCTCATTTTCAAATTTTCAAATTAATATGGAACTCAAAAAAGAATTTAAAATACTTGCATGGATAACAGCAGGATTTGCATTTGCCTTTTTTTTGCCGATAGAAAGTGCCCGCTTTAATACAGCAATAGCAGCGACTTTGGATCTTGTCAAATGGTATGCACGTGAACATTTTATTTTATGCCTTCTGCCTGCATTCTTCATCGCGGGTGTAATTTCAGTTTTCGTTAGTCAGGCTTCCGTATTAAAATATTTTGGTGCGCAGGCAAAGAAATGGGTCGCATATACTGTTGCCGCAGTTTCAGGTACAATCCTGGCTGTATGTTCATGTACTGTACTCCCTTTATTCTCAAGTATTCACAAACGTGGTGCAGGACTTGGTCCCGCTATAGCATTTCTTTATTCAGGACCTGCAATCAATATCCTGGCCATTATTCTGACAGCACGTATTTTAGGCCTTGAGATGGGTGTTGCCAGAACAGTCGGTGCTGTCTCATTCAGCGTATTAATAGGACTTGTAATGGCTTTCATCTACCGCAAGGAAGAAAAAGCCAAAAAAGAAGAGCAGATGAATATAATCGCTCCGCCTGAGAAACGACCTATGTGGCAGACAGCATTCCATTTCTTTACACTTGTCGTGATACTTGTATTTGCCAATTGGGGCAAACCAGCTGAAGGAGATATATCAAGTGCATGGTATTATATCTGGGCATATAAATGGTATATCACAGGATTTTTGGGACTTATGCTTGGATATTCATTGATCAAAATACTAAAAATCAAGTGGCAATGGGTTCTTTCTGCTGTTATTGCTACAGCTTTGTCTGCTGTCTTATCTTCAATCTTTATTAATAACCATAAGTTTATTCCACTTATTCCTATGCTGGTCGCCATCATTTCACTAAGTGTTATAACTCTTTTTGACAAAAATGATGACGAAAACAAAGCATGGACAATAGCAACATGGGACTTTGCAAAACTGATAATACCTCTTCTTGCAATAGGTGTTGTTTTAGCCGGATTTCTTCTTGGATCGACTCATGATGGAAAAACAATCGCAGGTGTGATTCCAGATAAATGGATATCTTCTCTCGTAGGAGGTAATTCGATATTTTCAAATTTCTTTGCCTCTGTTGTAGGTGCTTTTATGTATTTTGCCACGCTGACAGAAGTTCCAATTGTTCAGGGATTACTGGCAGCAGGCATGGGTAAAGGACCGGCTTTGGCTCTTCTTCTTGCCGGACCCTCATTATCATTGCCAAATATGCTGGTAATCCAAAAAGTTATGGGAACTCAGAAGACAGTTGTTTATGTGGCACTTGTTGTTGTTTTTTCGACAATTGCAGGATTGATTTTTGGCACTATTTAACAAAATGTACCTGGTTTTCAGCAAATCATTTACGAATAACTCACCAAACAATAAAATGGAGCAATTTAAACATCTTGATGAAAAAACAATTGAGCTTGCAGGGATTGCAGCTTCAATTGCCGGCGGCTGTCGTCCCTGTCTCGATTACCATTTTAAAAAAGCTGTCGGGACCGGGTGCACTACTGGTCAGATTAAAGAAGCCATAGAACTTGGGAAGATGATAAAACAAAGACCAATAAAGGATATCTATGAACAGGCAGAAAAACTTATAAAAAACATTGAATAATATCCTGAATAAAATGGAAAATTCACAAAAATTTCAAATCGTAAGCTGCAGTGGTGCGTCAAACACGGGTGAGTATGCCGATAAAGTTGCACGTAAACTAGATGAAACCGGCAATGCTAACATGGTTTGTCTTGCCAAAGTAGCAATAAATGACCAGACACTCATAAATAAACTGAATTCACAGACAGATAAAAAAGTAGTTGTCCTGGACGGGTGTCCGGTTAATTGTGCATTAAAAATACTTGGTAAAGAAGGCATAACTAACTTCATTCACATTGACACCACTGATCTTGGAATAATTAAGGGAAAGACTCCTGTTACAGACGAAAAAATAAACGAAATAGTTGAACACATTAAAAAAATAGCCTGATGAAGAAAATTGGAAAATCAATACTGTTAATTGCAGTACTTACAGCAATTATTTTAAATACGGATTGTTCAGGTCAAAAGGCAAAACCTGCAGAAAAAAGCAATCCCGTATCTAAGGAAACCAAATATAAGGTAACCTTCATTGAACTGGGTTCTGTTCGATGCATTCCCTGCCAGCAAATGCAACCCGTAATGAAATCAATAAGAGAAAAATATC
Source organism: Bacteroidia bacterium (assembly GCA_026391595.1). GTDB lineage: Bacteria > Bacteroidota > Bacteroidia > Bacteroidales > VadinHA17 > LD21. Next base: position 6,423 of record JAPLDY010000190.1, read on the forward strand.
CAACACAGGTAAATGTGTTATTTCATGATGTATGGACAGAAGCAGGTGCCCCGTTTGCCAAACAGTATGGTATCGAAGCTATTCCCACACAGGTATTTCTCGACAAAGACGGGAAAGAGTTTTACAGGCATGTCGGATACTTCCCTGAAGAGGAATTGGTGAAAGTTCTGAATCAGAAGGGAGTAAAGTAATTATCATCTATTGACCCGGAAAAGCTACAGGTTGGGAAAGTACAACTTGCTGATTCGGTTTAAGCTTAAGGACTTCATGTACTTTTGGTTTGTCAACCTGGCCGAGTATTATGGTCGCAAGCCCTTCTGAAGCACACCATAGATATACATTCTGGGAAATATAGCCTAAGTCGACGGCAGAAAAGAATTTCTTAAGGTCGTCGGTTGTGCCTGTCATCCTTTCAAAATCGACAACAAAAACAAGAATTACAGGTGCCGTTTTAACAAAATCCTGCGTTCCACCATAAATCCGGAGATCCTCACTTCCCATTTTAAGCAGGGTATGCTTTGCTACTTCATAAAGAAACCAGCCATCCGATTTCAATACATAAATATCATATTCATACCAGTTTTTTGATGCAGGTACAGTTCTGAATCCGTCCGGCCTGTTAATCCCATATGCTGCCCATAGCAGATTTGATATTTGCTGGGATGTCAATTCCTTTGAACTGAATGATCTCTGTGATTTCCGGAGCTGCAATGCCTCCATTAATGGCATCCCTCCTGTCTTTTGTGCAGGGGGAAGATGTACAGTCTCAATTACCTGTGCCGAACAAATAGTCCAGCTGATAAAAAATACTAAAGAAATGAGAATCTTTTTCACGTTAATTTCATTAGTTAGTTACAGAGTGTTACTGTATTTAGTTTTTAGAAAAGTATATTGATCGTTAATGAAATAAACTATTGATATTAAAACACTCATGACGACAGATATATCAAACACTGTGTAAGCAACTCTTACTATCTGGTAGATCAGGTCAAACTTTATCATCATCAATATTCCGGAGAAAACAGCCAGTATCAGAAATATTGCCTGGAGCCTGCCTAAAAGTGTACCTGAAGTGTTTTCTTTCTTCATCCTGATCCATGTGTACGCTCCTGCAATCAATGCAAAAACTGTAATTATGAAATGATTGGCATCAAGTGTCAATCTGTCGGGCAGGACATAGCTGTTGACATCAGGCTTCAGAAAGACAAAGGCAAGTCCTGCTGCCATCAGGCTGTAAAGAATAAAAAGATGATATGAGTTTACTGGGAAAAACTTCTGCTTTTTGTTCACGTTGCAGGCAATTGATATCAGTATTGTTAACAGAAGAAAGAGAATTGCCGGGTAAGCAAAAGATTTGACGACCTGTTCCCTGAACGCTGACATTCCCATCATGAAACCGCTCATACCAAGTTTTTTATATTGTGGTTCCATTACCGGATAACCATCATTCCCAAACGAGCATTTTACAATCTGTCTGAAGAACATATCAGAACCAAATGAGTGGCAATCAGTACAGCCGTTCGTCCCCAGTCCTGCTTTGGCAGGGAATACATCGTGACTATACTTGTAAACTGATGCATACGGGGATGATTCCCAGAATTCCTTATCAAGCATCTTATAATCTTTCCCGTTCAGGTACATTCTGTCATCATTTACCCATACAATTTTTTCCCCTGCCAGGTCATATCCAAGATCAGTCAGGCATGCTGTTACGGAATTTATAAATTCATCAATTTCTTCAGGTGTATTGACCTCAGGTATGGTATCTGAATTATTATCAGTAATTTTTGAAAGTTCGGGATATTTTGATTTATCCTTTCTGTGAGCGATCCACATGTTGTAAATATCTTTCTGTTTCGGCTGGTTGAGTCCCGGTCTGCCTTCTGTATAAATTCCGGGCCATGCGCTATGAACAGTATTTACAGGGAATATCTGACCTCTGTATTTTGCATATTCCGGAACGAAAGGATCTGAAGGCTGGTCTTTTGCCGTGAACATTGCCAGTTCACCGTAGTGGTTCCAGTAATTCAAGTTCTGGTCATAGAAAGTCCATACATATTTTTGCGGAGGAGTGATTTTTGTTCCGGGATTATATATATCACTTACCTGGACCAGGGCAGATTTGACTTTTCTCTGCGGAATATGACATGCCTGGCATGAAAGCTTATCAAGATGAAGGTCGGGTAGCCAGGTATGTCTGGCGACCGGGGCATTAAGATAACCGGTAAGATGACACTCTTTGCAGGTCCGCATTGTATTATCCAGGTCGTTCCTTACCCATCCTGAAGGATCATCTCCTTTCCCTAGCTGATGTACTTCTTTTCCTTTTATCCTCTTATCAACAGCCATTGATCCTGCAGCATGGCAATCGACACATTTAACTCCTCTGGCAATATGGACATCCGTAAATTCAGTAAATGAGGATCCACGTTTTTTCCATTGGGGTTTTGAATGGCAATTAAGGCAGGTTTCATTTCTGGGTTCTCTCACAAGATGCATTGAAACCTTGCCATCGGCACCAAATTTTGCAAGGTTGTATTTAACTTTTACATCTACAGTGTCTTTTATTGATCCTTCAACAGTTGCCAGCCCCGATCCGGCTGTAGCCATCCATCTGAAGTTGAATTTTGCCAGATTATCATTTCTGGTTTTATAATCATACTCCGGTAAGTGACAGAGGTTACAGTCAGCTTCAATCACTCCAGAACAGTTCCAGTGAGACTGGTAATAATCGCCGTCAAAGTTGTTGATACCGCCTGCTGTATATCCCAGTGAATCCATATGTTTATCGTAGCGGAATCCCTCCCTGTCGAATTCAAGCGGACCACCTCCCGGATGACAGGTTGCACACCCGTTGGTGATAAAGGTAAAAGAAGTCATGTCCATTTCCTTTGCTGATGTATTATGCTTCTTTGACAGGTAATTATAGAGCGGTGCCGGAGAGCACCAGTTACCTCCGTAGTTGCCCGGGTTAGATACCCATTGATACCTTTCAGTAAGAGTTCCTGTGGCTGTTTCGTCCTTTCCCTGCTGGAAATGAAATCCCTGGGTGATTTTATCATAATCATGGCATTTCCCGCATGTCTGCTTCGGTGAATACGGCTTTTCAGAGTTAATGTTGTTAACCGGATCAATAATATTGCCATCCTCATCATACAGATTAAACGGAGGACAGACACCTGATTGTGTAATCAGCTTCCGGTCAGTTAAAACTTGTTTGTTCTTACCAGCGAACATTCCCGGGATGCAGCTGATCAGCAATCCGATAAAAATCAGAAACAGCATTAAGTTCAGATTCCCTTTTGCCATAAGTCTCTAATAGTTTGAAAAATTTATCTCTCGCCTTAAACATTTTGAATGAATTCAAATATTCCTCCCTGACATCTATGATTATTGCTCCTTTTTCGCAAAGAGTAAAACTTTCGTTTGGAGTCAGGTTCAGAACTCCATGAGCAGTAAATACAATATCAAACCATTTGTTCACATCTGAAAACTTTACTGGCTTTTCTCGTACTTAACTATCTTAATATGTGCGAATTCCCTGAAGTGTTTCCTGAGCAGCTTCCAGTTTTCATAGTTAATGCAATATTGAAGTCGTGGCGGTTCAATGCTTCCCTGAATAAGCCCGGCCTTTTTAAGTTCAGTCAGATGTTGTGAAACCGTCGAATTAGCTAAAGGGAATTCGTTCGATATCTCTGTGAAACGGCATGTTTCAAGCGAGGCAAGATGTTTAATAATACTTATTCTTGCAGGATGTCCGAGAGCTTTAGCAAATCGTGCAATTTTAACATCTTCAGGCGGATAAGTATTCTTATTCGATGATTCCATAATCTTTTAATTTGAAAAAGAAATGAATTGAATAAGGTATAGTTTTTCGTAAATTTACGAAAAGTTTCATTAATTTAAAAAAAATTGAAACGAGTGAAATATTTTTGGGTTTTGAGGTTAAACAACCCTGAGACCGGGGCTGATTTTTTTAGAAAAATATATCTTTGATCCGTATGCTTCTTAATTTAAGTTACTGATGCATGAAACCGGAGATCATAACCTAAAAATAATTAGTAAAAACCTGGGACTGGCTGTCCTGCTTAATATTGGTATTACACTTGCTGAAGCCATAGGTGGTATCATATCAGGAAGCATGGCACTGATGAGCGATGCCGCTCATAATTTCAGTGATGTGATATCGCTGGTCATAAGCTGGTTTGCCAACAGACTAATAAAAAGAGACGCTACGGAAAGGCAGACATTCGGTTTCAGACGCTCTGAAATTCTGGCAGCATTCATAAACTCCGCCACACTTATATTTATATCTGTTGTAATAATCGTTGAAGCAATTCTTCGGCTATTGAACCCTGTTTCTCTTTCTCCTGATATAATGATATGGCTGGCTATAACAAGCATTATTGTCAACGGTTTAAGCGCTTTATTTATCAGGAAGGATTCTCATGACAATTTGAATATGAGATCGGCTTATCTGCACCTTTTCGGCGATATGTTAACTTCCGTTGCAGTGCTGGCAGGAGGACTGGCTATCAAATATCTCAGTTGGTTCTGGGCAGACAGTCTCTTTTCACTTGTAATTGCTGTTTACCTGTTATGTCTGAGCTGGAAAATTGTAAGGTTATCGCTCAGAATAATAATGCAGTTCACCCCTGAAAAAATTGATATCAAGAAAATCGCAGTTAAAATCGAAAATATACCGGGTGTCAAGAATATTCATCATGTTCATGTATGGCAGTTAAATGAGTACGACATGATGTTCGAAGCACACATTGATATGTCAGAAGACATTAAAGTGAGCGGTTTCGAAAGTATTCTGAATGAGATTAAAACTATTCTGTGGGAAAACGGAATAACCCATTCTACAATTCAACCGGAGTTTTCGGTTGATGACAAAAAGCAGATTATTTATTAAGATTTATTTTGACCTGTTGAATTTCAATGGCAGGAATTTCGGAACCTTTTTCTGGTAAGCAGCATATTCAGGATACTTCGTGCTGCTTATGCTTTCCGTCAGCTGAGAACTACCGATAAACAACAGAACCAGCAATAAAGGCCCCGTTAAAGTTAGATTGATCCACTGTCCTGATGCGGCAACTCCAAAAAAATAAAAGCTAATCCATATTGCCTGCTCTGATGCAAAATTCGGGTGCCTTGAATATTTCCATATTCCTTCAGTTAAAAAACCTTTTCTCAGTGATTCTTTGTAAAGTTCTCCCCTCTTCTCTCCATACTTTTTTATCTGGTGAAATTTGAAGAGCTGGTCATCAGCAATACTTTCTGTAATAAGAAATGTAATCATCAGAATTGTCGCTGCCAGGTCAATAACATTAAGCGCCTTATCAGGATACATGGAAGCAATTAAAAGAGGAGATGAGAAAAGGAATATTAATATGTTCTGGTACAATGAAATAAAAAGCAGATTAAATACTCCGAACCGAAACCTTCCTTTCAGCAAAGGAGTTTCTCTCATTACTTTCCATCTGTAATCTTCATCACCTTTCCATGGAATAATATTATATCCTCCTTTACGCGAAAAATTATAGCTAAGACGTAATCCCCATAATGTAACCAACATAGCCATGACAATTAGTCGAAGAGATGAGGAGTAGGCTACTGTTATCCAGCTGTAAACAATGGGCATGAGGCTCCATAGCTTGTCTACCTGGCTGTAATTATGGGTTATCTCACTTACAATAAAACATAAAATGGCAACACCGGCCATGACAGCTATCCAGACGGTAACAAGATTCTTAATCTCTGCAAGGTGTTCAAAGATCATAAAATGTAGGTTTAAGATAAATAATGAGGTTGCTTTTCCTTTGATTTTACGGTTTTATCTTTTCAAACAAACCGATCAGTTTGGTTTTGTATATTTCAATTATTTGTGGTTCATGTTCTCCAATAGGTTTTACCGGTATAAGGTCAATAACTTCTTCCGGGTTCAATCCTGATTTGTACATAAGGTTTAGTGATGCAATAATAGTATTATTTATTGATTCTTTACTTTCCTTTTCAGAAAGACCAATTTTCTGTCCGATTCCTTCCAGTTCCCTCCACTGGAACCAGAAATATGTGGGAAGCATTGCCGACATAATGGCGTAGCTTTCAAGTTTTTCTTCAGGAACTTCAAATGTGTTACCTAATGTATTCAGAAGTTCAAGAACAATCTGTTTTTGTGTAATTTCAAATTCTGATGCAAATGTTACAGGATTGTACCCTTCATTTATATAGGAAGTCGCATTCGGTATCAGTCTTGCCAGGCTCCTGACATGAGAAAGCTTCATTGACAGTTTGGTAAGATTGATTTTCGGAGCCAGAGAAACAACTATTGTCTCTGCTTTTACATCTTCTTTAACGAGCTCGAGTGTGTCCATTACCATCGGCGGATGAAGTGCAATAAAGACTATTTCCTGTCTTGCTGCATTAGCTGCATCTGAAGTCTCAATTTCCGGAAAAAGTTTTTTAAGATTCCCCAGAACTTCCGGGTTAGTGTCCGTAACGACAACTTTCCCGAATTTGAGATTCCTGTTCATAAAACCCTGCAGAAGGATCCTTGTAACCCTTCCTCCACCGATAAAACCAATTGATTTTGTTTTCATAGTTTATCTTGTTTACTTTAAAAACTCAAAGTTTTTTATTCTCGTTCTTCAGCTATCGCGGAACTTCGTCGCTTTGCTCTTTGTCTCCCATTCTCCCCTTCTCCCCCTCCTTCTTTTCTTTATTCCTGTCTTCCCTCCGCTTAAGCTGGCACATGCATGAACCTGACAACCGGGCTTTGATATCAATTGTCAAAGGCAATCCATCCTTTTCCCAGTCGACGATACCTCCTGCCATATTTATAACATTATCATAACCATGTTCTTTCATGAAAATAACAGCCTCGCAGCTTCTTAACCCTACTGCATCTGCAAAAATTAAAGTCCTGTCATCCGGAAGATTCTGATAAAATTTTTTCAACTCACTGAATGGTGCATAAATCAGATCTTCCACATTGAACATTTTAAAATCGTTCAGATAAGTTTCCCTGACATCTACTATTATTGCACCCTCTTTGCATAATTCAAAGCTTTCCTTTGGCGTCAGGTTCAATATCCCGTGAGCAAAAAAACCTTTGTTTTTCATTCGTTTTTTGCAACCTTCATTTTAGTAAATTCCTTAAGGCATTTCCGTGCCTGCCTCCAGTTATCATAGTTTATACAATACTGAACTTTGGGCGGCTCAAAGCTGCCCTGGATCAACCCTGCATTTTTAAGCTCTGTCATATGCTGAGAAACTGTAGAATCAGCCAGCGGCAATTCTTTTGAAATTTCATTGAAACAGCATGTGTCGAGTGATGCAAGATGACGTAATATTGCAACCCTGGCCGGATGAGCCAGAGCTTTTGCAAATCTTGCCACCTTTACATCGTCTTTTGAGAATTGTTCATTTTTAGGCTTTGCCATTTGTAGTTGCCATTAATGTGCTTAGACATGTAATTAGTAAATATACGAATAGCTTTTGAACATTTCAAAGAGAAATCAAACAAATATTTAGTGGAAATACAGGTGGTTCTCCGCTACGCTCGGAATGAAAACAAAGGATTGTGGCAAAGGAGGGAGATTCCTCGCTAAGGCTCGGAATGACATTATTTTAGAAGGACACAGGGAGAGAGAGGGCGGAATGCCGTCGGTATTCCGCCCTCTCTCTCCCTTCAAATGATATAACATTCCGTGTCATTCCGAATGAATCCGCCGGCTGGCGGAGAAATGAGGAATCTCCCTGCCTTTGTACTTCTTTAAAAAAGTGTTGTGTTATTCCGAAGTGAGGAATCCCCTAAAACAATCAGTATACTGTTAACTTTTCACTTGATGGATCATCCTGAATTTCTCGAGATAGTTCTCAATGTAGAATTGCTTTGACCTGGATTTATATTGCATGATGAATCTTGGGTGCTCAAGCGGGACAATCTGTTCAAAAAAGTGATGCTTACTGTTAAAGTCTGAAAGGAATTTAAAATTCTTGCCTGTTCCGAGGCAATAACAGATGTCCGTCTTAATCCCGAATTCAATCTGCTTCCATAATGACTCAACAGCAAAGTCAAGAATAGATTCTGTCAGTTCCTTGCTGTCGTAATAATTATAGTTCAGCTCCTTTCCGTTTTTGCCAGCAGCAGTAAATCCCAGCGGACTTACTGAAGTGATATAAAAGTCTCCATAGAATTTCTCCGGACCACCATAGCGCTCAATCATTTCATAAACAAACACCGATGAGGTTTCATACGATTTGAGTCCGGGGATCTCTATTCCGCATTTTTCCTTCAACCTGACTGTATCTGTAAATGGAATGCCTGTCACACCTGCACCAAACCTTCCGGGATTTATACCAAGGATCATGTGACGGAGATTATTGTCATTATAGTACCGGGTATAGAACTGAGTAATAGCAGGAATAACTTCCGGATTATTGCGAAAGGGATTCATGATCTTTATCCCCGGGGGCAAGGGCCCCATGAAATCGAGCTCCCTGCAGAAAGAAATTATCTTTTCGGCAATGCTGTTATTTTTCATTTTTCACGCACCGTACGGAATACTTGTTGGTTTTCTCCGCACCGTGAATGTCAGGCATGTCTTCCTTTCTTGAGATGTCCACAACAGATTTGCCGTTAAGAAAAATGTAGCTGAAAAACTCTGCGTCATCCTTATCATATTCTGTTGAAGTCCAGTAATAACCGCTTTCATCCATTTCGGTAAAGACACCCTCATAGCTTTTCATGCCTGCCAATTGAAATCCCGGATAAACAGGTCCGGAAGTTGCGTTGCCCCTTGAATCACTCGATTCCATATTGTCAAGGATCTGACGGAATTCCGATCCGGATGGCAGATGCCAGCTGTCAGGACATACTTTCATTGCAGTCTGCCATTCATATAGTACTCCGTACGAAGCCAGGTTGCCTGGATCGTTGTCAAAATAGTGTGCCCCGCTCCCCTCAGCAATATATTTCAAATTCTCCGCCATCCAGGTGACACCTTCAATTTTAATAGTCTTATATATATTCCCATCACGCGTGTCTGTGAATTTTTCCTGAGCCGTAAGGTTAAGAAAAACTGCTATAGCTGTTAATACTGTAAAAAATCTTTTCATCATTATTGTATTACAATCAAACATCAAATTCCCTTTTGTTTCTCTTTACCAAAAACAAGATGCAAAAATATAAATTGAATGAATACATAACGTTAATAACCTAAAATTATTATAGGTACCATTCAGAGGTGCAGTGACACGGAGGCGCAGAAAAGTAGTGGAGCAGTGGTGCAAAGGCGCAAGGAAACAGCGGCATTATATTGAAGATAAAGGTTCAAGTCGTGAATTTTTCGTAATTTTGTTAAAGACTGAGTGATTAGGAATATCGGGGGATTTGAAGAAATTTCAGGGTTTAGGCATGTTTTTTGATTATTTTAATTTTAACAGCTTATAAATTATACAGATAATGAGAACATTTTTAACCAGTCTGGGTTTCCTATTTATTTTTTCACTTATCTCTTCAGGACAGGAGGATTTCAAGGTCATCAAGGTGAATGGGTCCATTGTCATGAAGACAAATAACGTTTCTCTTCAGACAGGCACTGTCTTCTCTGATAAGGAAACACTTGTTTTCGGTACCGATGATGCAACGGCTGCCGTTATAAATGAACAGAAAGGAAGGATGATCCTTACCAGCAAAAGTCATGATCTGTCTGCTGCCCGTTCCAATTATCTTCCCGCCATGTACAATATAAGCACCAGGGGCGGATCGCTTTCAAACCTTATCGATCTGCAGAATCATTTCTCGGGGAAATATGTAGTCCTCGACAGGTCTGAGATTGTCCTCGATGAAATGAGTTTCCCGATGGATAAGGATAATTTCTTTTTCCTGAGATATACTTTTAAAAGTGAAGAGATAAACAAGAAGCTCGAATTTAATGCAGATACCCTGATAATTGACAAAAAGAGCCTTTATACCATTGACGGAAAGCCTATCCCAAGACCGGATAATACTGTAATAAAGCTTTTCTACCGCAACGGTGACAAATCTGTTCAGATCAACGAGTTCAATCTTATCTTTCCTGATACCAAACAGCTTAAGGAAGAATTAAAGATCATCCTTGAAACCATGAAAGACCGTTCGCCCAAAGAGCAGATCGGGGAGATAAACGCTTATCTATATGAAGAATATGGCAAAGTCTATCAGCCAAATCTTACATCCTGGCTTGAAAACAACCTTGGGCTTGCCATGATAAAATAATATGAAATATTCCTTCTCTGTTTTCTGTTTCATCCTCTTCCTTTTTTCTGCGGTCAACGCCCAGGAAGTAATCTATCCGATTACAAATTATACAACAAAAGATTACGGCAGGAATTTTAATTATATGAATATGTCCGTTCTGCAGGATCAGCGTGGGTTGATCTATGCGGCAAACGGCTTTAAGTTGCTTGAATATGATGGCTATTCCTGGAATTCATATCCTATCAATAAAGCAGTATGGATCCTTTCACTGGCTGTCGATTCTTCAGGAATTATTTATGCCGGTTGTCAGAACGAATTTGGCTATTTTGCTCCTGATCGTCTGTCAGGGTTAAAATATGTATCTCTGTCAGACTCCCTCGAAATAGGAGATTTGGAATTCTCAAATATCTGGAAAGTGAATGTCTTTTCCGGTGGAGTTGTTTTTCAGGCAGAAGAAAAACTATTTTTATTCAAAAACGGGAAGATTAAGGTCAT
>JAPLDY010000174.1 GCA_026391595.1 Bacteroidia bacterium
GGACAGCATAAGTATGCAGGCATGAATGATACCCTCCGGTTAGCAACTGCCCCTGATGAAACGGAGGATGTATTCAGAAAAGAAGCGGTGGCAGTCCTGAAGATGGGTTTTATGAGATATATGCTCAAAACTCCTTTGTCAAAATTCTTTGATATAAGGTTTACCCAGCCTGTTAAGGAGACCGTTGCTACCGACAAATGGAACAACTGGGTTTTCAGGACGAGCATGCAAGGATCATTAAGCGGTGAAAGAAGTTATAAGTCAACAAGTCTTTACGGAAGCGTATCTGTTAACAGGGTAATTGAAAAATCCAAGTTTCAGACTTATTTAAGCTATTCATGGAATAAACAGAAATATCAAATGACTGACAGCACATATATGTTCAGTTACAATAATTCCCAGAGTTTAAATGTCTACTATGTAAAGTCGATAAATGATCACTGGTCAACAGGTTTTTCTACCGGGATGAGCAGATCAAGTTATGGCGGCTATGATTTCCAGTACAGGTTGGCTCCGGCGATCGAGTATGATATATTTCCATATTCCGAATCTACCAGACGGCAGCTAAGGATTATGTATGAAGCAGGATATAAGTTTTATAACTATTCCGATACAACAATTTATAATAAGCTTATCGAACATCTGGCATTTCACGAATTATCAGCATCATGGGAAGTTGTTCAGAAGTGGGGTTCAGTAGATTTTACGATGCAATGGAGTAATTATTTTCACGACTGGTCTAAAAATAATCTTGGTGCATCCCTTTATATGTCCGTGCGAATTTTCAAAGGTATGTACATTAAATTTTCATATTGAGGCGCTGTTTAGGATCACCTACGGTTTGTTCGTTGTCAGCTCCGGCGACAGAAAACATGGCAATGGCTTCATTTCCAATACCGTATTCCAGGTTACTGCCGATCCTCCGCAATTCGTTGTGTGCTGCAATAAAAACAATTTCACCGCCGGTATTATAGAAAAATTTGGAACGTTTTCAGTTTCGATACTCGAGAAAGATACCTCTTCTGATATAATGGGGCGCTTTGGCTTTAAAAGCGGAAGGGATTTCGATAAGATGAAGGGCATGTCGATAAAATATGGACTAACGGATGTCCCCGTTGTGCTTAATGATGCAATTGCATTTCTTGAATGCAGGGTGGTCAATACATTTGATGCCGGAACACATTTAATGTTTGTCGGCGAACTGATCCAGTCAGCTCTTCTTGATAGCAAGAAAGAACCTTTGACCTATCTCTATTACAGACAGGTTAAAAATGGATCTGCACCAAAAAATGCTCCAACTTATATTGATAAATCGAAGCTGGAAAAAATAAACGCTGCCGGCACTTATAAGAAATTCAAGTGTACGGCCTGCGGATATATCTATGACGAAGAGAAGGAGAATGCAAGGTTTTCCGAACTCCCCGACAGCTGGGTATGCCCCGTATGCGGCTCTGAAAAATCCGATTTTATTGAAGTCTAACTAATAATTATAACTATGGCAATTTCACTTAAAGGCACCCAGACAGAACAAAATCTGTTGAAATCATTTGCAGGAGAATCGCAAGCCCGCAACCGCTATGATTTTTTTGCTAGCGCAGCAAGAAAAGAGGGCTTTGAGCAGATCGCAAATATCTTCCAGGAGACCTCTCTGCAGGAAAAAGAGCATGCCAAGAGATTCTTTAAGTTTCTCGAAGGCGGTGCTGTAGAAATAACAGCATCATATCCTGCAGGAAAGATAGGCACAACAAAAGAGAACCTTAAGGCATCAGCCGAAGGCGAACATGAGGAGTGGTCTGAGCTTTATCCCCATTTTGCAGAAGTGGCAAAAGCTGAAGGCTTCCTTGAGATAGCAACAGCTTATAAAATGATCTCAAAGGTCGAAGCAGAACATGAGCGCAGGTATCTTAAGCTTCTTCAGAATATTTCTGAAGATAAGGTCTTCATGAAACAAGGCAAAGTGTGGTGGAAATGCCTCAACTGCGGCTATGTTTATGAATCGGAAAAAGCACTGGATACATGTCCTGCATGCCTTCACCCGAAATCATTCATGCAGGTAAGGGAAGAAAATTATTAAACCAATAAACAATCAATAAAATGAGTGCAAGATCATTGGTCTGGTACCTGTTGAGCCTGTTATGTCTTATTGTTGCTGTTTTCTTTCTGGTTAAAAGCCTTGACTGGAAAGCTTATGTAGCACTGGTTTTAGGCGTTGGAGCAGTATTGCTTTTTTGGCAGGGAACAAAAGTTTCGAAGAAGAAATAGTCATCTATATAATTGGAGATTACTCGGCTTTCTCGCGGAATGAGTAATCTCCTTGATTTTAGAATCCCTGATTATCGGGTATTTCTATTTTTAGTAAATTGCTTTTCTTTTTTACGATTGAACTTTTTAATTTTTAGAGTGTTGTTTATGTTATGGTTGTTTATAAGGAATGCAGTGACTAACTTTTTTTAAAATGGTAACCCAGATTCTTATTATTTCATTAATTGTTGCGCTGTTAGCATATATTATTTTCCTTCATGTCCGGATCGCAAAAAAAGATCTGTTCATTGAAACCACTATAAAGCGTCTTTCCGGCAACGAGAAGAACTGGAGCGAGGAGGATATGATGAGACTTCTCCAGGAGATAAAAAAGGTAAATCATTATGGTTCATTTTTCATTGAAAAATTATTTGATGAGAAACCATTGGGATTTCTTCTTGAGAATCAGAAAGATTCAAGGATATATATTCATTATACCAAGGAGGAGACTGATGCAAAGAATATTTTAAAGGAGGGGTTCATGTTTGCAGATTCCTTCTATAAGACCGCGCTTCCTGTATTTGACGACAGGCTTGACCTGCTGATCAAGCATAATGGCCGTAAATCTTTTGGTGATTATCTTGTTGTATTATGTATATCCGACAAAGTATTTAACCATTATGCAACAGAGCTCGACAGAAACGGGTTGAAGGAATTTTCAGTTGAAAACATTCTTACTGAAAAAGCTCCTTTCATAAATGACAATGCAGATATTGTTTACCAGCTCTCCAGCAGGTTTGTAAAAGGTTATATAAACCATCAGACAGGGGAGATTACCCCGAATCCGGATTTTAATCCCGGTTATGATTCACAACTCTTTGAAAGAAACTTTGATCATCTTAAAGAAAAAATCAAAAACTGAAACTACACTTATAAACTGGTTTTTATTCATGAAGCGTATAATTATTATTTCTGCGGTTCTCTGCCTTTTTATTACTGCCACCGCTTATTCGCAGGATATGCTTAAGAAAGTTGGTAAAGCAGTTACCAATGAAATTCTCGGAAGTGGAAACAGCTCCGGGTCAAGTTCAGAAAAGAGTGATCCCGAACCTTCCTGTGCATGTGATGATGCAGAGATTATTGTCAGCCTTGGCGGCTCCCTGAAACTCGATTACAAAGAGACAAACATCAGCATTATGGACGATGGTTCCATTCTTATGCAGGATAAATTGTCGGGCAATTATTATATAGTTAAAGATGGTGCTACACAGGGCCCTTTTAAGGCAGGCGATCCCAAGATAGCCGGATTTGAAAATGGAGCAGAGGACTCCGGCAATGACCAGTTATTGCTCAGATATAAAAACTACATCAGCAAATCCGGAGATAAATATCTTATAAGTTTCGGGGGTAAAACCTATGGCCCTTATGGCCAGATAAACAGTTTTGCTGTTACAAGAGCAAAGGATAAGTTTGCAGCACTTGTTGTTGAGAATGTTGTGGCGACTGAGATGGACGGAAAAGCAATGGATGAAGCGATGAAAAATGCAAAGAGCGATCAGGAACGGATGCAGCTTGCAATGAAGTTCTCTCAGCAAATGCAGCAAAAAATTATGTCAGGCGGAGGTCCTTCCAGCATGACTACCAAACTCGTGACAAATGTCCCGGATGCAACATTCGACTTTATGACACAACCGGGAGCATCACCCAACGGAGATATGAAATATGATGATATAATGCTTGCCACCTATAATAAGATATACAACCTTCAGGGAAAATTGATCATAACCCTGAAAAATGAACATCTGGGAGCTTCAAATATTTTTATCAAAACTGACAATACAGGATATGCAATTTATAATTATGGTACAATAATGTTCAGCGACGGGAAAAGCCTCACTGACCTCTTTAATCCGCACTTGATAAAAACCGGTGGAATGATCTATCTGGCATACATGTATTTCTCCCCTAAGAGAAATGCAATAGTGCAGTGTAAAATCCCTTTCTAGGCTTATATGGTTCCCATGCGGCCATTAAGGGCAATTCTTATTCTGATCTTATTTATTTCTATATTCCAGACCGGGGTCTCCCAGCAGTTGAATTATATTACGATATTCGGCAGTGATTGGGAGAAAGCTCAATTTTATATTGAAGAAAATAATAGTTGGATAAAACCTGCCGTCAATAAATATGAGATCCCTTATGCTGTAGCTGTTTCAGTTGTCTTCCCGGAGCTGGTCCGTTATTCGGCATTGCGTGATAAGATGGAAATCACGATGCTCAAAACCCTTTACAGAAACCTGGGTGATGACTATGCAGATTTTTCAATTGGTTTTTTTCAGATTAAACCATCCTTTGCCGAAAAAATACGCGGGGAAATGCAGGCTTTCCCGGGATGGAGGGCGAAGCCGGTTTTTAAGAAAAGAAGTGCATACAAAAATGATCGCGAATACCGCGGAGCGATCATTGCCGATCTTGAAAATCCCAAAAAAGAATTCAATTACATAATTGCCTTTCTCAGAATATGCGAGAAATATTTCCCATTAGAAACAGCCGATGAAGGATCAAGGATAAAGTTCCTCGCAACTGCCTATAATACAGGGTTCTGGAAGAGTAAAGATGAAATAGATAAAATGAGCAATATGAAATTTTTCAATACAAAATTATTCAGCACAGAGAATTATTCATACGCGGATGTTTCTTTGTTCTGGTATAAGCAGTACATTCAAAAAAAAAATAAGCAATGAACTGTTTCTACTTCGTGTAACTTAATAGCAAAGGACCCCCTTTCATTTTCCCCCCTCGCTTTCGCGAAGCCGCTTCGGCGGAGCAAGGCAAGGGGGAAAGGTAAAAGTAAGCTCCTGCCCCCGTGGGGGAAAGCTGGGAAGGGGGTAAATTGAATAAAACTAAATCATTATGACAGAAAATATTCTTATAACCTACGCTTCCCGTACAGGTACTACGGCAGGAGTTGCCGATGCAATTGGTAAAACACTTTCTGAAAAAGGAATAGCTGTTGATATTCTTCCCATGAAGGATGTGAAAGATATAGGGCAATACAGGGCAATAATTGCCGGAAGTGCAATACAGGCATCAAAATGGCTTCCTGAAGCAATAGAATTTCTTCAGAAAAACAGGGAAGAAATATCGAAAAAACCTTTTGCTGCCTTCCAGGTATGCATGACTCTGGCCATGCCCAACGGCGAAAAATACCGGCAGGGTGTCAGTGAATGGATGGAGCCTGTCAGAAAAATTGCAAGACCTATAAAGGAAGGTATTTTTGCCGGAAGACTTGATCTTAAATCATTGCCTTCCTTCAGTGACAGGCTTAAATTCAAAATCAGCATACTGATGGGAGTCTGGAAAGAAGGGGATCACCGCAACTGGAATGAAATTAAACAATGGGCTGAAGACCTTATTCCCATTCTTATAAAATGAAATCACTCTAATCTAAATCCTGCCAGCAAAATGGAACGACGTAAATTCATCATCGACAACAGTATCATTCTCGGTGCTCTTGCAATGGCCCCTGCAAGCTTTTCAATACCAAAGCAGTTTTTGCAAGGCAGGGACTTCTTATCAAACCGGCCACCTATTGGGAAAAGAACTTTCATAAGTGACGAAGTTGAAAAGATCATTCAGGAAGTCAGATCATCAATAGCCGATAAGGAGCTTGCCTGGATGTTTGAAAACTGTTACCCGAACACGCTTGACACAACTGTTGACTATGAAGTAATTGATGGCAAACCAGATACTTTCATCATTACCGGAGACATTGATGCAATGTGGCTGCGGGATTCAACTGCCCAGGTTTGGCCTTACATGCCGCTAATTGTCAGGGAAGAAAAACTAAAGAACATGATTCACGGGCTGATTAACCGCCAGGTGAAATGCGTCAGGACAGATCCATATGCCAATGCTTTTTATAAAGACCTCTCAAAGGAATCAGAATGGAAAAGCGACAAGCCTTCGCCAGGGCCCGGTGTTCATGAAAGGAAGTGGGAGATAGATTCATTGTGCTATGTTGTCAGATTGTCGTGGCACTATTACAAAATGACGAATGACAGGACCTGTTTTGACAGTGACTGGGACAAAGCCATGAAGCTTATTGTCAAAACTCTCAGAACTGAACAGAGAAAAGATGGCACTTCTCCATATTATTTTATCCGGAGAACTACAGCAATGATCGATGCCCCTGTATTCGGAGGTACTGGGCGGCCGGTTAAACCGACCGGACTTATATGCTCAATGTTCCGTCCATCGGATGATGCAACAATGTATCCATATCTTGTGCCTTCAAATATTTTTGCATCACTGTCGCTGAGACAGCTCTCGGAGATATATTCAAGTGTTCTGAATGAACCTGAGTTTGCAGTCGAATGTGCAGCCTTTGCTGATGAAGTTGATGCTGCTATCAGTAAATATGCAATTGCAAAACACATTGACTTTGGCAAAATCTATTCTTATGAAGTAGATGGTTTTGGGAATCGGGTATATATGGATGATGCAAATGTACCTTCACTTATGTCGCTCGCGTACCTTGGCGCTCACAGGCCGGATGATAGCATTTACAGAAACACAAGGAGATTTATTCTGAGCAATTCCAATCCATATTATTTACGCGGCACTGCAGCCGAAGGTCAGGCCAGCCCTCATACCGGAAAGGATAAGATCTGGCCTATGGGAATAATACTTCGTGCAATGACCAGCCTCGACAGCAAGGAGATCGCTCATTGTCTGAGAATGCTGAAAAAGACACATGCAGGAACCGGGTTCATGCATGAAGCATTTAATAAGGATAACCCTGACGATTTCAACAGGAAGTGGTTTGCCTGGGCAAATACACTATTCGGGGAACTGATAATTAAAATTTATCATGAGCGACCTGAAATTCTGTCCGGGAATATAGGCTGACGGCACAAAACTTCAATAATAACATCTTTCTCAGGGATCAATAACCCCAAAAAGTATTAACTTGTATTTCCGATGGGACAGGTTATTACAATGAAAAGATTTGTAATCCCGATACTTTTTATTCTTATTGGCACTGGTGTTCAATCGCAGGATCTGACACAAACTGTCAGGGGCAGGGTAATTGACTCACAAACTGAGGCGCCACTGGCAGGGGCGGTTGTCACAATAAAAAACTCAAATCCCTTGCTAGGTGACAGAACCGATACTGAAGGAAATTTCAAAATTGAAAAAGTCACTGCAGGAAGACGGACAGTCGAAGTAAGCCATATAGGCTATCTGCCTTATTCACTTGAAAATATATTTGTGGCATCAAACAGGGAGACAGATCTTCAAATAAAGCTTGAAGAGTCGGTGATCTCACTTAACGAAGTTTTTGTAACTGACAAGCGTAAAAAAGACGAATCAATAAATCAAAACGCCCCGGTTTCGGCACGTACATTTTCAATAGAAGAGACTGAAAGATATTCCGGGAGTATTGGTGATCCTGCCAGAATGGCTTCGAATTTTGCCGGGATTTCTGCGTTGACAGACCAACGAAACGATATTGTTATCAGGGGTAATTCGCCACTCGGAGTATTATGGCGCCTTGACGGGATTGATATTCCCAATCCGAATCATTTTGCATCTTTTGGAGCAAGCGGGGGTCCAATAAGCATGCTGAATAATAATCTTCTTACAAATTCCGATTTTTTCACCAGTGCTTTTCCTGCTGAATATGGAAATGCGCTGAGCGGCGTGTTTGATCTAAAAATGCGTTCCGGAAGTACACAAAAATATGAATTTGTCACTCAGGTAGGGATGAACGGTTTTGAACTGGGGGCTGAAGGTCCGGTGATTAAAAACGGTTCTTCATTTCTTATAAATTACCGTTACTCAACTCTTGCCATTGTCGACGCGATGGGTTTTAAGGTAGGCATAGATGCTATTCCCTTCTACCAGGACGCATCATTCAAGTTAACTTCAGGCAAAACGAAAATCGGGAATTTTTCCCTGGTTGGAATCGGAGGCTACAGCTATGTAAATGATTTTGACTCCAGGAAAGACATATCTAAACTTAAAAACGGGAATGGTGAGGATTTTACTTTCGGTTCGGGGATGGGTTCCTTAGGATTAATACATAAACTTCTTATTAATAATAAATTCAATGTTGAAAATATTATATCTCTGTCGTATACACTCAGTCATATATCTGAAGATAAGTTTACCATCCTTAATCCTGAGCTTTCCCCTTATTATCGCCAGAAATCTGATGAAAAGGGAATTGATTTTTCTACAATTCTCAAGTACAAACCAGATCCAAAAAACATTTTTCAATCCGGGATCAGCTTCCAGATGCTTAATTATCAGTTCATAGATAGTACCAAATCGGGAACTGATTTTTTTGTCAATCTTGATCAGAAAGGGAATTATAATCTATTGAAATCATATGTTCAATGGCAGCATAGATTCACTGATAATATAATAGTTTATAGCGGATTGCATTTCATGCTTTTCACATTCAATAACAAATATTCCCTGG
This sequence comes from Bacteroidia bacterium, assembly GCA_026391595.1. Taxonomy (GTDB): domain Bacteria; phylum Bacteroidota; class Bacteroidia; order Bacteroidales; family VadinHA17; genus LD21. The sequence goes on from JAPLDY010000174.1 coordinate 8,732, forward strand.
AACCCAGATTCGGATTAAAATATAGCCGGTTTTCAGGACATTCGATCAATTTCGGTTTTGGATTACATAGTCAGCTGCTGCCAAGAATGTTTTATGTGGTGGAAAATGAGACATCTCCGGGAGAAATTGATCCAATGAATAAAACCCTGGGCTTTTCGAAAAGCATGCATCTGGTACTTGGTTATAATTATCTTATTTCTAAAAACCTGCGTCTTAAATTTGAAACCTATTATCAGTATTTGTACAATATCCCCGTAAAGAAAGGAGATCCCGTTTATTCCATGCTTAACTTTGGTGCCAATTATTTTGACCAGCTTCCCATCATCGACAGCCTGGAAAATAAGGGGACCGGAAAAAACTATGGTGTCGAGCTGACCCTTGAAAAATTTCTTGACAAAGGTTATTATGCTCTTCTGACAACCTCACTTTACGAATCAAAATATAAAGGATATGATGGAATTGAAAGAAATACTGCTTTCAATGGGAACTTTATATTTAATGCTCTTGCCGGGAAAGAATTTCAAATCGGGAAAAGGAATTTTATAAGCATCAATCTGAAAATTACCTGGGCAGGAAGTCTGAGGTATATTCCGTTCCAAATCGAGCAGGTTGCTCCAAATAGATATGTCCAGGTTTTTGACTATAACAGGGCCTACGGGGAACGCAGAAATGATTATTTCAGGCTGAACGGACGACTGGGATATAAGCTCATCAGGAAAAAATTCAGCGCAGAGCTTGCCATCGATTTAATGAACCTTACGAACCACAGGGATATATTTACAGAACATTTTAATTCGGCGACCGGTAAAATGGAATATGCCTATCAGTTTTCTTTAATGCCGATAGGCTTTTTAAGATTCCAGTTCTGAATTCAGATCATAATTTATTCCCCCTTTTTTTCTTCTTGCCGTTGTGCCACTGTACCGTTGCACCGTTGAGCCTTTTTATATAACTTTGATAAAACTCAA
>JAPLDY010000180.1 GCA_026391595.1 Bacteroidia bacterium
CCTTGGTTGCCTGAAAATAATCAGATTGTGCGGGCTGGATCGTTCCCAGTCCGGGCCCTCCCCTTACAACGTTAACTATAAGGCAAGGCAGTTCAGCCCCGGCTATGTATGTTATTCCTTCCTGTTTCAGGCTGATGCCAGGTGATGATGATGTCGTCAGCACTTTCTTTCCGCAGGCTGCACCACCATAAACCATGTTTATTGCGGCGACCTCGCTTTCAGCCTGAAGTACAACCATTCCTGTGGTATGGTACGGATCGGCTTCCATGAGGTACTCAAGGATCTCGCTCTGGGGAGTGATCGGATAGCCGAAATAACCGACGGCACCTGCGCGTATAGCAGCTTCTGCAACCGCTTCATTACCCTTCATCAGTCTTAATTCCTTTTCCATTGTTTAGCTATATTTTTGTTTTATAAACAGTTATGACACCATCCGGACAGACCATAGCGCAGTTTGCGCATCCGATGCAAAGTTCCGGGTTTGCCGGAAAAGCATAAAAATATCCTTTGTGGTTCACCTCTTTAGCCATTGCAATGGTTCCTGTGGGACAATTGACCATGCACACCTCGCACCCTTTGCATTTATCAATGTTTACTACTATACTACCTCTGATCTTTGCCATATCTGTAAACTTTTTACGACTAACATTAACTTTAAAATTACTATTTATTTTTCTTAGAAACCCCCTTCCCTACCTTCCCCCACGGGGGAAGGAGTATCTATTTTCTTATCATCCCGCCAAGCGGGATAAGAAAGGGGGTCTTTTCAGAGCATTTCATTTACTTTTCAAATTCAAGTGATCTTCATTAAACTTCTTTAATCTTATCCCGAGGTCTCCGAACAATTCTCTCGGCACCAGGGATACGCAGGCTCTTAGTCCCTCTCTTTCGCTTCCGGTAATATCAAGCGTGATGGCGCTGATACCATAAGTAAGAAGCTTTCTGAGCAATGCCCTTCCTGTCATCGCTGGATATGAAATGGTGAAATAAAATCCATCAGCCACCGGTTCATCCAGATCCTTGTCATATGTGATACTGAAACCATTCTTCAAAAACAGGTCCTTCATTATGGCAGCTTTTTCAGCATACTCTTTAAGATCCTCCCGGAATTTGTAACTGCCATCGTTTACTCCCTTCAGAAGGGCTGCCAGTCCAAACTGTACACTGTGAGCTACTCCTGCAGACAATCCGTATAAAGCACCAAATACAAGTGAATGTCCAAACTTATCAGATGAATAATATCTTAAAAGATCAGGATAAGATCTTCTGTAGAGATGGTCCGATATTGCGATCATCCCAATTCGTTGACCTGCATAGCTGAATATCTTGGAGCTTGAGATCAGCAGCACATAGTCATCCGTGAAGTGTGCTACAGTTGGCTGATAAGGGGGCTTACCGGGATTTGAATAATCCTTTCTGAAATCCATCCCGAAATATGCAAGATCCTCAATTACAATGACATCATATTTACCTGCAAGTTCACCTATTATTGAAAGTTCCTCTTCGGTAAGGCATATCCATGAAGGGTTATTTGGATTGGAATAGACCAATGATGAGATTTTCCCTGTTTTCAGATATGATTCAAGTTTAGCCTTCAGCTTTTTCCCTCTGTAATTATAGACATCAAAAGAATGAAAATCGTGTCCCAGCATCCTCACCTGCTGCTTCTGAACCGGAAAACCGGGATCAATGAAGAGCGAACCCTCTTTTGTCCTGTCGTTCCTGTTTGCAACCATGAAGGTCACCATGCCTCCCATCATTGAACCTACCGTGGGAATGCATCCCCCGGGACTGACACTGATATTCAGAAAAAGCCTGATGAACCTGGATGTCTCCTCCTTGAGTGAAGGGATTCCCGATATATCGGGATAAATGGAAGCTACACCGCTTTTAAGGGCATTGATTTCAGCTTCAATACCTATCGAGGGTGCCGGCAGACCGGGTACTCCCATCTCCATTCTAATGAACTTTATTCCGGTTTTGGATTCTATCAGATCTACCAGGTGATTTATCTCGCGTATTGATCCCGACCCGGGTTCCGGAAGACTGTTTTCACGGGCAATATTCTCTATTAATTCAGACGATATTGGAATTGCATTCATTCTTTATAAGAAATGTTTTTTATTGTTACTTATTGTTTACCGGTACCGGTTTTTCAATCCTTATTCTTGCATCTACCACAGTAATTGCATCAGGAGTGCCAATCAGCGGATTAAGGTCCAACTCCTTTATCTCGGTGGCAAACCTCAATAAGCTTGATAACCTGACTATTATCTCGGCGAACTTCTGTTCGTTTATCCCTTGTTTACCTCTTGTACCCTTGATAATCCTGTAAGCTCTCAGGCTTCGAATCATTGAAATTGCTTCGTTCAAAGTAAGCGGAGCAAGCCCTGATGATAAATCGCCGAGTACTTCTACAAATATTCCCCCAAGCCCGCAAAGAATTACATGTCCGAACTTCGGTTCATATTTAGCGCCGATAAAAAGTTCTGTTCCTGCAAGCATCCTCTGCACCAGAACAGCTTTGACATCTTTTATCTTAATCATCCTGTCAAATTCCGCCTCAAGGTGAGTCTTCGATTTAATATTAAGGGTAACACCTCCGACATCAGATTTGTGAACAGGCCCAATAACTTTTAAGGCCAGAGGGAATCCTGCTTTGTTTGCCAATGCCACAAGATCCTTTTTTGTCTTTACAACCGCTTCTTTTACGGTAGGTATACCGGCAGCAGTGATCAGCTTCTGAATGACATCAGGTTCAAGATACCCGTTTGGTGTTGTGTCGATTATGCTGCGGATAAGCGGGACATCGATATCCTTAAGGAATATCTTTTCATCAGCCGGAAACGGTGTGTTTGATATTTTCGTCAGCGCTCTTCCAAGCACAACCTCATCGGGGAAATTCACATGCCCTTTTTCAAGAAAATAGTCCAGCTCAGTATGAGAACTTGCTACTGACGGAAGTATAGGGAACAGCGGTTTATCACAATCTTTAATTTTCCTGTGCAGAAGATCATAGATGACCGACATATCGTTCAATCCGTTGCTTCCGAATATAACAGTCATGCCATCTATCTCCGTCATCTGTTTATCCACATAATCAATAATAATATCAAGCTGCTCACTCGTAGCTGTGGCTATCATGTCGATGGGATTGTTTGCAGATGCACCGGGATTCATCATTGCAAGTAATTTATCATGATGTTCTCCAGTGATCCTTGGAATATTCATACCTCCTGCCGAAAGTGCATCGGTAAGCATAACTGCAGGTCCTCCTGCATGCGTAATAATAGCTATATTCCTGCCTTTCAAATGCTTATAGAAGAATACCGATGCCACAGTCGTAAGCTCCTCCCTCCCTGCACATCTGACGATTCCTGCCTTGCGGAAGAGAGCCTCCACCGCCGAATCTGATGTAGCCAATGCGCCGGTATGTGATGATGCAGCCCTGCTGCCTGCCTCGCTGGTACCAGCCTTGATGGCTGCTATCCTGCATCCTTTACGAATCAGGGAAGATGCATGATGCAGAAGTTTATCAGGATTCTGGATGCTCTCAACATATATCAGCTTTATCCTGGAGCTGGTCTCAGGATCGAATGTGTTATCCCAGTATTCAAGGACATCCTCCACTCCTGTCTGTGCACTGTTGCCAACTGAAAAAACGCTCGAGAAGTTAACTCCCTTGGGGATGGCAGACTCAAAGATGAATACAGCCGTTGCACCTGATCCTGATACAAAATCGCATCCGCAGGAGCTGAGGCGTGGAACAGGAGTTGTAAATATCCCGCTGTATGCCGGAGTTATAACTCCGATACAATTTGGTCCGATAAGAGATCCACCAGCGTTGCTGATAAGCTCTGCAATCTCTTTTTCGAGCTTTTTACCCTCATCGCCTGCTTCGCTGAAACCGGCTGAAATAATGATGAAGGCTTTTTTATTTTTTTCCATGACA
>JAPLDY010000103.1 GCA_026391595.1 Bacteroidia bacterium
TATGAAAAAAAGTGCCACTATACTTGTTTTTATAATCGCCTTAATTTCATTTCATGTATGTAATGCACAGACAAATAATGACTTAAAGCTATGGTATAATAAACCTGCAGCAGTGTGGGAGGAGGCTCTTCCTATAGGCAACGGGCGACTGGGTGCAATGATCTTTGGCGCTCCTGCAGTTGATCATGTACAGTTCAATGAAGAGACGCTATGGGCAGGTGAACCTCATGACTATTCGTATCCCGGTGCATTCAAATACCTTGGAGAGATACGTGATCTGATATGGCAGGGAAGACAGAAAGATGCTGAAGATCTTGCACTTAAGAAATTCATGAGCTTGCCCATCAGACAGCAGAAGTACCAGCCTTTTGGCGATCTGTGGTTAAGTTTTCCAGGCCACCTGAAAGTTGAAAAGTATAAAAGGGAACTGGATCTCTCAAATGCCGTTTGCAGGACAACATACTCGATCCACGATACTGCCTATACAAGAGAATATATTGCAAGTTATCCCGGAAACGTTATCGCTATCAATCTTTCGGCTGACAGGAAAAGTGCTCTGACTTTTGACATAATTTTTACCTCTCTTCATGAGAGCACATCAGTAGTGGCAACAAGCGACGGATATATGACGCTGAATATAAAGGTGAAAGAAGGGGTGCTTACCGGAACTGCTATGTTAAAAGTAATAATAAAGGGAGGGAAGATATCGGCAAATGACAACAGGCTTCATGTTGAAAAAGCCAGCGAAGCTATGGTACAGCTTGTTGCAGCTACCAGTTTCTTGAATCCGAAATATGTTTTTGGTGATCCCGATGCCCGTTGTTCGAAATATCTCGCAGACCTGGGTACCAAATCGTTCAGGAAGCTGAAATCAGAACATATATCTGACTATCAGAGATATTTTAATCGTTTTGTGATAAGTTTCGGTCCCTCCGGGAAAGAAGATCTTCCTACGGATGCCCGTATACGTGAAGTTGCCGACAACATGGATAATTCTCTTGCAGCACTGTATGTACAGTATGGCAGATATCTTATGCTTTCCGCGAGCCGCGAGGGAACATACCCTGCCAACCTTCAGGGAATATGGAATGACAAGCTTAATCCTTCATGGGACAGCAAGTATACGGTAAACATCAATACCGAAATGAATTACGGGCTTGTTGAGCCTCTGAATATTGCTGAATGCCATGAGGCCCTGTTCAAGATGATCAATGAAGTGATACCATCGGGAGAAAAAGTCGCAAAAGAGCATTATAATGCAAGGGGCTGGGTACTTCATCATAATACTGACATCTGGAGGGGTGCAGCTCCCATAAATGCATCCAATCATGGAATCTGGGTTTCCGGCAGCGGCTGGCTTTCACATCATTTATGGGAACATTTTCTTTACAACCGCGATAAGCTCTTCCTGTCGCTGACTGCATGGCCTGTAATGAAAGGTGCTGCAATGTTTTATGTCGATTTTCTGGTTGAAGATCCTAAAACAGGGTGGCTGATTTCAACTCCTTCCAATTCACCGGAAAACGGAGGCCTGGTAGCCGGACCTACCATGGACCACGAGATCATCAAGAGCCTTTTCAGAGCATGCATCGAAGCATCGGAGATTCTCGGCAGGGATAAGGAATTTGCAGATACTCTGAAACTTCTGCTTCCAAAAATTGCACCATATCAGATCGGAAAATTCGGCCAGCTTCAGGAGTGGCTTGAAGATAAAGATGACCAGAACAACAAGCACAGGCATGTCTCCCATTTGTGGGGTGTGCATCCGGGAAAGGAAATTAACTGGAAGGAGACGCCTGAGCTTATGGAGGCTGCAAAGAAATCGCTTATCGCAAGAGGTGATGAGGGTACAGGCTGGAGCCTGGCATGGAAAATCAATTTCTGGGCAAGGTTCAGGGATGGAAATCATGCATGGAAGATGGTTCAGATGCTTTTACGGCCTCAGGGGCAATCAAAGTCCGTGGCAACAGGAGGAGGTAACACCGGTGGTGGTTCTTACCCGAATCTCTTTGATGCCCATCCGCCTTTCCAGATTGATGGCAATTTCGGAGGTGCAGCCGGTATCACTGAGATGCTTCTCCAAAGCCACCTGGATGCAATTGATATCCTGCCGGCGTTGCCCGACGCCATTCCTAACGGATATATTAAAGGTATAAGAGCCCGGGGAGGCTTCGAACTTGAAATTGGATGGACCGGAGGTGAACTCTATTCCGTTAAAGTGATCTCCAACGCAGGGTATCCGTTGTCGTTGAGGTATGCCGACAAGTCATTCTCATCTCCCACAAAGAAGAGGCAGGTTCTTAAATTTGATGGGGATCTGAAAAGGCTGTAAAAATTATTAGTGCCATTTGAAGATCTTTAATCCGGCCCCGAATAAGATCACCCCGATAGCAGTAAGAATCAGTATAGGCATAGATACCTGAGGCCATCCTGCCCCCTCGTTAAAAATGCTTCTCATGCCGTCGGTGAGCATTGTGAGAGGTAAATTTCTGATAACCGGAATGCTCCAGTCGGGGAAATTATGGTAGCTGAAAAAAATCCCGGATAAGACCATCATCGGCATCACAACAGCATTTATCAGACCGTTTCCCACTTCCGTGTTAGAAGTATGTGAAGAAACAAAAACAGCAATTCCGGAAAAAGCAATATTCCCTGCAAGGAATAAAAGGATCATGGCGGAGATGCTTCCCTGTACAGTCAGATTGAAGACAATTATCGCAAAAATAAGCACCACCAGAGCCTCTATGAAATTCATTGCCACTCTTACAGTTATCAGGGCAATCAGGAAATGTGATTTTTTCATCGGGGTGGCAACCAGGCGCCGGAGAAGCTTCTTTGATCTTTTTTCTATAATTCCATAGCTTATCCCCCACATGGTTGACATCATGATGCCCAGGGTGATCAATCCGGGTACAAGAAAATCGATATATCTTGTTCCTTTGACTGTCAAAGGTTTGATCTCATCGCTGCTCTCCGCTAAATGTATTACTCCGGAGCCGATTATACTACTGAGCTTGAGGTAAGTCAGCTCCGCATCGGAATTGACCGGATCAAAATGATATTCTGTCTCACCGTTGTTACTGTTCAGTATAAGATTTACTGTGCCTCTTTTAAGCATGACAATCGCATCGTCCCAGGGGAGCTCATAAAAGAGATATGTGGATTTACCAATCTTTTCATCGTTGATCTCAATCTTCCACCTGTAGTCATCCTTATTTTCGGGCTGATGTTCTTCACACCTGCCATCAAGAAATCTGAAAATAGCGGAACTGTCGCCCGTGGTCATTCCGGTATTACTGATGACAGCCACCTTCCTTAGCACATCGGCTTTTTTTGTGAAAGCAAGACCAAGGCCCAGCGACATCAGAACAGGGAAAACGATTCCCCAGAAAATGACTCCTGGTTCCCTGGATAATTCATGGAAATGGGCCATTGTAAGAAGCCATAACTGCCTTAACCTGAAGAATTTATTCATAAATCCTCCTCCCTGTCAGCGAAACGAACAGATCATCCAGAGTTCTGGCTTCCTTAAGCAGCTGATCAAGTGTGCCTTCACACAGTATGACTCCGTTATCCATAATAACTATGTAATCGCAAAGCTTTTCTGCCTCCTCCATATAATGAGTGGTCAGGATCATCGATGTCCCGGAAATTGCTTTGAGCTTATGAAGGATATCCCATATTTCCCTTCTTGCATTGGGATCAAGTCCGGTTGTCGGTTCATCAAGAAGGAGAATGGCAGGAGTGTTTATCAGAGCTATGCCAATGGCCAGCCTTTGTCTTTGTCCTCCTGAAAGGTTTACCACATAGGATTTTCTTTTATCCTGCAGTCCGACGATTTCAATTATCTCATCAACCCTCTTTTTGCCGAGGTTAAAAAAGCTGGCAAACAACCTAAGAGTCTCCGACACTCTGAGCTTATCAATAAATCTTGTCTCCTGCAGTGAGAGCCCGATTATCCTGTGAAGCTCATCTTCGTTGCCTTTCCATTGTTTCCCTGTAATTGTTATCTCACCGCTGTCAGGTTTCTGAATACCTTCGATCATCTCAACAAGAGTAGTTTTTCCTGCACCATTTGGTCCAAGCAGAGCAACAAACTTTCCTTTTGGGATATTGAGGCTGATGCCCTTTACCGCCTGGACGGTTTTAAAGGATTTCCAGACATTCTTTACTTCTATGGAGTTTTCGTAAGGCATTTTCTATTTTAAACACCCGAATTTAAGCAGAATTTTTTGTACCTTTAAAAGAAAAATGGGTTTAAAAATATACTTTATCC
>JAPLDY010000124.1 GCA_026391595.1 Bacteroidia bacterium
GATATTTCTGTTTCGACCATGAATAATTGATGTAAGTCTTAAACTTTGATTGTTCAGTTACCCTGTTTATCGATGTGTTTCCGTAAAGGCTTGTAGATTTATAACTTCTCTCACCACTTAATGAACCAGACACGCTGGTTCTGAAAACCCAGTTATTCCATTTGTCCGTCACAACAGTTTCCTTTACCGGCTGAGTAAATTTTATATCAAAGAATTTTGACAATGGTGTTTTAAGCATGTATCTCATAAACCCCATCTTCAGGACAGCCACCGCTTCTTTTCTGAATACATCCTCCGTTTCATCAGGGGCATTCGCTAACCTGAGGGTATCATTCATACCTGCATACTTATGCTGTCCTACCATGAAAACTGTATATAATTGTCCTCCTGATCCTGCTTCTTCTTCAGAGACAATTAAATAAACATCAGCTTCTTTGAGATCGCGGACATAATTAATGAAATTTATCTCTTTCTTAAAATAGCTGTCGGCGTCAGGGAAATAGACATTGAGGGCATCCTTGCGGATTGTGTCGGACTCAGTGACAGTTTCCTGTGAATATGCACTGAAGAAAGCAAATGCCAGTGCCAGAATTGAAAATAGTTTCTTCATGGGGTGAAGGTTGGTTATTAAAACGATAACGAAGGTAGGCAATGAAATATTACAAGACAATTTTATTTTTATACTGACTTTCAGTATTTTATACTACATGAAACGCTTCTGTCAATGGTTAATCGCTTATTGAAATTGAAATCCCGCCACCTCCGGAGTTGCCAAACCTGGGATTAACAACATTATTGTAAATAGAACCAAAGGTATACGTGAATCCGAAACTTGTAAAATACTGGAACTGAGTCGCAAGCTCCTTCCTTTGAAGCAAAATCTGATCGACCGGCAGATCGCCCTTTACCAGGCCAAGCTGATCATGAACCATTGAACCACTGCCCACAAAGGAGACTGTCAGTCCCTTGGCGATCCTAAGGTCGAGATATAACATCGCCGACAGATTATTCTTTGACCAGTCGTGCAGATAATTAGAGTATTCTAAGCTCACATTGATGTTCCCCCATTTTTGCACAACCTCGTATGAAGCAGACAATGAATGGCGCCAGAGGCTTTCCCTGGCCTTGTTATAAATAGTGGTATCCATGTAATCGACAAAATTAAAACCGGCAGTATAAAGTATTCTCAACTGGCGCCTTGTAGATTCAGAGTATGGAAAGACATCATACTCGATGCCAGGCATGGCAGAAAGGCTGAACTGTTCATTACTGTAGGATGAAGAGCCCAGACTGCCGGTTCCACCAACAGACCAATGGTCATTGAGGCTTTTGACAATAAGGCTGTTAAAATATTTGGATGAGTTTGTTCCTTTAATAGTCGTGCTGTCATTTATAATATATTTTGAATCATTCTGGCTCAATCCTGCCTTGAGATTGACTTTCCAGTTTTCCGTTATCCTGCTGGCGTTTACGCTTCCTGACAGATACTTCTGCTTGTATGTCTTTTCTCCCTGCATGTATCCGTATATTGAGGATCTGAAGACCCAGCTATCCCATTTATCAGTTGATACGGTTTCTGACAAAGGTTCACTGAAGGATATTTTCATATATTTCGACAGAGGTGTCTTTGCCACAAACCTCATTAGCCCCATCTTAAGCGTACCGACCATTTTTTGTCTTGTCACTTCGGATGTCTCATCAGGTGTGGCTGTAAAGGTTAAAGTATCGGCCATTCCGGCATATTCATTCTGGCCGACAAAGAAATATGAATATTCTTTTCCACCGGAACCCGTATTCTGGCTGGTTGAAATAATATAAACCCCTGCATCTTTTATGTCTCTTACATAATTGACATAGGGAATCTCTTTTCTGATGAAGTCAGTCGACTCCATAAATACATTAACCGCATCCTTTCGCAATGTATCTGCAGTGGAGGCTGTTTCCTGTGGAAATGATTGAATAGCAATAAGTGCAAAAGCAATCAGAAGGATTGATCTTTTCATGGCTGGCTAATAAGGTTAATTATAAAACGGTAACGAAATTAAACATTTAATTAAATCTTTAGTTATAGAGTCTCCGGTTTAACATATCATTAACTCTTTTAAAAAAGAACAAGTGCCGGAGATCCGGCACCTGCTGGAATGAAAATATAAGGAATGAAAAACCAGGAAGCTATCTCATATTATGATCGGATTCAATGTAATCGGGTCCGTCCTCGGTCATTTTCCAATATCTGTTAACAGGATCATCCACGAAATCATGGCCATTATAAGAATGATAAAGTTTTTCCACGGTTTTATCCATGTAGATTATTGTACCCCTGGGTACATAAACCTTTACAGTGACATAATCGAACGACCATTTTGTACCGGAAGGCACTGTAAAGAACTCATCGAGATAGAGTGACTTATCAAGAATCCTTGAGTTGTAAAGCAGCCTCTCGCATTTTCTTTCGGCATCCAGTCTGCTTCTTCCGGCAGAACTCTTTCTTACCTCATAGCTGGTCCTGCTATCTTCAGAAGTCTGAATGTCGAGGCTGGTACGGAAATATATCTCTTTCTTGTCATCGTTGATAAAGAAAACATCATTTTCCTCATCTGGTAGTACGATTTCCTTATCGACATTCAGATCGTCTATCCTGATCCCGGATTTGATATAAAGCGTATCCGGAGTCTGAGTGAAATATTCCTGGTGAGTCATTTTTCCTTTCTCGGCAAAGCCGATACCCTCGTTGAAAAGCATTATGGAGAGGGTTGCAGCACTCATTACCCATAATACAAGAGATGCAAGCCATATATATCCATCACGTGCCCTGAACCAAAAAATCATTCTTACACCTGCATAAATCAGCGCCAGCAATGGAATGACGACAACTATGGCAATCATGGCTTTTACCCATGGAACAAGATTGGGAGAAATAATATAGTTCATGAAATCTGGCAGATAGCTGATGCTTACTCCAACTGCATCCGTGGAAAAAGCTCCAGGATAGTGGAAAACAGTAATCATTACAAATGTAATGAGAGCAAGGAACCCTGTGACCACAAGACAAACACCCAGCGCGATAAGAAATATACGTACTATTACGAAAAGCACTTTCCCAATAGCCTTGAACACAGCATCAAAAGCGTTGCCGACTTTATCTGCCGGAGTGTTATATGATTGACCTGGTTTTGCAAGATTCTGCATGCTTCCATACATCTCCCTTTTCTGTGTATCTCCTTCTGCGGAAGGCAGTGCAAGCCAGAGAGCAAGGTATATGAACAGACCGATTCCAAAGAAACACGAGAATAGTATGAACAAAATCCTGATCCATACCGGATCTGTGTTGATATATGCACCCAAACCGCCGCATATACCGCCTATGATCCTGTTTTCAGGATTACGGAATAGTTTTTTTCTGGAGCCTGGCTGCCGATATGGATTACTCTGTGTTTCCGTTTCTGCACCTGGTTGATCAAAGTCTTCAGGTTTACCGATTATCCTGATCATATCGACGACATTCTCCAACGAAATTATTCCGGCAGTACCTTTTTGCGACTGGAATATTTCTGCAATTCTCGATTCTATATCTTCTATTGTCTCGTTGCCTCCCGTAGTATTTCTGAACTTTATGTCGATAGACTTGAGATAATCCCGGAGGATTTTGTAAGCCTCTTCATCTATCTGAAAAAGTGTTCCGCCGAGATTTATATTTATTGTTTTATCCATCGTTATAGGTTTTTTGTGGTTAATAAATATTTATCTCGTACGTATCAGATTGACCGATTCAACAAGTTCGTTCCAGGAGTTGTCGAGGTCGGCAAGATATTCTTTTCCTTCCTTCGTGAGCTCGTAATATTTACGGGGCGGACCCTGTTGCGATTCCTCCCACCGGTAGCTGAGCAACCCGGCATTTTTCTGCCTTGTAAGAAGCGGATAGAGCGTTCCTTCTACCACGATCACCTTCGCCTCCTTAAGTTCCTTAATAATATCGCTCGCATAGCAGGAGCTCCTTGAAAGTACTGAAAGAATGCAGTATTCCAGGATTCCCTTGCGCATCTGTGCTTTTGTGTTTTCCAGATCCATGATAATGAATTTTAAGTTTTACAATTTGTAATCAGCCTTCCCGGTTTGCATCTTACAGATTCATGTTTTCCCTGACATTATTGAATTCATTCTTTACAGCTTCAGTGATGTTATGGATATTGACAGGCTCTCCTTTCATTTCGATCTTCTGGGCAGTCGTTTTTGCCTCGGGGAGAACGATATATAAGATAAGGTAGATAAGGACGCCAAGTCCGCCCATCATTGCTAGAATTAAAAAGATTATCCTGACTACCCATGGTTCAATATTCCAGAAAGCTCCCATTCCTGCACATACCCCTCCGATAATCCTGTGATCTGGATCGCGATACATCCTGTGGTAACCCGGAGAGGATAATTTATCGCGTGCAGAAGCGCCCTCTTCATTTGAAATATCCTCAGGTGTTCCAAGAACAGAAACCGCATAGCGGACATCCTCAATATTAATTACCTGCTTGTATGTTTTGAGCCGGGAACGGAAGATCTCAGCCATCCTCGACTCAATATCTGAAAGGATTTCTGATGAAGATTCTTCTCCTGCAAAGTGGAGCTCCAGGTTTTTCAGGTACCTTTTCAGCTCGGCATAGGCATCTTCATCGATGTTGAAGGACCAGCCCCCGAGATTAATGCTTACTGTTATTTTCATAGTTCTTTTAAATATTTACTACTATATATTACAAACAACATGTTAATACAAAGATATAAATAAATATTAATACTATGTAATACATGGTAGTAAAATTATGAGGGTATCAATAAAAATATTTTGTATAATACAGAAAATGAGACATATAAAAGTGTCATAAATGTTTAATACTATTGTCAATAAATTAAACAATGGATAATGTGACACTTTTTGACAACTTGTACTAACTACCTTTCTTCCTCTGGGAGTCGTCCTTGACCCCTACCCCAAATTAAATTTAACCCTTCCCCCAACCTCCCGCTGAAGCGGGACAGGCTATTCCCTTAAATTTAATTTGGGGGAGGGGGTAAGGTAGACGACAGCAGGGAAGGGGGTTGGGGGATGAGTACGTGCATCCTTTTTATTTATCTTTATCGAAACCTGCTATGCATGAAAAGATACAAATGGGGGATCCTTGCTCCGGGGAAGATGTCAGCAAAGTTTACAAGGGGGATAAAGCTTTTTGAAAATGCTGAATTATTTGCAGTAGGATCCCGTGAAAGGGACCGGGCTAAGAAATTTGCTGATGAATTTGGTTTCGAAAAATATTACGGAAGCTATGAAGAGCTTGCTGCCGATCCGGACGTTGATGTTGTCTATGTTGCTTCTCCTCATTCATTTCACAAAGAGCACACATTGCTCTGCCTCAGGAACGGGAAAAATGTGATCTGTGAAAAGGCATTTGCAATAAATGCCCGTGAAGTAAATGAAATGATAAGCGAAGCAAAGAAGCAGGATCTTTTTCTTATGGAAGCTCTCTGGCCACCGTTCCAGCCATTTTATAATAAGGCGCATGAGATTCTTGACTCCGGGATGCTTGGGGAACCTGTCCACCTGTATGGATATTTCTCATTCCATCCGCCATTTGATCCGCTCGACCGTAAGTATAATCTTGCTCTTGGAGGCGGCTCACTCCTGGATATTGGGCTTTATCCGGTTATTGATGCACTTACTTTTCTTGGTGTTCCGGACGATATTAAGGCACTCGCTTCATTTTCCCCGACAGGATCCGAAGAATCAATAAGCATGATCTTCAAATACTCTGACGGGCGCATGGCTAATCTTTACAGTTCGTTCAGTACCAACGTCGGAATAGGATGCGATATACTTTGCGAAAAAGGAAATATGACTGTCGCGAGGGGCAGGGATATGAGCCAGAGAGTCATACTGAACCTACATGGAAAAGATAAAGAGGAATTCACTTTCAACCCTCCTGCCATGGGATACCATTGGGAAGCAGAAGAGGTTATGCGTTGCCTCGACGAGGGCAGGAAAGAGAGTCCTGTGGTTCCGCTCTCCTTCAGCCTTGATCTTATAAAAACTCTTGACAGAATAAGAAAAGCTGCAGGGATTGTTTTCCCGGGAATTGATTAAAAGGAGGGGGAGAGTGGGAGATTGGGAGAAAAGAAGAGTAAAAAACATAGTTATAAGATTATCAGAATGTCACAAAAAAGTACCGATATTTCTTCAGAAGGTGCATTCTACAGGAAGAAGCTTTTTCTGAGCATTCTGATTCCGGGGACATTTGTTCTTCTGATGTGGCTGGTGAAGGGTGTTGAGGTTCTTTTCGATCTTGATCTGACGGGATTTGGAATATATCCTCTTAAGCTGAAAGGTCTTCCCGGGATACTTTTTTCACCTTTCATTCATGCAGATATAAAACATCTGTTCAATAATTCTTTGCCTCTTTTCCTTCTTGCAGTTGCACTTTTCTTTTTTTATTCAGAGGTGGCACTTAAAGTGTTTTCCTGGACATATCTGCTGACCGGACTGCTGGTTTGGCTCGGTGGAGTTGAAGCATGGCACATTGGCGCCAGCGGAATTGTATACGGACTGGCATCATTCCTTTTCTTCAGCGGGATAATCCGCAAATATTTCAGGCTGGTTGCCTTATCTCTTCTAATTGTATTTCTCTATGGTGAAATGGTCTGGGGGATATTCCCGGGTGTATATGGCCAGAATGTTTCATGGGAATCACATATGCTGGGGGTATTCTCAGGAATAGTACTTGCCATACTCTACAGGAAGCAGGGTCCGCAGATGCCGGTTCAGAAGTGGGAGGAGGAAGAGGAAGGAGAGGAAGAAAGTAAAAGATAAAAGACCCAAGACAAAAAAATCCCCTCCCTGGAGGGGGTTGGGGTGGGTTTGTTGATGTTTGACACAAATTTTTATCTTAATTTGTAAATCAGATGATTTGGATTTTATGGATCTATCGATAATAATAGTAAGCTATAAGGGCTGGGAAAAGCTGTCGAAGTGTCTCAAATCCCTCGATGCTTTTGTAAATAAGAGCTTCAGCATGGAGGTTATTGTTGTCGACAATTATTCCGGCGATGGGATAATTAATGATATTGAAAAGGAGTTCAGCAAATTCAATTTTATTAAAAACAAAATAAACGGCGGGTATGCTTATGGATGCAACCGGGCGGCAGAATCAGCAAAAGGCGATTTTTTCATGATCCTTAATCCCGACACAATCGTTACAGAAAAAGAAATTGAAAAGCTGCTTGAAAATGCAAAATCACATCCTGAATATTTTATTGTTTCATGTCGCCAGGTTCGCGAAAACGGAACACTCTGCCGGGCAGGAGGTAAATTTCCGGAGCTGTCATTTGGCAATTTAGTCCCGTTTAAGGCTGATAGCACAGTATCGTTTCCCGACTGGGTTTCCGGTTCACTCATGTTGATGCGAAAAGATACATTTAAGAAACTGAATGGCTTTGATGAGAGCTTCTGGATGTATTACGAGGATGTCGATATTTGCAGGAGAGCAAGGAATGCAGGAGGGGAGATTGCACTTTTTAATGATATCGTCATCGAACATAATCATGGCGGCAGCTCAAGGATAAATCCGAAAACGACATCAATCACTAAATGCGAGGTACAGGCTTCAAGACATTTTTATATCCATAAACATTTCAGGGGGCACAAAAGATTCCTGCTTCAGCTGCTGACAATTTCAGATAATCTTGTAACCGGCATATTTGCAGGTATTATCGGATTGATTTTTTTCTTCGTGCCAAAACTGTTTATCCGTTTTTTCGTTTTACAAAGACTGGCAGGATATTATTCCGGTTCGCTTTTAAGAAGATCATGGATAAGTCCGCGATCGGTAAAATTCAAAAAAGGGGATCAGCCGTAATCCTTTCCCTTTTGCAATAAGGAGGTGCTGTTACATATCCTTATATAATTACTATTTTTATGACTCAAAACCCGAGTTGAGACATGATAGATTTGAATATTAAACCCGATCTGAACAGTTTTTCTGCCAGGCTGAAAACATTCTGGGATCTGTCCGGCCAAAAGATTCATCTCATTGATAATTACTATGACGAAACCAGGGGTTCTCCGGTATTTACAATTGAAGGAAGATATACCACAAGAGGCTGGACCGAATGGACCCGGGGATTCCGGTATGGATCCGCCCTGCTTCATTTTGATGCCACCGGCGACGAAAAAATACTTTCCGGTGCCAGGCAGAAGATCCTGAAAGAAATGGCTGCGCATGTCAGTCATACCGGTGTACATGATCATGGATTTAACAATGTCAGCACCTATGGAAACCTGTTGCGCCTGATTAATGAAGGCAAAATTCCATTCAACGAATGGGAAAAGAACTTCTATGAAATGGCACTTAAGGTATCGGGTGCAATTCAGGCATCCAGGTGGACGACAATAAAAAACGGAGGATTTATCCATTCATTTAACGGTGCCCACTCTCTATTTGTAGATACACTAAGATCCTGCCGTTCCTTAATTATCAGCCACAGGCTTGGCCATGTTCTTCAGGGAGAAGGGGATGTGGGGATCAGCTTGCTTGAACGCGCACTTGAACATATTAAAGCTACTGCTGCATATTCTGTTTTTTATGGTGAGGGACGGGATATCTACGATGTAAGGGGCCGCATAGCACACGAGAGTATTTTTAATATAAAAGACGGAAGTTTTCGCTGCCCCAATACACAGCAGGGTTATTCCGCCTTTTCAACCTGGACAAGGGGACTTGCCTGGGCGATCTGCGGATTTGCGGAACAAATAGAATGGCTTGATTCGACCAGTGAAAAAGAGGTGGTGGCCTATGGCGGTAAGGATTCTCTTTTAGAACTGATGATGAAAGCTGCAACGGCAGCATGTGATTTTTATATTGGGAATACACCTGTTGACGGCGTCCCTTACTGGGATACCGGGGCGCCTGGACTTGAAAAACTAGGAGATTATCTGAATAAACCTTCCGATCCTTTTAATGATTTTGAACCTGTTGACAGCTCGGCTGCGGCAATCGCATCGCAGGGATTGTTAAGGCTTGGGCATTACTTAAAGGAAAAAGGGGAATCGGCAGCAGGAGACCGGTACTGGCTTGCCGGCCTGCGGGTGCTCGACACACTGCTAGGCAAACCATACCTGAGTACGGATGAAAATCATCAGGGATTACTGCTTCACTCAATTTATCATCGGCCCAACGGATGGGATCATATTCCGGCGGGAAGCAAGGTACCTAATGGGGAATCAAGCATGTGGGGCGACTATCATATCCGTGAAGTTTGCCTTTATCTTCAGCGCATCATAAATAAGGAAAACTATTACACTTATTATAATTCTATAAGATGAGCATAGCCCCGATAACTGACCTTTCGCGTCTTTGTATTCATACGATAACAACGAAACCATGGAGCATTGAAGAGGCAGTAAGGAATTTTTCTGCCGGCGGGGTAAAAGGGATCACTGTCTGGCGCGATGCACTTTCAGGGAGAGACATTAAAAAAACCGGAGATATGCTGCGTCAGAACGGGCTTTCTGTTGTCTCGCTCTGCAGGGGAGGTTTTTTCCCATCGAAGGATCCCTTAAAGAGGCAGACAGCCATTGATGATAACCGCAGGGCAATTGATGAGGCCTTTGAACTGGGAACCAGACTGATAGTGCTTGTCTGCGGAGCTGATCCTGCCCAGTCGCACGAAGATTCCAGAAAGCAAATATATGATGGAATTAGTGCAGTGCTTCCCGAGGCAGAGTCTGCCGGAGTAAGAGTGGCTATTGAGCCTCTCCACCCGATGTATGCTGATACCCGCTCAGCCATAAATACGATTGCGCAGGCTAATGAAATGGCCGAAAAGTTAAATTCTAACTGGGTGGGAGTGGCAGTTGATGTGTATCATTTATGGTGGGATCCCCTGCTTGAGGAAGGGATTGAACGATGCGGCAGAAATAATAAATTACTTGCATTTCATATCTGCGACTGGAAATCTCCAACAGTTGATCTTCTTAATGACAGAGGCCTGATGGGTGAAGGATGCATCCCAATAAGAAAAATAAGGTCGTGGGTTGATGCTACCGGTTTTAACGGCTTTATTGAAGTGGAGATTTTTTCCAATGAATACTGGAAGCAGGACCAGTCACAGTTTTTGAAGAAAATAATCACAGCTTATTATAACCACGTGTAATAATATAGAAAATGAAAGAACATTTAGTCGGCATAATAATGAACGGAGTAACCGGACGCATGGGAACCAACCAGCATCTGCTGAGGTCGATAGCTGAAATAAGAAAGCAGGGAGGAGTAAAGTTAAGTTCCGGCGAAACCATCATGCCCGATCCTACTCTTGTCGGCCGCGATGAGAACAAGCTAAAGAAACTCTGTGAGCTGACGGGGATAAAAAAGATGAGCACCAACCTTGATGAAGTACTAAAAGATCCGGGGAATTCAATCTATTTTGATGCACAGACAACAGGAAGAAGGGCAGATGCCGTAAGAAAAGCTGTGAAGGCAGGGAAGCACATTTATTGCGAGAAGCCAATTGCAAACAGTACAGAAGTTGCCATGGAGCTTTATAATTTATGCAAGAAAGCCGGACTTAAGAACGGCGTAGTGCAGGACAAGCTCTGGCTTCCGGGAATTGTAAAACTCAGACGTCTGATTGATCAGGGATTCTTTGGAAGGATCCTTTCTGTCAGAGGAGAATTCGGATACTGGGTATTCGAGGGAGATACAATCCCTGCACAGCGTCCCTCGTGGAATTACCGCAAGGAAGATGACGGAGGAATAATTATTGACATGCTCTGCCATTGGAGGTATGTGCTTGATAACATTTTCGGAAAGGTAAAAGCAGTTTCATGTCTTGGCGCCACTCATATTAATGAAAGGGTTGATGAAAAGGGAAATCGCTATAAATGCACTGCTGAGGATGCTGCTTATGCGACATTTGAACTGGAGAATGGAATTATTGCGCATTTCAATTCATCGTGGGCAACCAGGGTAAGGCGTGATGACCTGCTGACGCTTCAGGTTGACGGTACAAAAGGATCGGCTGTAGCCGGATTGCGCGAATGCTATATTCAGCATTACGGAAATACACCCAAACCGGTGTGGAACCCTGATGTGCCTCAGTCAATTGACTTCTTCGGAGGATGGTCGAAAGTACCTGAACAGGAGACTTACGACAATGCCTTCAAGGCAGAATGGGAATTGTTCCTTAAGCATGTTGTTAACGATGAGCCATTTCAATGGACATTATTCGAAGGAGCCAAAGGTGTCCAGCTTGCCGGGAAGGGATTGGAAAGCTGGGCAAAAAGGTGCTGGATCGACTTGCCGGAATTAACAAAATGACCTGTTGGCAATGTCATTCTAATTATTACCTTTATCGCCATATTTCCGGATAACCTGAACTGATAAAAATCTTTAAGGATGAACAAGAAACCTGTAGCCGTCATTACAGGCGCCAGTCGGGGTATAGGCAGAGCAGTGGCAATTTCCCTTGCTATGGAAGGTTTTGATATTGCAGCAATTGCCCGTTCGGTCGATAGCGAAGGGATGAATATCCTCGGTTCCGAGATCGAAAAGAAAGGAGCTGAATTTTTTCCTATAGGCCTCGATATCTCATGTACCAGCTGTCAGAAAGAGGTTGTTTCCAATATACTTGAAAGATACGGCAGGATAGATTTCCTGGTAAATAACGCGGGAGTTGCTCCGCTTCAACGCAATGATCTTCTCGAAATTACAGAAGAGAGCTATGACCGGGTGATGAATATAAATCTCAAAGGGCCGGTCTTTTTTGCACAAAAAATCGCAAAAGAAATGATCTGGCTGAAACAGACGGTTAATAATTACAAACCGGTTATAGTGTTCATCAGTTCCGTTTCTGCATATATGACCTCAACAAACAGGTCGGAATACTGTGTTTCAAAGGCCGGGCTGAGTATGACATCCGCACTTTTTGCAGATCGTCTGTCGAAAGAGGAAATAAAAGTTTTTGAAGTACGGCCAGGTATTATACAGACTGACATGACCGTCAAGGTCAAGGATAAATATGACAAATTGATCGCAGAAGGGCTTATCCCTCAGAACAGATGGGGATTGCCTGAAGATATCGGGAAATCAGTCGCCTCTATTGCCCGCGGCAACTTTGATTTCTCCACCGGAATGGTATTTGAGATCAGCGGCGGAATGAACCTTCACAGGCTTTAGCCCCCTTTAGGGGTTTGAGAGCAAAAAACAATCGAACAAAGTCCCTCTTTTCATTGTTTAAGTCACGAAACAAAAAATTTAAACGATGAAAAACACTTTACTGCTTATTGCAATTTTAATATTTGGATCAATTACAGCAGGTGCTCAGCAGAAATTCACTGCCGATGCCGCAAAAACATCCCTGCAATGGCTTGGCGAGAAAGTTGCAGGACAGCATACCGGTACCATAAATCTGAAAGACGGATGGCTGAACTGGAAAGACAACAAGATTACCGCAGGAGAATTTTCAATAGACATGACAACAATTAAGGATTCAGAGGGAAACGAGAGGCTTGAAGGGCATCTGAAATCTGATGATTTCTTCGGAGTTGAGAAATTCCCGACAGCGAAGATTGTCATAACAGGAAGTGATGGTTTTGAAAAAGGCACAGCAACTGTCAGGGGAAATCTTACAATAAAGGGAGTTACAAACCCGGTTGAATTCAAGGCCACCAGCCAGAAGAAAGATGAAGGAACATGGTTTTATGCAAATATTGTTGTCGACCGTACCAAATACGGCATCCGGTATGGCTCTGGTTCATTCTTCGACAACCTCGGCGATAAGGTTATATACGACGAGTTCAAGCTGAAAGTTAATCTGTTATTAAATTAATTTTTTCTCAGTGGCACTCAGTGATTCTCTGTATCTCTCTATGTAACAAAAAGAAAATAAGAACTTTCACTGAGTTCCACAGAGAAGCACAGAGTTACACAGAGTTTTTTCTCCCATAATTTTGGTAAAGTCGCAAATCATAACAATCTTGTACATACTAAAACAAGATATTTATGACAAACGATCTTTCAACCAATGGTGACAGCAAGAAGCTTGTCACCCAGGGCTTTCTTATTCCATTCATTCTTATAACCAGTCTGTTCTTCCTGTGGGGTGTTGCTCATGGGATGCTGGATACTTTAAACAAGCATTTCCAGGACATGCTTCATCTTACAAAAGCAACGTCGGGAATGATCCAGTTTTCTGTATATACCGCCTATTTTTTAATGGCGCTGCCCGCCGGATATTTTATGAGGAGATTTGGATATAAGAGAGGGATCATAATGGGATTATCTCTTTTTTCGGCAGGTGCATTCCTTATTGCTGCCACTACTTCATTCGAATCATTCTGGATATTCCTGATCTGTCTGTTTATTATGGGATGCGGTCTGGCCACTCTTGAAACTGCAGCAAATCCTTACACAACCAAGCTGGGGCCAAAAGAATCTGCTGAGCGGCGCATAAATTTCTCACAATCATTTAATGGATTAGCCTGGGTCGTTGGCCCGTTGATCGGACTTTTTATTTATGGGAATAAAAGCGGAGTTGAAGGAGAAAAACTCAGCTCCATGATCCTGCCATATTCCGTTATTGGCGGAACTGTCTTACTGGTTGCAATTTTATTTGTTATGACAAAACTACCGGAGATAAAGGAAGAAGAAGAATCCGGCGATAATGTCACCCTGAATGGCAATGATGCTGTCATAGCAAAGCCGCTCATAAAGCAGAGGCACTTTGTTCTTGGAGTTATTGCACAGTTTTGTTATGTGGCCGCACAGACTGGAGTCTTTAGTTATCTGATAAATTTTGTCACAGATGTCAACCAGACTCCTCATTTTGATGTTGCACACGGGCCATATTTTCTGTCAATAGGATTTGCCTTATTCATGATTGGCAGGATGTCGGGCAGCTTCTTTATGAAATATGTAAAGCCAACCAGACTGCTGGCTCTTTACGCATTGATATGTTGTCTTTTATTACCGGTGGTAAGCATGAGTTTAGGATGGATCTCCCTCATTGCACTTTATGGAGTTTTCTTTTTCATGTCAGTTATGTTCCCGACTATTTTTGCTTTAGGCATAAAAGATCTTGGTCCGAAAACAAAAAAGGCCTCCTCTTTTCTCGTAATGTCTATTGTAGGTGGGGCAGTATTTCCTCCGATTATGGGACTGATAGCTGATAAGTATAATATGTCGGTTGGCTTTTTTGCACCAATACCGTTTTTTGTTTTTATACTTTACTATGCATTAAAAGGGAGTGTAATAAGAAAGGCATAACGGCGCAGGGGCTCAGCGGCGCAAAGGCTCAACGGCACAGAGGTGTAAAGTTTAAGTTTTTCCAGCTTCCGCTGTTCCCCTTTTCAGCCAGCTTCATAAGGTTGTGTCATTGCGAGTGAAGCGAAGCAATCTTATCCTGCATATCGTAAATCATTGTCTTAAGCTGTTCTATCTCCTGCTGCTGGGATTCAATCTGTTGTTGCTGGTTTGCGATTTGATTTTCCATCAACGTATTCTTTTTTGATAATTCTTTTATTCCCTCGATGGCTATTGCAGACATAGCCGGATAATTTAACGCTACAGCATCTACTCCGTTCTTTTCATAGGTAACCAGTTCCGGAAAAACGTTTCCAACATCTTCAGCAATGAATCCAAGGTCATTACCTCCATTGCCATATCCTGTTTTCCATGTAAAGGTTACCCCCTGAAGCTGATTGATCTTTTCCAGCATATCCTCCAGGGGTTCTATGCTATCCTTCCATCTTCGCGAAGAAACTTGTGTTCCAACTACAGTTTCAACAGAACCGTTCCACATTCTTAATACATCACCATGTGAGTGTATCTGCCAGTTGGTACCTGTAGTCTCATCTTTCAACCATATTCCGAAACCGTTACTCGAAAGCTGAATGTTTCCGTTTACTTCAAGTTTTTGAGAAGGGTTAATAGTTCCAATTCCAACATTGCCATTGAATATTACATTAGTGGAAGCTCGTGTGATCTGGAGTGCAGTATAATTTATGTCATCATTTCTGGTACCAATTGTTAGCAAATCAGAACCGCCATATTTTATATATGCACCATACTGTGTA
>JAPLDY010000242.1 GCA_026391595.1 Bacteroidia bacterium
TCTCCCTCAAGCTTAATTCTTACTTCTCTTACAAGCCTGTCTTCCTGCTCATTTGCTTTTTGCGAGAAAAGCGACTTCTTTTTGAGGTATGGTGAAAGAAAGATGACTTTTCCCTTTGCTACTACAGAGTCGCTTCCAACAAATCTGATATCAGCATCAAGACCGATCCTGAGCCTGCCGGCAAAAAGCTCATCAACTTCGGTTCTCACTGTCATTGGTCCTGAAGGGGCAACCTCCGCATATTTTTCAAACTGGTTTACTGAACCTCCTTTTTTAATATGCATTTCGAGCATAAGCCCATCATAAGGTGAACGCAATATCTTTTTCGAAGCTTCGGCTTCAGCATATCTGACCTGTTCAGCCAGCTCCCTTAGCCTGCTGTCAGAAAGTTTTATTGAGGCGCTGTCCTTTTCAACAATAAGAGAAAGGGTAGTGACTTCTGTCTCAAGATCATCGAGACTCTGCTTTGTCTCCGCCCCTTTAAATGCAAGAGTTCTTACAGATTCCAGAAGCTTCTTCTTATTGGCGAGCCTTGCCTCAGACTCCCGCAGGTTAAGCTTATCAATCTCCTCCTGTGATTTCTGTGTGCTGTATTGGCTTCTTAATTGGGATACCTTAATAAGTTCAAGCTCATCATCCAGTCTCATCAGAGGCTCATCTTTTTTGATACTGTCGCCGTCATTCCTGTAGATCTCCTTAACTACACCACCAGTTGCAGCTGCAAGACTGATTATCTCTTTTTCAGGTTCAACCTTGCCTACCCCGACAACTTCGGAAACATCAACTATTGCACTGTTAATTGAATGCGATGCAGAGCCTGATTTTTCTTTATTTTCCTTACTGCCGCTACAGGCTGTGATAATCAATGGTACTATAACCAGGTAAATTTTTTTATTCATTGTCTTAATATTAATATTCTGTTTTATTGATTTTCTGATTTTTAATTATGAAATATCTCATCCTCTGAGGGTTTGTCGGAGGCGATCCCGTTATTAACATAAATTATCCTGTCGGCAAACGGTTTCAGCCTGAGGTCGTGAGTCACCACAATAACCGATTTTCCTGCATCTGATAGCATTTTCAGTTCTTCCATTACTATGCCAACGCTCCTGATATCGAGTGATGCGGTAGGTTCATCGCAAAGCATTATTGATGGTTCGGTAACAAGTGCTCTTGCAATTGCAACTCTTTGTTGCTCTCCACCGCTAAGGTTTTTAGGCAGGCTTTTCACCCTGCTTTCCATGTTTACCTTTTTAAGCGCTTCCTCAGCCTTGAGCTTTGACTCCTTTTTGCTGGTTCCCGAAAGCCTTAGAGGATGCATAACATTCTCCAGTACATTCAGTGGCGCAAGAAGGTTGAAGTTCTGAAAGACAAAACCTATCTTTTTCAGTCTCACTCTGGCCAGTTCCTTATCACTGAGATTATTCACCAGAAGGTTATCTATATAAACTTCGCCTGTGGTTGGGAAAATCACACATCCCATAAGAGAAAGGAGAGTTGTTTTACCGGAACCTGACGGACCTATTATAAGTGTAAGCTCCTTCTTCATGAAATCGAAAGTTGTTGGCTGAAGGGCAGTAATCACAGTGTCGCCTGTTTTGTACTCTTTACTTGCACCCTTTATACTGGCTGCTATTTCCATGTTTACTCTGTTTGTTTTGACATTTAAACAATAAAAGCACATAAATGTTCGATATATCAATAAATAATACGTAAATGAACTAATAATGTTCAATTTTGTTTTTGAATAGAAAGGATAATTGTTATGAAAAAGAATGAAATTCTTACAACCCTGATAAACCATTTCTTTTCCTTTGATGCTGAGAAGGGCAACCAGGAAGATTATTCAATTGATGAGTTTA
>JAPLDY010000171.1 GCA_026391595.1 Bacteroidia bacterium
GCCTCATTAAGTATCCTCTGGTAGGTCTCAAATCCGATATCCGCGATGAAGCCGCTCTGTTCGCCTCCAAGAAGATTCCCAGATCCCCTGATATCCAGATCCTGCATTGCAATATTGAATCCGCTCCCCAGTTCGGAGAACTCTTCAATAGCCTTGAGCCGTCTTCTTGCTTCATGGGTAAGAGTGTCGAAAGGCGGAGCCAGGAGATAGCAAAATGCCTTTTTGTTGGAGCGTCCTACACGTCCCCTGAGCTGATGCAGCTCAGATAATCCGAAATGATGGGCATCATTGATGAAAATCGTATTTGCATTTGGAATATCCAGCCCCGATTCAATAATAGTTGTTGCTATCAGAACGTCATAATCTCCCTGGATGAAATCAAACATCACATTTTCAATATTATTCCCGTCCATCTGGCCATGGACAATAGCGCTTTTTACATTTGGGCATATGCGGTGGATCTTTGCCTGTATCTCCTTAATGTTCTCGACCCGGTTGTGAATTATGAATACCTGTCCGTTCCTTGAAACTTCATACTCAATACCTTCCCTGATGATTTCCTCATTGAAGCCATGAAGTTCAGTCACTATTGGCATACGGTTAGGAGGGGGAGTGTTGATTATTGAAAGATCGCGGGCACCCATCAGTGAAAACTGAAGTGTCCGTGGGATAGGCGTGGCAGTAAGCGTAAGCGTGTCTACACTGGCTTTCAGCTTCTTAAGCTTCTCTTTTACAGAGACTCCGAATCTCTGTTCCTCATCGATAATAAGCAGGCCAAGATCCTTGAACTTTATATCCTTGCCCACAAGCTTATGAGTGCCAATTATGATATCTATCTTACCGTCAGCGATTTCTGATACTATCCTTTTCTCCTCCTTAGGTTTTTTATGCCGCGTAAGATATTCAACAGTGCAGGGAAATCCCTTAAGCCGGGATGAGAAGGTTTTGTAATGCTGAAGCGCAAGGATAGTCGTGGGAACAAGGATTGCAGTCTGCTTGCTGTCGGAAGCCGATTTAAAAGCTGCCCTGACTGCAACTTCTGTCTTGCCGAAACCAACATCGCCGCAGACCAGCCTGTCCATGGGATGGGAAGCCTCCATGTCTTCCTTTATTGCAGCCGATGCGCTTACCTGGTCGGGTGTATCTTCATAAATGAACGATGCTTCAAGCTCGCGCTGGAGATAGGAATCCGGGGTAAAGGCATATCCGTCAGAGCCCATCCTTTTTGCGTAGAGCTGGATAAGATCTTTGGCAATATCTTTTACTCTCTTCTTGGTTGTCTGTTTGAGCTTCTGCCAGGCGCCCGATCCCAGCTTGTAGATCTTTGGCGGTGTATTGTCACCGCTCTTGTATTTTGAGATCCTGTGAAGCGAATGGATCCCTACATATAATATATCGTTGTCCCTGTAAACAAGCTTAATAGCTTCCTGCACTTTACCGTTAACCTCAATCTTCTCGAGTCCGCCAAACCTTCCGATCCCATGATCGATATGCACAACATAATCTCCCGGATTCAGCCCTGTCAGCTCCTTAACCGAGAGGCTTTCCTTTTTAATGAAATAGCCTCTTATCCTGAACTTATGGTACCTGTCAAAGATCTGATGATCAGTGTATACACATATTTTAAGATCATGATCAGTGAATCCGGCATGCAGGTTGATAAGCAAAGGAATAAAGCTAACACCGGGATTTATCTCCGCAAAAATATCCTTCAGTCTCTCGATTTGAGACTGACTTTCCGAAATAATGAAGGTTTTATACCCTTCAAGATTATTTGACAGCAGTTTTTCTGACAGCAGTTCAAAATTCTTATTAAACAAAGGCTGAGGTTCTGTCCTGAACCGGATCTTTTTGTCAGTATCAAATATACTTTGCCTTCCGAATTCCACCATCCTGAACTTTTCACATTCCCCGAAGAACCTGCTTCCGGTAATCACCAGATCCTTCCTCCCGGTCAGCTGACCTGACTCCTCCCTCTGGGCAGTTTGATAGTAAATGGAATTGATCTTTTCCCTTATAAACCCGGAATCCTCTGTCCAGATAATGCATGAGGGAGGCAGGAAGTCCGTAAATGAGTCGGTTATCTCCTCAACAGAGATATCCTGTATATTGGGAATTATCTGCACTGCCTCATGGCTTTTTTGGGAGAGCTGATCTTCGGTGTTGAATGACCGGATCGTTTCAACCTCTTCACTGAAGAAATCGATACGATATGGGAGATCAGAGGAAAATGAGAAGACATCGACGATGCTGCCCCTTATTGAATACTGCCCGGGCTCATATACAAAGTCGACACGTTCAAAACTGTATTCCTGGAGCATCTCTTCGATGAAATCAAGCGATAACTTATCTCCTTTCGCTATCCGTAAGGTGTTCTTTTTAAGGTTCTTTTTGCTGATAACCTTCTCCATCACCGATTCCGGATAAGTGATTATTATACCTTTTCTTTTTCCTGAAGAGAGATGGTTCAGCACTTCAGTGCGGAGAACAATGTTTGCAGGTTCGGTTTGCTCATATTGAACTGACCGCTTGTACGTTGAAGGGAAGAAGAAAACGGATTCTTCACCTGCAAGGGAAATAATATCATTATAAAAGTATGCTGCATCCTCCTTTTCAGGGATTATAACCAGGTGAGTGACCTGCAGATTTTCATATACCGACGCCAGTATGATTGCCTTTGAAGATCCTGACAACCCTTCTATGTTGAGCCTGTTTGTTTGAGTATTATAAAGACAATCAATAATTTGCCTGTATCCGGGATGATCAGGATAAAGATCGGCTATTTCGTTTTTTTTCATCGGAGGAACTCTTCTATTCTATGCACCATATTCTTCGATCCGGCATAAAAAGGAGAACGCTGATGCAATGAACCGGGAGAGATATCCAATATACGGCTCATTCCGTCTGAAGCAGCTCCGCCCGCCTGCTCTGCAATAAAGGCAATGGGATTGCATTCATATACCAGCCGCAGCTTGCCTTGTGGCATCTTATCGTTCGAAGGATAAAGAAATACCCCTCCCATTAGGAGATTCCTGTGAAAATCAGATACCAGTGATCCAATATATCTGGATGTATAAGGTCTTGCGCTATTATCATCCTTTTCCTGACAATACTTGATATATTTTTTTATTCCTGCAGGGAAATAGATATAATTTCCTTCATTGATAGAGTAAATTTTACCCTCCTCCGGAGTTTTTATGGAAGGATGGGAGAGACAAAATTCTCCGATCGAGGGATCAAGTGTAAAGCCGTTTACTCCGTTTCCTGTAGTGTAGACCAACATAGTAGATGATCCGTAGATAACATAAACCGCCGCAACCTGTTGCGAACCAGGTTGAAGAAAATCTTCGTTTTTCACTGATTTACCTCTTGGTGTGATCCTTCTGTATATTGAGAAAATTGATCCGACAGAAACATTGTAGTCGATATTTGACGAACCATCTAAAGGATCCATGGAGACAATATATTTACCTTTTTTTGCAAGCTTGTCGCTGAAAACTATTTCATTCTGGTTCTCTTCGGTCGCGATACCGCAGCATTCCCCGCTCGACCTGAGGGCATCTGTAAAAACCTTGTCAGCAAAAACGTCGAGCTTCTGCTGGTTCTCTCCCTGGATATTCACCATGCCGGCTTTCCCTATTATGTCCACCAGGCCTGCCTTGTTGATCTTCTTGTTGACGATCTTTGCAGCAGTGCCGATATGACTAAGCAGGCTGGAAAGCTCTCCTTTTGCATACGGGAAATCCTTCTGCCTCAGAGTGATGAAGTCGTTGAGTGTTGTTATTTTATAGCTGTTCATTACGATCACTAAGGTAATTGATTATTAATTTTGAAATCCTAATTTTATAGCAAATTTCATTTATGAAGGTCTACAAATTTGGAGGAGCCTCCGTCAAGGATGCAGCTGGAATAATAAATCTGACAAATATAGTTTCAAAGGGAAAGGGGAACCTCGTTATCGTTGTCTCGGCATTAGGAAAAACGACCAACGCACTGGAGAAAGTGCTTAAAGCCTGGCTCGCGGGCGATAAAAGTTACAGGGACCATCTCGATAATGTCTATAGCTACCATGCCTCGGTTGCCGGTGAACTTTTTCATTCAGGGAACTCAGCGACAGATAAGATCGACAATTCATTTGCCAGGCTCAGGGAATACCTACACTCTACAAAAAAATCGGAATACGACTTTGAATATGATCAGATTGTATCCTGCGGAGAGATATGGTCGACGTTAATAATTGCAGAATACCTTAAAAAGTCTGGTCTAAATTCGGAATGGGTGGATATAAGAAAGTCGCTTCTTACCGATGACAGGTACCGCGATTCGAATATTTTATGGAATGAAAGTTTGGACAAGATCAGGGCAGCTTTCGATTTCAGTAAGTTCCCGTTATTTGTAACACAGGGCTTCATTGGTGCGACAGCAGCCGGCTGGTCTACAACACTTGGAAGGGAAGGTTCGGATTACACTGCGGCGATCCTTGCTAATATGCTTGATGCTGATAGTGTTACTGTCTGGAAGGATGTACCCGGACTTCTGAATGCCGATCCGAAATGGCTCGCGGATGCACAAAAGATGGAAGAGATATCTTATAAGGAGGCAGTCGAAATGACATTCTCCGGAGCTAAGGTCATCCATCCCAAGACGATCAAGCCGCTTCATAATAAAAATATTCCTCTTTATGTCAGGTCGTTCATAAATCCTAATGAACCCGGGACTATGATAAAGGCTGACGCTACACTGAAGAAAGTAATGCCTGTCTTTATCAGGAAAGAGAATCAGCTGCTGATTTCCATGCAACCAAAGGATTTTTCATTTGTTATGGGAGATAACCTGAGCAGGATTTTTCACACTTTTATCAAACATGGGATAAAGGTCAATCTGGTTGAGGCCAGCGCTGTTGCCATCGATGTATGCGTCGACGATGAACGGCCGAAAGTAGAATCGCTCCTTAGCGATCTTGAAACTGATTATTCTGCATTTTATAACGAAAAAATGGAATTGCTCACTATCCGGCATTATACTCCGGAAGCAATAATTCGCATCACTTCCGGCCGCGAAATCCTGTTGGAACAGCGTATGAGAAGCACTGTCAGGTTTGTGGTGAGGGTGGATACCCCCGCTGCTGCGCAATGACAGTGCTATTCAGATAAATTGGTTTTCAGCAAAACAGGATGTGTGAAGATTATGAGGTCATTGCGAGGAACAAAGTGACGAAGCAATCCCAGTGAACTACTGCGGTTATCTATCAAACAGCAGTCTCTGTCCCCGGTAATCCTCGTTGAATATACCTTTATTATATATAGGTGTGCCATTGACTATGGTCTGAACCACTTTCGACCGGAATGTTGTTCCTTCGAAAGGCGACCAGCAGCACTTATATAATATATTGTCTTTTGTAACTGTCCAGGGATCATCAGGGTTGACCAGGCAAAGATCGGCTTTGTATCCTTCCCTTAAAAAACCTCTTCCTTTAATATTAAAAAGTACAGCTGGGTTATGGCACATCTTTTCAACTATCTTTTCCAGGGAAAAAATCTTCTTGTGCCAGAGCTCAAGCATCGCAACCAGTGAATGCTGAACCAGCGGTCCTCCGGAGGGTGCGTTGAAATAGCTGTTCAACTTCTCTTCATAAGTATGGGGTGCGTGATCGGTGGCTATTATATCTAAAAGGTCACTATTTACTCCGTTGATGAGTGCGTCTCTGTCGAACCTTGTTTTAATTGCAGGGTTCCATTTGATCCTTGATCCCATCTTTTCATAGTAAGTATCGTCAAACCAGAGGTGATGAACACAGACCTCACCGGTAATCCTCTTCTGGTGAAGCGGGAGCTCATTGGTAAAAAGCTTCATTTCATCGGCGGTCGACAGATGAAAAAGATGCAGCCTGGTATTGTATTCACGTGCAAGGGCTACTGCAAAGGAAGATGAGAGCCAGCATGCTTCACGGCTTCGTATCATGGGGTGCATGCTGAAAGGAACATCTTCGCCGTACATATTCCTGTATATCTGAGTGTTCTTCCTTATTGTGAATTCATCCTCACAGTGGGCGCTGATTATCATCGTTGCCCTTTTGAATAGTTCCCTTAGTGAGTCTTTATTGTCGACCAGCATATTTCCTGTTGAGGAGCCCATAAAAACCTTTATTCCGCAGACCTCTTTAGGGTCTGCTTTCAATAATTCATTGAGGTTATCGTTTGTTGCCCCTATCAGGAATGAGTAATTAATAAGGGATTTTTCTGAACCCAGCCGGTATTTTTCATTTAGGGCATCGATAGTAATTGTTTGCGGAATAGTGTTTGGCATGTCCATGAAGGATGTGATGCCTCCGGCAGCTGCAGCACGCGATTCAGAAAAAATATCACCTTTATATGTAAGTCCAGGTTCCCTGAAATGAACCTGGTCGTCGATGACTCCGGGTATTAAAAGCAGTCCGGTGGCATCAATAGAATCAGCACCTTCCGGCACCTTGACTTGTCCGGGAGCACCTATTGCTGAAATGATCTCACCTTTAATAAGCAAGTCGCCCCTGAAGGATTTTCCCTCATTTACTATTGTGGCATTTCTTATTAAAGTAATGGACATTTAAAACGAATTCAATGTTTTATCACCTCTTCGCCCTTCCGCTTCTCGGAATTGCGACGCTCCGCTCCTTTTCTCCCCCTCTTTATGCATGCCATTGTGCCGTTGCACCGCTAGGCCGCTGCACCATTTCTTCTGTACTTCACGAACCAGCTTCTAATCTTCATTCTCAGCACGTTCCAGATCGCTTCGTTAAAAATGCCACCCGACATTTTTGATGAACCCAACCTCCTGTCGGTGAAAATTATAGGCACCTCAACAATTTTATAGCCGAGCTTCCAGGCTATAAATTTCATCTCAATCTGGAAGCTGTAACCAACTGAGCGCACCTGGTTAGGAAGTATATTTTCAAGCACTTCTCGTCGGTAGCATTTGAATCCTGCGGTGGTATCCATGATCTTCATTCCAGTCACGAACCTGACATATATGGAAGCGAAGTATGACATTAGCACTCTTGACAGCGGCCAGTTTACCACATTTACCCCGCTGATATATCTTGAGCCTATTGCCACATCGGCACCGTCATTGTCGCACGCTTTACAGAGACTGATCAGGTCCCGGGGATCGTGAGAGAAATCAGCATCCATCTCATAAATAAAGTCATAACCCTTTTCTATGGCAAATTTGAATCCGGCGATATATGCAGTTCCGAGACCGAGTTTTCCGGATCTTTCCAAAAGAAAAAGGTGGGAGTTTGATTTTTGAAGTCCTTTTACAATATCAGCCGTACCATCGGGTGAATTATCATCAATAACAAGAATATCAAATACGTGATCAAGTGAAGAAATAGCTTTTATCAGAGCTTCAATATTTTCCTTCTCTTTGTATGTTGGTATAATAACTATATTTGAGTCTCTGTCCATATTGATGCGAAAATAAGGAAATTCATTAACTATGAAAAGATTATCGCTCACATTATTTTTCTTATTGTCGATCTTTTCCGGGCTTTTTTCGCAGGATTTCTTTTGGCATTCAGGACTAAATTCTTTTTTTGATAATATTGAATTTGCAGGCTCGCATGTAAAGGTACCTCAGACGATGGCCGGAGTAATGATTGCACCCGAGATTGAATTTGAATGGGATTCCGTTAACAGGATTGTCGGAGGGGTGAATATCATGCATGAATTCGGAAGTTCTGAGATTATTGACAGGATCTATTCAACCGCATATTATGAGTATTGCAGCAAGCCTTTTACATTCATTATGGGAGCTTTCCCAAGATCGCTGGCGCTGGAAAAGTACCCGCGTATGTTTTTCCAGGATTCATTATCATATTACAGGCCTAATATTAATGGTATATACTTTCAGTACGGAAAGGATCAGAAATATGTAAATGTCTGGCTCGACTGGACGGGCAGGCAGTCGCCAAATGTAAGAGAAGCTTTTTTTGTAGGGCTCAGCGGAAGATATAACCTGGGAATTTTCTATGCACAACATTTCAGCTATATGTTTCATTATGCTTCGAGGATGAACCCTTTACATTATGAGCCACTTCATGATAATATGCTTCTTCTGACATCAGCCGGATCAGATCTTTCTGGCAGAACATTTCTTGACAGGTTGGAGGGCAATGTTGGCTGGGTTCTAGGGCTCGAACGATCGAGGAGTGGAAATGCAGATTGGATTACTATGCATGGATTGCAGGTTGAAGCAAGGGCCGAGTACAAGTTTGCCGGCATCCATAATACGTTCTATGCCGGACAGGGAATGATGTATTTTTATAAGGATCATGAGAATGATCTTTATTGGGGTGATCCCGTTTACAGGGCAAAGGTTTATGACAGGGCAGATATATATGTAAAGTTTCTTAGGAAGCAGAATGTCAATTTGGAGCTGACCTGGTCTTTGCATTTTCTTGAAGGGAATGTTTACAATGAGCAGATGCTTAAACTTAGGATGGACATTAATAAGGCGGGTATATTTACAAAGGGCAAATTATAAGTTTCAAATTTATTTGAGTTTTTTTTTAATTCTTTTCTTGTCAGAAAAAAATCAATTTATATCTTTGCACCCGCTTTAAGGTCAAAGGTTGGTTAAAGAATAAAGGAGATAATGTTCCGGCTGGAGTAGGGAGTGAAAGAGGAGGAGGATAACAGCCGGAAAAAATATCTCCGAATTTTTGCAGAAAAAGAGGGAAGCAGTAACTTAGGCATCCCAGAAGCAAAAGAGAAAAAGTTGTTCTTTGAGAAGATATTTTAAAGGTTCAATGTTCAAGCCTTGCAAGCCGCAGCTTCAGCGAAGGCTTGGTTCAAACATGAAGCCGGAGGTAGACCAGGAACTTGCAACTTGCAGTATGCAAATTGTAACTTATTTCAGTCCCGTAGCTCAGTTGGTTAGAGCGCTACACTGATAATGTAGAGGTCCCCGGTTCAACTCCGGGCGGGACTACCGCGGCCTCCGAAGCCTTGGCGAAGGAGGCCTCGTCCAAAGAGGCAAAATACAGTAAAGACGGATAATCCGCCTTCGCTGAAGCTTCGGCGGACAAAGGGGGAATTAGCTCAGTTGGCCAGAGCACCTGCCTTGCACGCAGGGGGTCAAGGGTTCGACTCCCTTATTCTCCACCATCGGCCGCCGAAGCCTTGGCAAAGGCGGCAAAATATTTCGGAATTCGGATTTTCGGTTTCGGATTTTCTGAAAAGAAATCCGCAATCCGGAATGGAAAAAACGTTCTTTTTATTCTGAATGCAAACAGCTCATTGACAGAGCAGAATCAAGGTTTATTTTTAAGAAGCAAAAAATACTTTAAAAATAAATCAAAAATTATTTGCGGGTTAAAATGATAATCAATACATTTGCACCCGCTTTTAGACGAAAAAGTTGGTTGAAGGGTTAGGAAAGAGATAGGATTCCGGCTGAGTGAAGAAGGAAACGAAGGAGACGGAAAGCAGCCGGAAAAAATATCTCGAATTTTTTGGAAGGATCAGAAAAATCAATTAAATTTGACGTCCCAAAAGTAAAACTTTAAAAAATAGTTCTTTGATATTATGAAGTAGCAACCAGGCGAGATAGACAATCTCGTCAAAATACTTGTTAGTATTTAGAATGAGACCAAGGAAAAATCTTCGTAAAGAGATTTAAGACAAAATTTTTACAATGAAGAGTTTGATCCTGGCTCAGGATGAACGCTAGCGGGAGGCTTAACACATGCAAGTCGAGGGGCAGCACGAGGTAGCAATACTTTGGTGGCGACCGGCGCACGGGTGAGTAACGCGTATGCAACCTACCCTGTACTGGGGGATAACCCGGAGAAATTCGGACTAATACCCCATAA
>JAPLDY010000253.1 GCA_026391595.1 Bacteroidia bacterium
GACGGACAGAATATCATGCCTGTTTTAACAGGGAAACAGATGGCTCATAATCCTATTTTTACCATGAAAGATAAGCAGATAAAGACAATCCGGGATGGCAAATGGAAATTGTTTGTGGTCACTCCTGACTATTACAAAAGTCCAGATCTTGATAACTGGAAAGATCCGAGAGGGCCTGATGGGACAACCATTATAGCACCCGCTGCACAGGCAACTCCGGCAGATTATCCCGGGATAAAACCAGAAAAAATGGACGGGGAGATGCTGTTATTCGATCTCGAAAATGATCGAACCGAAAGCATCGATCTGTCTGGAAAGTACCCGGAAATAAAGAAAGAGATGATAAGAAAGTATGAACATTTCCTTGAATCTCTCAAATAAATCAAGTTCAGATGATATTCTATTAACGTTAATTAATAACTGCTGCACTTTTAATTTACAATGAGTTTTTTTACAATTTTTGTTTGTCCCGATTCAATCGAAATTATATAAACCGATTTCTCCAACAACTCCAATGTGTTTATCTCTATATGAGTTGGATTATTCAAATATTTCTGATAAACCGTTTGTCCATAAAGAGTGATTATCTTAATCAGAACATTGGCTGAATTTTCAAAGCCTGTCAAATCAATAAACAATTTACCGGTGCTTAAAGGATTTGGGTAAATACGAATGGATTTTCCAAGATTGTTCTCACTTTTTAAAACTGATACGTCGGTTGAGCTGTTTCTTGTAAAATAATTTATATCGGGAGTGCCTGAAACAATGGTTAAACGAACCGTATGCAGGCCATTAATGGTATTAGTATAATTTCCGGCATCGATGGTTGTCCATATATTATTTGTAGAAGGAAGATCTTTCGTTGGCAATGCTGCTCCGTCAATAGAAATATTTACAGAAGCTGCATCTGAAGATTTGTATCGCAACAGGAATTCTGTCTTTTTAAAAAGCGGCAATTCTTTCCATTCCATATATTCGCCTACCTGCGTACCTGTTACGTGCCAACCGCCATTAATATCGGTAGTTTTAACAATATCTAAATCGCCATCACGAAATGCGCCACCGCTGTTACCTGTGGTTAAGTCAGCATAATAATCGCAGGTTTCGACCTCCATTTTCAAGTTGTCTGGGTATGGGTTTTTGGAGTATTGCCTTAGAATATTAAGGCGTTGGTTTGGGTATTTATAATACATGGCATCTTCACTTCTCCAATATGCCGCTGACTCTGCAGCATCGGTAAATCCTTCGCACAGGGTAAGGCTTGCTCCTGATTTTACAGTGCCTTCAAGTCCGTTAATAAGAGTCTGCCCTCCCCGTGGATCAATAAACGGGGGATCGGCAGGATGTCCAAAACCTGGTGTAACAACGCCGGTAGTAATGCCATTCCACAAATAGCTGGTATATGAAGTATTGCCGGCTGATGAAAACCAGTTATGAACCGCATCCGCCACACCTGGATTATTGCACTGATTATCTACATCGAACCAATTTCGGTTAATAATGAGATATGGATTAAAACCATAGCTTGCCTGGCACTGCGTACGGATATGCTCCAATATTTTTTTCAGGTTGCCATTCCCCATATTTGTCATCCAGGTGGACTTTACCGACCAAAAAATAATAACCATCCGTCCATCAATTTTGTAGCGTCTTTCTTCTGGTATATTTGCTATGGCTTGTTTAAGGTTGTAATCCCAGATATATTTATAGTTATCAGCATT
Organism: Bacteroidia bacterium; assembly: GCA_026391595.1. Lineage (GTDB taxonomy): Bacteria > Bacteroidota > Bacteroidia > Bacteroidales > VadinHA17 > LD21. The sequence continues at coordinate 1,722 of JAPLDY010000253.1, forward strand.
ACCACAATCAAATTTTGGATTATCCGTTGAATACGATGTGCCTCGCGAAATGTCCCAATTCATACTTCCTGTCCATGAATTGGGGCAATCATCGAAAATTGCCAGTTTGAAAGAGTTCACACCCCTTGCATTCATGGCATTAACTAATTTTGGAATATGTATTGGATTACCGTTTCCTCTATCCGGAGCATTGGGTTGATTTCCTCTGCTTAAAAGAGCTACAAAATCAATTCCTGAATATTCTATCTCTTCAACCATGTTTTCCCACCATTCGGTAGTGGCAGACCAATGGGTATCGTTATCGGGAAGGCCTTTTTTAACAATCGATTGGTTGTAAGGGTAAGAGTGTCCTCCATAAATTTCATTGTAATGCCAACAAAAGGTTGCACCTAATTCCTGCGCTTGTACAATCGGTACAGCTAAAGAAAGACTGATAATTGTGAAGATAATGACAAAGCAATTTTTTTTCACTCAACAGTGCATTTAATCGATTTAAAACCAATCCCGCAATTGCTACTCTTCTAATGTTCCACCAAAACCTTTATTCGGTTTATTTCCCATAACTATTTTTAAAAGTCCCCCATTTAAGATATCCTTGTGGCTGATAGTGCCTTTAGAGAATTTCTGTCCATTCAATTCAACTTGCTGGATATAGATGTTTTCTGAGCTGTTATTTACTGCTTCAACTGTAAATTTCTTCCCATCAGGTAAATTGATTGTTGCTTTATCAAACAAAGGACTTCCCATAACATAATCTTGTGAGGCCGGGAAAACCGGGTAAAAACCAAGTGATGAAAAAATATACCAGGCCGACATCTGACCACAGTCCTCATTTCCGATCACTCCATCCGGATTATCGTGATAGAACTCCTTCATGATATAGCGCACTTTCTCTGCTGTTTTCCATTGCTGCCCGGAATAAGCATACAAATAGGCAATGTGGTGGCTGGGTTCGTTGCCATGTGCATACTGACCGATCAGACCGGTTAGATCGACCAATGCTTCTGAATTGTCTTCAGGAGTAATAGTAAAAAAACTGTCTAATCTTGCATTGAAAGCATCTTTACCGCCCAATAAATTTATCAATCCTGAAATATCCTGCGGAGCTAACCACAAATATTGCCAGGCATTACCTTCAGCATAATCAGCAGCCCACGGTTTTGTTGATTTGAATGGATCGAACAAAGGATTCCAGGTTCCATCCTTCATAATTCCACGAAAAAAGCCAACTGATTTATCATAATAAAGTTGATAGTTTTTAGCACGCTTACTGAAATATGCATAATCATCATTTTTGCCTAAAACGTTTGCCATTAATGCAATACTGCCATCAGATATTGATAATTCCATTGTCTGAGCTACTACCCTGCCCACGCTGCTATCTACCGGAATGGGTTTCAAATCACGCAGATAGTTAAGTCCCCTTAAGTCCGACATTGCTGTTTTTCTGATTGCCGTCATTAACCCTCTCCGGCGCAATCAATGTAAATAGCGAATGTTCGGCCCGGTAGGTATCCCAGGTTGAAAATATCGAATAGTTTTTAAATGCCGGTCTGGTATAGATTTTATTGTCTGCTCCCTGATAATCCCCATTATGGTCGTTGAATAGCGATGGATGAATCATGGAATGAAACATTGCCGTATAAAAAATTCGTTTATCGGCTTCGTTTTTTGTTTGAATTTCGATACGTGAAAGTTCCCTGTTCCATTTTGCATCTGCTTGTTTCACTATTCCATTGAAGTTCCAATCCGTGATTTCTGCATTGATGTTGGCAAGCGCATTATCTGAACTAACTGGCGAAATGCCCACTTTCATTTGTACAAAATCACCTTCATCAAATCCAAGTACTCCTTTTACCGAAATACCCTGGCCTTTTTTGCCCGGGATGGTTTTACCTTCATTATAAATGAGCAGATTCTTAATTGGTTTCGATAAACGGATAGCAAAATAAACCTGCTGCTCTTTCGCCCAGCCTGACGAAAAACGGTATCCCTGCAGGGTGAATTCATCGGTTTGTTCCAGATAGGTATCGGTACTTTTGTCGTTGATTCCTTCTTTCAGGTCAATAATCAAATGTGCCTCTTTTCCTTTAGGGAAGCGGTATTGATGAAAACCTACTCGCTCGGAAGCTGTAAGTTCAACTGCCACCCCATTATCCATTTTAACAGAATAATATCCCGGCCTGACAATTTCATTTTTATGGCTAAAAGTTGTTAAATATCCATTGTGCGGAAATTCCTGCCTTCCTTTGTCCAGTCTCACTTCCCCTGTAACCGGCATGATTAAAACGTCAGCCAGATCGCCAATACCAGTTCCACTCAAATGTA
>JAPLDY010000138.1 GCA_026391595.1 Bacteroidia bacterium
GTCGAGCATAAAGGTCCTCATGGCTATTGTTATAAGTCCTGATATTGATTCTTCATAGCCAACCGGATTCACGAAAGAGCCGATCAGCATGGTACATTTACTTTGAATAGGTTTGACGGGCAGATTATCAAGCACTCCACCGTCAACATAATATATTTTATTGATTATCACCGGTTTAAATAATACCGGAATGCTTGAAGATGCTATTACGGCAGTAATAAGCTCTCCTTTTGAAATATACACAGCCCTGCCATGATTTAGATCCGTGGCACATACAACCAGGGGCAGACTCAGGTCTTCAAATGTTTTTGCCTTCAGATGATTTTCAAGAAGTTTGGCAACGCCGGAGATCTGTAACAATCCGTCGCGTGGAACAGTAAGCCTCATATAATCAAGCTTACTCTGCAGTTTCATTATTTTAAGGATTTCCTTCGGCGAATGTCCGTCACAATACAGAACCCCAACCAGAGCTCCTGCACTTGTCCCGGAAATAATTTCAGGGAAAATATCAGCCTCATTCAGCGCCATCAGCACACCCAGGTGGGCAAATCCTCTGGCCCCTCCACCACTAAGAACCAATCCGATTTTATATTTTTCTTCCGGCATATCAGTTACACAGATTACTATTTAAAAAGAATATCAAACAATAATTTTAAATTTAAAAATACGACAACTGCAGCGATGGTCGATAATAAAACAACAAGAAACCGGCTGTTGGCATATTTTCCCATTACTTTTTTTGAAGACGTGAGATACACCTGTATGGCCACAGTAAAAGGAAGCTGAATGCTCAGAAACACCTGCGAAAGAATAAGTCCCATAAACGGATCGCCTATAAAAAATATAATAATCAACGCCCCCAGAAGCGAAATTAGCACACCTGTCCGGGTATGATTGTCCTTTATATTATATGGTTCCATAAACATCCCCGAGACAATAGATCCTCCGGCCATGGCTGATGTAATTGATGAAGCAACACCCGAGAAAAGAAGAGCAACCGCAAAAACCACTGCCGCATTTGATCCCAGAAGAGGTTCAAGAAGGCTTTTTGCCTGCTGCAGCTCATCAACCTTTATACTGTTCTTAAAAAATGTAGCAGCAGCCAGGATGATGATTGCGCTGTTGATTGCCCAGCCAATTATCATTGAAAACAATGTATCTGCAAATTCAAATTTCAGTTGTTTCTTTATAATTGTTTCATCTTCAAGATTCCACTGCCGGCTTTGTATGATCTCTGAATGGAGAAAAAGATTATGAGGCATTACAACGGCACCAAGAACGCTCATCAACAAAAGCATAGATCCTTTTGGTATCGAAGGACTGACCAATGAAATGCCTGCAGCAGCCCAGTCGACATCGACAAGGAAAAGTTCATAAAAGAATGAAAGACCTATGATGGAAACGAATCCTATTATCCACTTTTCGATCTTTCTGTAAGAATTTGTGAACAGCATTATTAAAACAAATGCAGTGACAAGAATTGCTCCAACCCTTATCGTGATCCCGAACAGCATTTGCAGCGCGATGGCCCCCCCGAGGATCTCGGCAAGCGATGTTGCAACTGAAGCCATCGTGGCAAAGGAAAGCATTATACGAGCAATTTTTTTGTTGGAATATACCGTTGCCGCTTCAGCAAGGCAATATCCCGTAGCAATACCGAGATGCGCCACGTTATGCTGAAGAATAACGAGCATGATCGTTGAAAGTGTGACAATCCAGAGAAGCGTATATCCGTATCCCGAACCTGTGGCAATATTAGCAGCCCAGTTTCCCGGATCGGTAAAACCGACAGTCACAAGCAAGCCGGGACCAATATATTTTAAAATATCACGGGCGCCGAAAACAAGGCCGTGATCTTTTCTTTTAAGATCTCTGAAAAAGTGAAATGGATTTAATCTGTCTTTAAAATTCAGCATTTGGACAAAGATACAGAATCCAGCCTTTTCTTTTTGCGCCTTTATGAATACCTTTTTGTTACTTTGCAACAAATAATCAACCTATGCAATTTCTACTCATAGCTTATGACGGAACCGATTCCGGCGCATTTGACCGGAGAATGAAAAGCAGGCCGGAACATCTTGAAAAGATAGCCATTGTCAAAAAAACAGGTCAATTTCTTTGCGGTGGAGCTATTCTTGACGACACAGGCAAAATGATCGGATCGATGATCCTTTATGAAGCCGAAGACAGTACCGCCCTGAATAAATTACTTGAGAACGAACCATACATATACAATAACGTGTGGGGAAAGATAGAAATACATCCATTCAAAATGGCAAAAATAGAGGCATGAATACATTTGTACACAGGCTTAATCCTGCGGTTGACAAAAAATTCCTGATACTTCTTGCAGGCATTGTCTGGTGCTGCGTTGGAATTATGTTGATTTCATTTGCTGCTTCATGGCTGGTTCATTATCAGGGTAGGGGTAAGGTCCTCTTTTTTGTGGCAGGATTTATTGCAGCCATGCCGATTCATCATTTCGGATTTTTGAAGCTGGTTGACAAAAACCTTCACCGGCTTGTGCCGCTTACTGAAAAAAGATGCCTCTTTTCATTTATAACTTGGAAAAGCTATCTGATTATTGTATTTATGGTCACGCTGGGAGTTTTACTGCGTCATTCGCCGATACCGAAACATTATTTATCAATACTTTACAATGGTATTGGACTAGGATTATTCCTTTCAGGGATAAGATATTTCCGGACTTCTATCAGCCTATTTCATCAAACAGAATGATGATCTGACAACATGAAAATATTACCATTATGAAAAGACTTATTCATTTTATTTTATCGTTACTGTCATGCATAATCGTATCAGCCCAGCAGGCAAATGAAAATCAACTGCCATACAAAATGGAAGAACTTTCCTCTCCACAATTTGTCACGGCGCTGGAAAAATCAGGAGGCGTCTGTGTTATTCCCCTTGGTATTATCGAAAAGCACGGTCCGCACCTTCCTTTAGGCACCGATCTCTTTGAAGCCAGGGAAGTGGCTTTCATTGCAGCTCAAAAAGAGTATGCCATTGTTTTCCCTCCATATTTTGCCGGGCAGATATTTGAAGCCAGGCATCAACCGGGGACAATTGCATACAGTTCGGACCTGATGTGGAAAATGCTGGAAGAGACATGCAGGGAATTATCAAGGAACGGGGTGAAGAAAATAATAATTTTGAACGGACATGGCGGGAATAACAATTTTCTCAGATTCTTCTGCCAGTCGCAATTATCAGGGTCCAGAGATTACGTGGTTTTACTTTTCCAACCCGCACCGGACCAGACTACCCAGGCAAAGATCAATTCCCTTAAAAAGACAACTCAGGATGGACATGCCGGCGAGGAAGAAACATCAATGATGTATGTAATAAGACCAGATCTCGTTCACCCGGAAGCCACAAAAACACAATCGGGGGAAGACCAGGCCAGGCTGAAACAGCTCCCCTATGCTTTTACAGGGATCTGGTGGTATGCAAAATTTCCCAATCATTATGCAGGCGACGGCAGCCGTTACAGCAAGGAGCTTGGCAAACTATTGATCAGAAGTGATGCTTCACAGCTTGCGGAATTGATCAGGTATTTAAAAAGCGACAATTCGATCAATGCTCTTCAGGAGGAGTTTAGTAAAAGGGCACAAAATCCGGTTCTGCAATAAACATATTTAATTGTTCACATAGTTCACGACACAAAGAACATGACCTGTGATTGTTAATTAATTAACAATCAGACATTTCGTGGTTTTATCCAGGTTACAAAATTCAGTAAGGACAAGAATGATTTAAAGGATTTGACTTTTCTGAAAGCTTGCAGAATCATTTTTGTCCTGAAGTAGAATTTACGATAAGCATAATCCCTGATTTTTTTTATTTCGGCAGCCGACAGTGTTTCGTTACCCATAACCGACTTTGTCAGATCCAGGTCCTCATAATCATATTTCCCCGTCCAGCCTTTTTCCCCGGAAATCCTTCCAAGCTCTGTTTTTGGGTATGGGATTGCACAATAGAATTGGGCAAAATCTACATTCTTGCAAGCAAACTTTATTGTTTTTCGTGCAGTTTCTCTGGTGTCTCCCGGCAGACCAAAGACAAAATGACCCATTGAATTTATTCCGGCCTTTCTGACCATGGAGATTGCATTGTCAATCTGTTCAACCGTGATCCTTTTAAGAGCGCCGGTTAATACTTCCTGATCGTACGATTCAATACCAAGCCCGAGAAGAATGCATCCTGCCATTTTCATTTTGTCGAGCAAACCCTGGTTAATAGTGTCAACCCTCGTGGTTGTCGACCATGAAATCTTCAGCCTTTTTCTTATAATTTCATCGCAAACAGCTTCACCATATACGGGATCTGTTGTGAAAGACTCTCCCCAGAAAAGGAAATTCCTGATATCATATCTGTCAATGCATTCTTCGATTTCTTCAATCACCTTTTCGACTGAACGTTTTCTGAACCGTCTGCCATAATAAAGAGTTGCAATGCAATATATACATCTTTCAGAACACCCGCGGCCGACACTGAGAAGTGTAAAATTTTCGCCATTGACAGGCAGCCTGTAAGCATCGTTGTTCAGAAGATCGCGGGATGGAAAAGGAAGATCGTCAAGCCGGTTTTCAGACAAATTTTGTCGTTCTCCGACAATAATTTCAGAACCGTTTCTGAAAATTAATCCTTTAATTCCTTCAGGAGAACTGTCAAATGCAACGGAATTTACAAGAGAAGCAACAACCCATTCGGGCTCATCCATTATCGCAAAATCAACCTGGGGAAATTTTTCCAGACATTCATTTTCAAAGATCGTCGGGTAGATTCCGACAGCGGCAATTTTAATTTCAGGGAAGCCCTTTTTAATAACAGCTGCCGTGTTCATATCGCCATTGATTGATGGTATGGCAGTATTCAAAATAACCATTCCGGGGGCAAAACGGCCGGCAAGATCCATCAGCTTTTTATTGTTTATTTTTTCGGCTATGCAATCAATGAGCAAGACTTCATGATTATGTTTTCTGAGGACTGCTGATATATAGCAGAGCGAAAGCGGCATCCAGAGTGCCGCCCAGGAGGCTTTAGTCTGCATGCACCTTCCTTCGCGGATGAAATCCGTATTGTTGTAGGCTGGTGGATTAACAACAAGAATTTTCATCCAAATATCCTTAATTTTAAAAGATTATAAAGGTTATCCATTCCGTCCACGAACATTCTTAATTTTACTTTTCCAACTCTTTTCCTGTAGGTTGAATCGACCTCACGCACTTTGAAATTCTTATAAGAACGTATTTTGATCTCCTGGCTTAATGACATTCCGTTGCCGGTTAAGTTGATACTATCAAATATATTCTTCCTGATTATCCACATTCCGCTTTGAGAATCATTAATCCTGAAATCAAAGAGTAGATTAGCTGAAAATGTCAAAATCTTATTGCCAAGTTTGTTAAGAAACGACATTGAATCCTTATCCATATTGGCAAACCTGTTTGTGCTTATAAAATCGAGATTTTCGGACAGCAGAATGTTTATAAGTCCGGGGATCTCTTCCATCGGATAGCTGCAATCAGAATCAGCGGTAATGATTATCTCTCCCTTTGCTTCCTTAAACCCCATTTTGTACTGACGGCCATAACCCCTACGTGAAAAAACCACCCTTGCGCCCAGCTCCCGTGCTTTTTCTACGGTCCTGTCCGTACTATCTCCATCGACGATCAGCACCTCAGGATCGAAACCGGATTCTTTCAAGACATTAAAAGGGATCATCTCGATCGTTTTTCCAATCGACTCCTCCTCGTTGAGGGC
>JAPLDY010000101.1 GCA_026391595.1 Bacteroidia bacterium
ATACAAACAAGGAATAGAATCAATGAGAGTACGAGCGAGATGCGCCTGCCTGGAGTGGTTCTGAGCCTGTAGAAATTTCTAATCATCTCAAGGAATTCCTTGCCGAGGCCGGCAAGTTCCCCGGAAAAGAAACGAGGTAAACGCCTGAATGCTCCCCAGATTTTTATCGGGAGGCTTGCGATCCATCTACCGATTCCTTTAATCAGGCCCCAAGTTTTTCCTGGCAGACTTATGATCCATCTTCCAAAGCGTTTGATTCCCTCCCATATATTTACGGGCAGGTTAGCGATCCATCTTCCAATTTTTTTAATTACTTTCAAAACGTTTCCAGGTAAATTCCTTAGCCGCACTAACGATCCTTCCCGGGCGTCTTTTATTAAAAGGAAGCGGACTGAATGTCTTAACTTCCTTATGATAAAACGAACCACGCGAATAAAGTAGTAAGCGTAAATCAGCTCGAACACTATCGAAAGGAAATTAGATTTCTGGAAAATATAGGTCGGCCAGTTAAGCACATCATCTGCCCATTTCAAATTCACTTTCCGTACAAAAAAAGCCAGAACGAGATAAACCATTATAAGCACAACTGTATGAATAAATGGGTCCATACTTTTGATTGTGCTCCCTATTTTTTGTGTTAATCTATTCAACCATTGCACCACGTCCCCCATCTTTTGTCTGGAAAACAGAGCACGCTTATTTGGCTTGGTTTGCATATGTAAATTGGGTTTTCCTAATTTTACTTATTGATTAATAGATGAATAGAGCAAGGTTCCGAACATACTAACACATTTCTTTATCCTTGTTCGTATTTGTTACCTGGATGCTTCAATCATGTAGCTGGCATCGTATATGAATAAGATATTGTTCTGGTTTCCAATGACTGCACCGTCAGAGAATTTGATTCCTAAGTCATCAGCCTTGACTCCTGAGCCAAGCAATTCGTACTTGGAGCAAAAGTTGCGTACTCGACGCATGTTTGTCTTTATTTCCTCGCTGTTTGTATAAGCGACAGCGTCAGAAGCCTTATAGAACATGGCCGTGGTCTTCAGCTGGTTCTGATACTCTATCAGGCTCGAACCACCAGCCTTTGCCATTCCTTCCAATGCACTTTTACCCTTATCAGTCCTGGAGGACATAATATCCATTACTTCAAACCATGCGCCAACAATTGCTTTACCAAGCTCAGGATTGGCTTGCAGAACCTTAGTTTTGACGATCATCAGATCGAGTATTTCGCCAGGAATTTGAGAGGAATCAAATATTTTCTTTACACCAGGTGTTTTCATAATTTCCATCACCAGCGGATTCCATGTTACGACTGCTTCCTGATCGTTATTTGCAATGAATGCCGGACCAATGTCGCTGTCACTGACGTTGACGATCTTTACATCGTCATCTGTCATGCTATTCATGTCTAATGCCCGGGATAACATGTAATGAGAGACTGAGAATTGGACAAGGTTTACTTTCTTCCCTTTGAGTTGCGGTATAGTCAGGTTATTCCTTACTATCAAGGCATCATTGCCATTGGAATAGTCACCAACGATGATTGCGGAACAGGATATGCCACCAGCGACAGGAATAGTCAAACAGTCCATATTCGTCATTACACATGCATCTACTGATGGTGTGGTGAATGCTTCGATGGAAGGCATATAGTCCATCCGGACCAGCTTAATCTTAATGCCATATTTGGCAGCCCATTTGTCCATAATGCCAGAAGTGTTTGCATACGACCAGGGATTCCATCCGGCATTTATTGACCAGGCAACGGTGAACTCTTTCTGCACAGGAGAGGGTGCTTCCTCTTTTGGAGCCCGGAAAGTAAAGGAGCTCATGGCCAAAACTACAATAATCATAGATACGGCCATTACAACTGCGAGTGGATTAGTTATTTTTTTCATGACGATGATATTGATTTTTCAGATTGTTATTATCGAAAAGATTTTTATATATATAATTGAGTAATGGAAGAGTGTTAGATTTCATCATCAGCGGTGATGTCCACGAACGCTTTCTTCCTTATGGCTTCACCTTTTTCCATTTTTTCGATGGTATCACGACCTTTCTGTGTCAGGTTTTCCAACTTGCCGATAGATTCTTTCATACCAGCCAGGGCATTGATCCTGAAGGTAGAAAGGTCTTCAATAGCTTCATTCAGTTTTGTGAACGCGCTGGCCAATACTTCCACAGCTATGGTTGGTTCAGCGGCTCCTTTCTGTATCTCAACGCCTTGAGTCTTCAATGTCTCAGCGTTGCCCACCAGTATCTTTTCGGTGATCTCCTTTGTTCCTTTGACTGCTTCAAGGACCATGCGCTGCTTATTCAGGGCGAACTGTGCTGTCACGCCGACACTTAAAGCAACAGTAGTGATGGTCACACTGCGCTCAACACCCTTGATGAGCTCGTCGTTGTTTCGCATAAGCAAGTCGTATGTAATTACTCCCTGCTGGTTCACATTCAACGCTGTCTGCAGATCAATAATACGCTGTCTCAGAGGGAACAGAACTTCCTCCTGGAGGAACCGGTACTCATCAGGTTGTTCCACCTGGCTCATTTCACGGAGCTTCATCTCGAACTTCTGGTCAAGCACCTGGCCTACTTTGACTGCGTAGGCAAGACCATCGAGCGTTTCCCTCAAAGACTTCTTGTCCATCCCGAGGATGTTGTTGTCATCTTTCAATCCTTCCTTTCCCGTCAGCAAACTCTTCGTAATGTCTTTCAACACAACACTACCTTTCTCATACCTTTCCAGATATCTGCTTATCGCGTTCTTCTTTCCCAGGAATGTTCTGAAGAACTTGGCGGCTGCACTGGTCGGAGCTGTAAGGTTGTACTGGTGAGGGTTTAAGACCTCAACCTCATTCCTGAGTAATAGAAGATCCCTTGCGACTGTGCCTCCGTCCTGTGTCTTGGACAGCATCTGCATGGACTGGTCGAGTATGGCGTTATGATTACTCAACCTTGCCTGGTGCTTCATGCCCAGGTCGTTGATGCACCTCTTCTTCTGCTCCTCGTTATATGTGCCGTTGAAGAAATTATTAACGATTGAATCGGTCAGCTGATCAATTTTTGGATCTATCTCTGCTTTTTTCTCTTTAGTCAGTCCGATCTGTTCTTCGAGTTCCTCTGTCAGTTCGGCCTCAGTGGGGACATTATACTCCGCTTTTTCAAGGTTTTTAATATCCTGGGCATGCTCCTGCAGCTTTTGTTCGATCTGCGGGTCTACTGTTTGTTGTTGTTGTTTACTCATTTTACCTATAGGTTTTTCGTTGTTAATGTGAAAATTTGTAGGACTGCTGTGCTATGCGGTGTAATTGTTCCATCGATGTTTCCATATCAAACTGGCCTTCATTGTTTGTTGACCGTTTGATATCCTGAACTTGTACGATAGCTTCATCCAGCTTGCTTAAGGCTTCCTCATTCTGAGCCATCAGGTTCTTAATGTCTTGCTGCTGGTTCTGGTACTGCTGCTTGCTTTGCAGCAATGAGTTCTGTTCCCTTTTCGTCGCAGCGTTTTGCTCTTGTCTATCAAGTCTCTGCAGGCTCCGTTCAATATAATCCATGTCGATAGCGTCAAGCGTTTTGTGGATTAGTAAAACCTCATTAAGATTATCTATGCCAGAGAGGAATACCTCCTGCGCAATCGTGTAATAACGGTTGTACGTCAGCTGGTTCTTATCAGGGAATTTCATATCGAGGATTTCCATGAACACCCTGATCTTTGTCTGGAACTGTTCGAGTTGTTCGCAAGCGTGCTTGTTACCGTATGCTTCGAGCGATTGCTGCAATTCATTACGACGGCGTTCAGTATCCTCATCAAGGAGTTGACGCAGATGGTCCCGGTATTTGTCAAAGAACCTGTCTCCTTTGAAGAATCGTTTCCACGCCCAGGTTCCTCCTCCGAGTAAGAGTGCTCCCCCGATGATGGGTATACCAACTCCTGTACCGAGGAGAATGGCAGTCAGGATACCAACAGGTATAGCTCCGATGCTCGCGCCGACTAACCAATTGTCCATGATAGACTTGTTGAGCGCTTTAATGATAGATTGCTCTTCAAAGTCCTCTGGCCGAGGCGTTAATACTGCTCTCTCCTCTCGTTGTTTATTGATTCCTGGACGTCCCATTCGCGAAGCTCCTTTCTTACTGCAACAGGATGAACTCGACTCGTTGCATTCTCAAACGATAGGCTCGTTCTGATTCTTCATCTTGCGTTTTGGAGGCCGTTCTGCACCGAAGCCTTTTGCCAGGATACGATCTTCGTCGATGTTATATACGGCTATCAATTGCTGTCGCACGATATCCGCTCGTTCCTGTGACAATTTCAGATTCGCTTCAGTGTCGCCATAACCAGTGTGGCCTGCAACCAGAACACGATAGTTTGGGTAGTTGTGGATAAGCTTTTGGGCAACATTATCAACAGTCACTTCACCATTATCGTCCAATCGGCATATACCGCTTTGGAATGTGATGTTCTCTACCCGCATTGTCCCTGATTCCTGTAACTTCTCCCATTGATCTTTGCTCAACGCTTCGAAGTCCTTGACATTGTCTGACTTTGTGCCGATTGGAGCGACTGCTGTCGAGACCAACCCTTCGATAAATGTCTTGTTAAGGATCTCGTATGGATTTTCCACTTTAATATCCTTTTTCATAAGGCGGTTGACGTCGTTCCAAGCGTAGATAGTCTTCACCAGGCCTTCATCAGTGTATGATCCTGCACTCATGACTCCCTGGATGCCAAACATGAGGTGAGCATTCTCCTGTAAATTATACCACTTGATATTGTCCATGAAAGAAGGAACCATAGTTCTCTTAGCACCGGTCACTGATCTGAGCTCATCGAACATTTCCTCCTTCCGGGCCATGTAGTAGTCCACTACTTCGAAATAGGTGCGCATGATCTCCCTGACTTCCTCTTCCTTATTGTTCACGTACTTCCTGCTGAATACGAACACGTCGACAATGTAGTTGCGGAAATTGTCTGAACCCCATATCTTCTTCATACCCAAGTTGTCGATGGCGTTTGATATGTCCGGCTCCCACATGGGATAAAGACGTTTGCTTTTCGCAGGGTCGTTCTGGTCGGCTTTCGCTTGTTTGTAAACGGCTTCCGAGCCGCTGGCTTCGATCATCCAATCCTGCCTGCCTTGAAGTTCGTCAAGGTCGAAGTTGGTGATGGTCAGATTGACCAAATCCTCGCTGGGTGAGTCAGGTGTCACTACGATCTTGATCTCGCTGTCGTTAAGGTCGTTGATCTTTGTGAACGGAAAATCCTTGAATACGAGTATGGCGTCGGCTCCCCGGGATTCTGAGATAGCTGCCGTGATGACGCCTGGATACTTATATTTATAACCGTGCTCCATGTAAGAGCTGATAGGCAATACGATGAAATCATATTCTCCATCATTCAGCTTTTTCAGACGGTCAGCATATGCCGCGCCGTCGTCAATGAAATCAAGTACGATGCCTTTCCTTGCCAGGCGTTTCCTCATCTCTGTTGATTTGATAAACGCGTAACCGGCATAGCTGTCGCCTGCCCAATGCACGGTGTGAGTGGCACCTCCTGAATCGGAGCTCTTCGTTCTCTTGATTCCGTCAAGCCATGTTGTGCCGAAATAGATGCCGAGTACTACGATGGTTCCGAGGAGCATGAATACAATTATGCCTTTTGTTCTATTGTTCATTGTTTAAAACTACCAAATTATTGTGTTAAAAATATTATTTACAGAGCCGAAGCCCTGTTTCCCTGCTTAGCGACTTGTACTATCAGCTTTATACAAGTTCTCATCAAAGAGGCTTGCGTCAAAAACGTCTGATTCAGCAGTTGCCTCAACTAATGCCTGCTCGAGTTCTTCATAGTCATTCGCATCACGGTATGAAAGAGAGTACTTCTTCAATGTGTGGGAGCTTTTCATACATAAACCTATCGAGTAAAGCCCTATGAATCCATGCTGACCGAGGTAGTTACAGGGTTGTTTCAGATCAATGCCTGTCTGCTCTCCATCTGTAACTATGATGATACGGTATGTACCATAGCCTAGCTGCTTCTTGTATTGCTCAATAATCTTGTCCACACTTGACAGGAGCGCTTCTCCCAGTGGCGTTTCACCGGTAGGTTGTAAGCTGTTAATGACTTTCAGGAATTCATCCTTGTTGCCAGGACCAATAGGGAGTGCTTCAGCATAACCTTGTCCGCTTTGTGTGCCGAAGAGCATCAAGCCGATGTTTATATCGTCAGGAATGTTCTTCATGAACATCGCGACAGCCTCTTTCGCACCGTCAATCTTCCTCTTCCCTGAGCATTTATCATCCATGCTACCGCTCATGTCAAAGAGGAAGTAAAAGTTGGACGCAGTCGAGGCAACGCCTGCTGATTCATCGAAAAGAATAGTTGATTGAGGAGTCTCTGATTCTTCAGCTGACTCTTCAACTTTCTGTTCTGATTGAACTACCTTTCCGCCGCCCGGTGTTGATTGGACACAGGTCTTGACAAGGAGGACAATCACACCTAAGCTTATAAGGAATACGCCTGCTTTGCGATTATATCGTTGCATGATATCTTTCATTATAGTTAAAACATAGCGGAGTAATTACTTGTATATTGACGGATCGAACTGGATGGATTCTGATTCGAGTTGCTTGACTCTGAAAACGACGCGGAAGTTCTGCTTCCACTCTTCCTGGGTTCTTGGCTGCAGGAATTTCGGCGACTCGATACCTCTGCCAACAATAGTAATCTGTGAAGCGTCGAAAGTGATTCCTGACTGTTTGCAGTAAGCGAGGAAGCTTTTCTTTACATTATCAGCTCTATCCCTGGAGAGGTTCTTTGCCACCTGCTCTATCTGTGCAACTTCCTGGCTGCTGGCACCATTTTGTTTTGCCTTTAGAACTCCTCCTCTATCTGAGTGTCCCTCAATGACGACTATGGCGCCACCATAAGTCTGCGCGAGCTTGAGGGCTTCCTTGAAGTCTTCTGCATAGTTGGCTACTGTGAAGTTTTCCTGGTTTGGTTGGAAGTAGATCTCCACGACGAAAAGTGTTCCTTCGGATTCCCATGTTGTGGATTCAGCTTTGATTTTGTTCTCGACTACTTGTGAGACTTTCTTTTCGTCGAATCTTGGCGTAGGGGTAATCGCTCCTGCTTTGGCGTACTTGAGATTTGGAACGAATTCGTTATAATCCCAGTTAGCGTTTAAGACGTTAGTTGGGGAGGTAAGCACGCCCATGGTGATGAATGCTTTCTGAATTTCTGCGTCTAATGTCTTTTGGTTCCTGGTGGTTCCTTGTCCAGTAAAAAAGGTTATGTTGCCTGCGTGGCCAACGAATTCACATCCACCTTCAAGCATTGGCTCGACATCTTTCGTCGCGGTAGGTGTGCCAAAGAATAGCTCTGATGACCTGCTGATCATCTTGTTGTATTCGCCCATTTTTGAGGCTTTATTTTTCAAGAGGTCACGAAGACCTTCTTCTGCCTGCATAAGGGTGAGTGTGAGCTTCTGGACCTCTTCCCTGTGTGTATCAAAGTAGTCTTTTCTTACTGCATAGACATCTGCAATTATACGGTTTGCTGATTTCGTTGTCAGTCCGATCCTGGCACCTTTTACTGAACCTTCGCTGCCAGTACCGGTAGTGCCGCCGGAGGTCAGGTTAAGTGCGTCAGGGATGATGCAGAAAACTGCGTCCAATGCAGGATCTGCAACAAATGCCTCTACCGGGTTGTTGTTCGTACCATTATCATTCAGGGTGAGTTCTTCGAGGTATTTGAAATTAATATCTTCAAGTCTTCTTTTAGCGCTGATGAACAGGTTGGCTGCGTAGTCCATGTGTGGTCCATAGAGCTGCAGGGCTACGTTCCTGGCATTGTTGATATTTTTGCCCGGGCGGAAAACGACTGCGTCATCGCCGTTGGAGTAACTGATCTGATAGATCTCCACAAGTTCAATACCGGCTGCTTTGAATGCGTCGCTGGCCATTTTGATCATGCCTTTTGTTCCTCTCAGGTAAGGTGTTTCACCATTAATGCATCTTTGCACCTGGGCTTTGAAATTATCCTCGTTCCGGAGGGTAAAATCGAGGCCGTTTAGTTTGAAGAGACCGTTAATCTCAGCATAGACTGTTGCTATATCACCTCCCCAGGTAATAGTTGGTAAGGTAATAGCACCTGATATGGACACGGGTTTCAAAGAGGTTGAGACTACCTGTGACATCGGTTTTAACGGTACATATTTAACCTGTGCGTTAAGTGCAATTGTGGTTAGTAATAGAGATGCTAATACTACGATTCTGTTAGGGGAAGATGGATTTTTCATAATTAAAACAATTTTATTGTTAGGAATGAATTGTTTGTTTTTCTGATGAAGGATTTGAATTTAAGAATTATTTAAGAAAGATGGGTCATCCATTTATTTGTTTTTGTCCGAATTTCTATTTCGTGGTCAATTTGTTACTTATCTGCCATCCTATGAATATTTCTATCGCACTTTTGCTTAGCAAGTATTAAAAACAGGTTCAGTCACATTTCCTATTATTGACATAATTACTGAATCTATGATGGTAAAGTTAAGGTATTTTTAAAACATTGGAAATATCGATCAAGCTCTCGACTTATAAAACCAAGCATTCGGGGCTATAAGTCCGGTAACCTGGCCTCATTTTATTGTGCCATATTACTTTGAGATTAATAAAGTAATAGGCTTTATTACTTACGATATATACATCCATGAAGAGTTCCGACATAGTCGAATTTTCAAGAAATATTTATCATTAATAACAGCACATTTTTTCATACCGTTGTTAGGGTATGTTCTTTGAATGATTTGCGTACCCGGTGTATAATTCGGTGTACTGGCAAGATTAGGATATTATAATTAACTCATTATCAGTAAAATGAAGATAGGTTCGAATCCTACTGACGATTTAAGGGGCGCCAGGAATCGTATGTTCGAGTCAGATCACCCTTCTTTATTTAAGAACAATCAATATTCTTTCATTTAAATGTATATCATTTAATAACCTATTCCCCACAAATGGGTATATGTTAGCTTAAATTGTTTAGAAGCATCAGATCCTGCTCCAAATAGTTCGATGACTGCTCCGCCAGCGCCACCTTCGCCCGCTGAAGCAAACTTCGGTAGACACAGTCCACTCATTTTCTTTAATATTAATTATTAAATGTTGCTTATTATCAGCATATTCTCTATATTTGTCGATAATAAGCGACGTTTAGCATGAAAAGTAAGAAACAAATTCTATTTCCTAAGCATCAAAAAATCCTTGAGCAAGTAGGGGAAAACATAAAACTCGCCAGGAAGAGAAGAGGTTTTACTACTCTTCAGGTAGGTGAGAGAGCTGGTATCCACAGAGCCACATTATACCAGATAGAGAAAGGAAATCCAAGAGTTTCATTTGGCGCTTACTTCAATGTGCTCAGGGTACTTGGATTGCAGGATGACTTTCTGAAGTTAGCAGTTGATGATGAATTCGGAAGAAAGCTTCAGGATCTTAAATTATTAGGCGAAAAATAATATGGACAATTCAAAAGTCGATATATGGGTTTATGCACATTGGGTAGGAATGAAGGAGCCCAGATGCATTGGTACGCTATCAGCACATTTTGCTAAGGGGAGAAAATCTTTCAGCTTCGAATATGACAAAGATTGGATTTCATCAAATGAGCAAATTCTGTTAGATCCTGATCTTGGGTGGTATTCCGGGCCGCAGTACCCAAACGATAAGGAAAATTTTGGAGTCTTTCTTGATTCAATGCCTGACTCCTGGGGTCGAACCCTGATGCAAAGAAGAGAGCCGCAAAGTGCTAAAGAAGAAGGTCGGGTTCCAAAAAAACTACATGATATTGATTATCTGCTTGGTGTCTATGATGAAAGCAGAATGGGTGCCTTAAGGTTTAAACTGGATCCAAATGGGCCATTTCTGGAAGCAGCATCGAATACAACTATACCACCATGGACCACTTTAGGAGAGTTACAGAATGCTGTAAAAATCATTGAATCAGATGAAGATGATGAAAACGTCCGGGAATGGATTCTCATGTTACTGGCACCTGGAACCTCTTTGGGAGGAGCACGTCCTAAAGCCAATTTTACTGACAGGTCAGGAAATTTGTGGATAGCAAAATTTCCTTCAAGGAATGATACTATAGACAAAGCAGCATGGGAATTCCTTGCATACAAACTGTCGATTAAAGCCGGAATATCAATGGTAGATTCACAAATCTTAAAAGTTTCAGGGAATTATAATACATTCTTAACCAAACGGTTTGATCGTATTAAAAGAGAACGCATTCATTTTGCTTCGGCAATGACAATGACAGGGAACACTGAGGAAAATATAAGAGATAATAAAGCAAGTTATCTGGAGATTGCGGAGTTTATTAAATTCTCAGGCGCCTCAAACAAAGAAGATTTGCATCAATTATGGAAGCGTATCATTTTTAATATCTCCATTTCAAATTCTGATGATCATCTCAGGAATCATGGTTTTCTGCTAACCGATGAAGGATGGCGTTTGTCTCCTGCTTTTGATGTTAATCCATCTATAGATAAACAGGGCCTTGTCCTTAATATTGACATGGATAATAATGCACTGGATTTTGATTTAGCAAGAAGTGTCTGAGAATTCTTTATGCTGGACCTGGCTTCAATGGATAAGATAATCTCGGAGGTAGGATTTGTTGTCAGTGACTGGAGAAAGTATGCTAATTCAATCGGTATCCCAAAAAATGAGCAGGAAAGAATGACTCCGGCATTCAGGTTCTGATTTTAAAACTTTTTCTTTTATTAGAATTTCTCTCGTCAAATCTGCTCCGGGCTTCGCTGGAGAGATTAACGCTTTACCAGACATAAGTTGCCACGGAGCCGGCTTCAAGGAAGGTCGTCACATATTTATTGCCGAACTTTATATTGAACGACAGGGTTGAACTATTCTCATTCAATACAATCATCACTTTCCTGCCTTCAGGGGTTTTATAAGCTACATTAGATATATCTGCTACACTCGATGAGCCAATTCTGACAGATCCTGGTTTAACAAACTTGGAAGCATGGGCAATAATAAAGTAAGATACATTCCGGCTTATGGTTGTTCCTATCGTAAGAGCCCCAAGACAAGAAGAGCATCCCCCCGGCGTATGTGGTCTGTAATAAGGATCGGAGGCCAGGTTCCACTCCAGCACGTTTTTGCTCCAGTTCAATGGAGCCCCTATGATAAGATTTTTAATATGCCACTTCAGGTCTGCACCAAAATTATTTGTTGCACTGCCACCAACCCATTGCTCGGTAAAATAGACATTCTTGTCAGGGTAGGCATTATGCACCGTTGACATTGCAGATATATTACCTCCATACAAGTGGAAGGCTGATCCATCAATATATTGCCGGGCATCAGGATCATTAAGAACAGTTATCGGATAACCCGGATGATCGCAGTTATGATCAAAAATAATGATCCTGGTGGTAATATTGGCAGCCCTGAATGCAGGTCCAAGGTAATTTTTTACAAAATCAGCCTGTTCGGTGGCTGACATCACCATGCTTGGGTTATTACCTCCGTACTCAGGTTCATTCTGCACAGTTATAGCATCCAGCGTGATACCATTTGCTTTCATGGCCTGCAGGTATTTCACAAAATAGCTTGCATATACGCTATAATATTCAGGCTTCAGTGAACCTCCAACGGAATTTTTGTTTGTTTTCATCCAGGCAGGCGCCGACCAGGGTGATCCCAGTATTTTTATATCTGGATTAATTGCCAGTATGGCTTGCAGCACAGGTATCAGATCATAGGTGTCCGGTTTAATATCAAAATTCGTCAGATTCATATCGGTCGAATTCGGATCAATATTATCATACGAAAAAACATAGGAATCCAGATCTGAAGAACCTATGCTGATGCGCAGATAGCTGGTTCCTATAAATGTACTGTCGGAAGCGAAAAGTTCCTGTAAAAGTTTATTACGATACTCTTCTGTAAGGCGATTAATCAGGTAAGCACTTCCCCCGGTTAAAGCAAATCCGAAACCCTCAATGGTTTGGAAAGTCTGGGTTGTATCGACAACTATGGTTGTAGAGGCAGCAGCTGTGGAACTGAAATTCAAAGCAATATTCTGTCTCTTAAACCTGACTGTGGAATCAGCTTTCGTCAGCCAAAACATAACATCGGTCTTGACAAACGTTTCCGGTGCCGGCGGAGGATTGGGCGACGGCGGATCCCCTTTCTTTGGCTTCGAACATCCGCTCATGCACAATACGACCAACAGGCTAAGCAGCAATAGTAGTTCATGGAAATTTGCTTTTAACCTCATTACTGCAATTGTTTCTGTATCTACTTTTAAATCCGGGTTTTCATTCGCATAAAGCCATTCCCTATTGAAAAACCCTCACATAATCCACCAACATCCGTTGAGGAAATGCTGTGGATGAATTTGGATTGCCCGGCCAATTTCCTCCAACGGCAACATTCATGATAAAGAAGAAAGGCTTGTCGAACGGGTAGTTGGCACCAACATCAGTTTTATTGGCAGTAAAAAAAGCTACATCGTCAACCAGGAAGGTCAGCTTACTTGTATTCCACTGAAGGCTAAAGACATGGAAACTGCCTGAAAAGTCTCCAGTGGTCAATGTGGTATTACCTCCGATATGGGTACTGCCCTGACCTGAAATGCCCCAATGAACAGTTCCATATACTTTTGAGGACTCATGGCCTAAAAGCTCCATTATATCTATTTCTCCGCAGGCCGGCCATCCGAATCCCTGCTGGCTGATATTATTTCCCAACATCCATAAAGCCGGCCATATTCCCTGACCTTTTGGCAGTTTAGCCCGGATATCGATTCTTCCGTAAGTAAAAGTCTTTTTATCCTTTGATATGATCCTTGCCGAGGTATAATTATTTGAACCCATAGTTTCTTTGCGGGCTTCAATAACTAAATAACCACCTGTCAGAAATGAATTATTAAGGCTGTTAGTATAGTATTCCAGCTCATTGTTCCCCCAACCGCTACCCCCGGTCTCACAAGTCCAGGAACCATTATCAAGGGTTTTGCCTGTAAATTCGTCCCTCCATACCAGTGTCATGCCCGGATAGCCGGATGCGGAAGTATAACCTGTATTGTCGACAGATAAATAGGTCCCCAGGTTTTGTATAGTTCCAAATGCCTGAAGGGTTGAGAGTGAGGCATTCACCGGTGAACTAAGTTCCAGTATGAAAGTAAGGTCATTCTGCCGGAGGCTGTCTGGTGTTACTGTTACATCTATAATTCCGGTCGATTGATTTGCCGGAATAGTCAGGGTGCCTGATACTGCTATATAATCTTTTCCGCTGACAGCGGACAAATCTTTCGTGGTATAGTTCACACTTATATCCCTGGTATTAACAGGATAAGCATTAATCACGAAATGAAAAATCATTGCCGCTTTGGTGTCACGGACCTGGATCACATTCTCCGCCGATAAGAATGATACTGTATGAGGATTATTTTTATCTGAATTGCAGGAGGCGGTAAACACGACAAAGAAACATGCTATTAATTCAATTGCTCTCATATAGTTACGCAGGTATATACATTCAAAGTTAAAGCAAAATAGCAGGCAATCAACTTTTTGATACCATCTGCCTGATCATTCAACAATAAATTCTCCATGCAGCCCTTCATTGGAATTTGTACCGATCCATGTATCAAATTTACCAGGTTCGGTTGCTGTGATCTTGCCATTAAAGAAAGCAAGATCTTCTCCATTTAATGTAAATTCAACAACAGCCGATTCACCTTTTTTGAGGTGAACACGTCTAAATCCTTTAAGCTCCCTGATTGGTCTGGTAATGCTTCCGACACGATCGCGGATATAGAGCTGAACTATCTCGTCACCATCCATATCGCCGGTATTTGCCACTTTTGCAGAGACAACAATCGATCCGTTCGTCTTCATCGATAACGCAGAGAGGGAAAGATCACTGTAAGTAAATGAGGTATAGCTTAAACCATAACCGAACGGAAAGAGAGGTGTAAACCCGTAGTCAAGCTGAAACGATTTGTAGCCAAGTGAACTCTGTGGGTTTTCGACCGGAATGCTGTCAATGGGCGTCCAGGATTGTTGAGTGCCAGGTCTTCCTGTATTGTTCCTGTAATAATAAAATGGAATCTGTCCGGATCCCTTGACAAATGTGACAGGAAGCTTTCCGGAAGGAGATTCTTTTCCAAAAAGGAGATCTGCTATTGCGGGGCCTGCCATTGTTCCGCCGTGCCAGGCATAAAGAACGGCGTCTGCTTCGTTAAGTTCATTCCCGATTGCAAGCGGGCGGCCTGCCATAATTACCAGGATAACCGGTTTCCCTGTTTTTGCCAGTTCAGATATAAGTTCACTCTGGGCGCCAGGCAGATTTATTTCGCCCCTGCACTGCCCCTCACCTGAGAGTATCCACTCTTCGCCACCAAAAAAGATGACAGCATCCGATTTTTTTGCGGTTGCAAGAGCCTTGCTGAACTGACCGGTTTTTTTGTCACGGCTGTAATCGAGGCCGGCTACAAAATTGACTTTCTTTTCTCCCAGAAGATCTTTGATCGCTGTGAGCGGGGTGACCGAGTTTTCTGCTTTTCCGTCAAAGCACCACGTACCGAGCTGATCGCGTGCTTTATCAGCAAGCGGTCCGATAACTGCGACTGACTTAATATCTGTTGAAAGAGGAAGTGTTTTATTGTTGTTTTTGAGAAGAACAGCGCTTTCCCTTGCCACTTTACGGGCATGATCGAGTGAGGCAGGATCAAGGATAGATTTCTGAGCTTCAGGACTGATAAACGGATTATCAAACAGTCCGAGTTTAAATTTCACCCTGAGAATATTTCGTACGGAATTATCAATCTCTTCCTGGGTTATCTTTTTATCTTCCAGGAGATTTTTAATATTATCAAAATAGGTGGTGGTTGCCATCTCCATATCGACTCCGGCGTTGATCGCCTTTGCGGCTGCATCCTTAGCGTCGTTGGCAAAACCATGGACTACCATTTCCGGAACAGAACCCCAATCGCTGACAACAAATCCATCAAATTTCCATTCCTTACGCAATATCTGTTTCAGGGTGAATTCATTACCTGTTGCAGGAATACCGTCAAGATCATTAAATGCCGACATGAAAGTAAGTGCGCCGGCATCTTTTGCTGCCTTGAAGGGCTTAAGGACTACATTCCTGAGTACCGGTTCAGTAATATAGGTTGTATTATAATCGCGTCCTCCTTCTGAGAAGCCATACCCGCAATAGTGTTTAGCGCAAGCTGCGATTGATGTAGGATCCGTAAGCGAGTCGCCCTGGAAACCCGCTAACATTGCTTTTGAATATGCTTATGCCATGTATGGATCTTCACCACATCCCTCGGCAATTCTTCCCCATCGGGGATCCCAGGTAATGTCTATCATCGGTGCAAAGGTCCATTTAATCCCCTGTGATGAGGCCTCAGTGGCTGCAATCCGGAAAGCCATTCTGACTATTTCAGGATCCCAGGAGGCTGCCATTCCAAGCGGAATGGGGAATACTGTACGGTAGCCATGAATCACATCTCTCCCGATAATCAGGGGGATTCCAAGCCTGCTCTCTTTGATTGCAATCCTCTGAAGTTCATTGACTTTCTCGACACCCCAGCAATTCAGCAGAGATCCGCATCTACCTTCTCTTATGGCTTTTGTGAGATTTTCTTCGGTATCAAACATTCCAGGTTCGAGCTGTGACATTTGTCCGATTTTTTCATCCAGTGTCATCTGCAGGAGGAGTTTGTCTACCCTGTTTTCAACTACATTATCGCCGGTATTTGCCGTCTTGCAGGAATAGGTCAAAAGCAACAGGCAAGCTAATAGTATAGCAAATGAATGTTTCATAGAATTCATATCCGTCTGTATAAAAGGTAAAACTTTATAGGGGTTGTCTGAAGAGTTCTAAACTACTTTCAGACAACCCTGTAAAATGTGCTATTTCGTTATGCCTTCAATATTAAGGCCTTAAAGATCATCGAAATAGAACGAAACGCCGCCAGATGGCTACGCTGATTTATGCTTTCAGGAACTAGTAGTAACCGTCGTTCTGTTTTGCATTCGGATTAGTTAAAATTTCCTGTTCAGGAATAGCTAATAATTTATACTTGGTTTGCCATGCTTTCCTGTAAGGAACATTGCCGGCACCTTTTGGTAAATATGGAATACATGCATCCATAAGGGTTTGTACCTGAGCCTCGGTCATTTTACCATTCTTGATCCAGCGCATCAGGTCCATGTAACGCCATCCTTCAAAAACCAGCTCCATTTCTCTTTCTTTAACTATCCTGTTGAAAAGATTAGCATCCGTTTCTGTAGCTGCTCCTAAGCCTGCCCTGGTCCTTACCTGATTAATATAACCGCGAGCTTTTGTATTATCGGCAGATGTCTTCAGAATATTGGCTTCGGCAGCCATAAGCAATACATCGGCATAACGCATGTATCTAAGGTTTGTCCCATAGTTCAATTCACCAACAGGTCCTCCTCTTTCTGACAACCAGGATGCATATTTTACCCTGATAAATCCTGCATAGCCATAAGCTAAAGTACCAGAACCATTACCAACCTGGACACCGGCAGCCGTCAGTTCAGCACTTGACATCAAAGATGCCCTTCTTCTGATATTATTAGCAGGCCCCTCGCTTAAAAACAAGGCATCAACAAGAGGATTTGGATAACCAAAGCCCCATCCACCACTCATGCCGATAGGAGTAAAATCGCCAAAATATTCACCCCTGGCGCCCATCAGCTGCCATGTGACACAGTTTTCGTTAAGTCGATTATTACCCCAGTTGAAGTTACCCCAATCCCTGCTCGAGGTTGAGCTGAAAGAAACTTCAAAAAGAGATTCCCTTCCGAACTCCTGCGAAGTTTTAAATATATTCTGCATTTCAGCTACAGTTGTGACAGGTACAAGACTGTACTCGGCAGAACTTATAACAGTCTCAAAAATAGCAGCAGCTTCGTCATATTTACCCTGATACAGATAAGCTTTTCCCAGCAAGGCTTGTGCAAAACCTTTCGAGACGCGATATTTGTCATTTGCAGAATATGCGCTTTTCAATGGAAGATCAGTGGCTGCATCTTTCAAATCGGTTTCAATTGCTGCCCAGAAATTGGCCTCTCCGCCAGGAGCTTGTTGATATTCGCTGGGGCCGAGGAGGTGTGTAACGAGTGAAGCATTTCCACCATACAAAGTCACAAGTTCGAAATTAGCAAGGGCACGCAAACATTTTGCTTCAGCAATGTTAATTTTCTTTGCAGGGGAATCGTTCGCAACGTAGGCAAGTAAAGTATTACACCTGTTAATAATCCTATAGCAACCAGCGTACAAACCTCCCATGAATGGATTATTGGGGCCAAAGTTGAATTCATTCAGTTCTTCATATCCTGGCTGGTCACCACGACCACCGCCACCGGTAATTGCTTCATCACCTAAAACCATTCGTACTAAATAGGAACCGGTCCAAATTCCAAATTGCTGGTCCTGGACCAGGTCATAGCATGCAAGCGCACCTGAAGCGGCTTCAGCATCAGTCTTGTAATAGTTATCTACAGACAATACACCACGAGGCTGCGTGTCTAGAAAACTTTCTGAACATGCAAACAACAGGAGTGCTGATGCAAATACAATTATGTTGAATATTTTTATTTTTGTTTTCATCGCTTATAACTTTAATGTTAAGTTAGAAAGAAATTGAAGCGCCGAGCATTATTTTCCTGGAAGCCGGATAAACTCCACGATCGATACCTATACCAGCATCATTGCTTGTACCAGCATCAGGGTCGAAGCCAGGATACTTAGTAAAAGTAAAGAAATTATCAAGCGAAACATAAAGCCTTACTCCGCTTAATTTAATGCTCTTCAACAATGAAAGCGGGAGATTATAACCTAATTGAATTTGTTGTATTCTCAGGTAGGATGCATCAAAAACAAGAAGGTCACTGTTCCATGATAATGCGCTCGCGTTTGCACCAGGCATAGTACCAGTAGTATTGGAAGTAGACCAGTGGTTATCAGTAAGTACTGTAGGTTTATTGCAATAAGCACGGTCATTCCTGATCCAGCCTATTATAGCATCATTTCCTGCCATACCCTGTGCGAAAACACTCAAATCAAGTCCTTTGTAACTTAAGCTTAGATTACCACCATAAATAACCTTGGGATGAGGATTTCCAATCATCGTCTGGTCATCGCTGGTAATTACACCATTAGTATCAACGTCAACAAAGATGGCATCGCCGGTTGTGGGATTAATTCCATCTGTTTTATAACCCCTGAAGTACCATATCGGATAACCTTTTTGAGTTGCAGTTGCATTCCATCCCGGGCCGACATTCGGACCAAGCAGACGTGCAAGAGACGGGTTCAGATAAGTAACCTTATTATCGTTGGTTGCCAGGTTTAAATTCACAGAATACTGTAAGTCACCTATATTGTTTTTAAAACCAACTTCAAATTCAAACCCTTTATTGACAACATCGCCGGCATTAATAAAAGAAGCAGTGTTGCCAGCTTCGTAAGGAGGTGTATTGGGAGTAAGAAGGTCAGTTGTTTTCTTGTTGTAATAGTCTACAGTGAAAGATAACTTGTCCTTCAATGCCCTTATATCGATTCCTATGTCGGTTTGAACACTTGTTTCCCAGGTCAGCTCAGTATTGTTCAACCTGTTCGGTTCAGAAGGAATACCCATTGTACCATCAGGCAGAGAATATTGCAATCCACTGCTGGTAACGAACCCTATGTAACTGTAACCGCCAAGATTTGAAAGGCTGCCGTTTTTACCCCAGCTGCCTCTCAGTTTTGCATAGGTTATCACAGATTTCGGGAAGAAGTCTTCATTGGATGCAACCCATCCTGCTGAAAATGATGGGAATATACCCCAACGTCCCACCTTCGGTAATTTTGAAAGGCTTGCACCATCCCGACGGATATTACCTTGTACCAGGTACTTATCTTTAAAACTATAAGAGAGACGGCCAAAATAACCTACCAAACGGTCCTCACTGGTATAACCTCCGACATTATCAGCAGTTTCACTTGATACATAATCAAACTCGGAGAAGTTTTCCTGGCCAACAGCCATTGGAGAAGCATACAAACTGGTATACCTGTGCTTGTAATCCTGAGAAGACATTCCAGCCATTACTGTAATATCATGATCCCCAATCTTCTTAGTGTAGGTTGCAAAATTATCCCACTGCCATGTATACCAGTTGTCAATATCTTCATTGACTGACCCTGCATTATTGTACCTGAGATCATTATAGTAATAGATCTTGTTCCACCTGTGGTTGTTCTGCCAGGCAAGGTCAATACCTAACCTGGAGGTAAATGTCAGATCTTTAATCGGCGAAATTTCGACAAATACATCACCCAGAATTTTATCCTGGATAACACCGGGACCATTAGCGCCGCCTCCATATTCCATAATAACAAACGGATTATTGATTTCGCCGTTAGCATACGTGGAAATACCATAGATATTACCATCGGGGTCTCTTGCTACTGTAGGATGGGCAGCAATAATAGCCTGTACATCAACAGGTATTTGTGAAGCATCTGTATAAATTTTAGGAGTTGTCGGGTCTAGTTGCAAAGCGCTTCCAATTACCCCTCCATATTCATTGTCTTCAGATACACCTTTTCTCAGAGAGTGTGTGAAAGCCATATTTTCACCTATTTTTAACCATTTTGCAACTTTATGGTCTGAGTTTAACCTGACTGAATATCTATTAAACTTATCACGTGATCCCGTAATAATACCATCCTGTGACAAATATGAGCCAGCAATGGAAAAATTAGATTTGTCATTGCCCCCGGAATAAGAAAGATGGTGTTTCTGCATAAAACCGGTTTCAAATATATCATCTAACCAGTTGTGGTTAACAGTACTGATATCGGCACGTCCCGCTTCATTCTGATAAGCGACATATTCGGGAGTAGCCATAACAGCCGGCTTTTTAGCAACGGTCAACCAACCTGTCTGGATTTCATAATTCAGGACACTTTTCCCGGCGCTACCGGTTTTCGTAGTGATCATTATAACACCGTTGGCACCTTCTGCACCATAAATTGCCGATGAAGCAGCATCCTTAAGAACTTCCATACTCTGGATATCGTTAGGATCCAAATAGTTGATATCACCAGACTTGACACCGTCAACTACGTAAAGAGGATTTGAACTCCCATTCGTGCTAACGCCACGGATCCTGACTTTCATTCCGCCTCCGGGAGATCCACCGGCAGAAATTACCTGTACACCGGCTGTTTTTCCCTGCAGAGCTTGTTCAGGCCTTGTAATGGAAGCGCTCATAATATCTTCAGCTTTAATGCTGGAAATTGCACCGGTAACAAGGCTTTTCTTTTGAACGCCATAACCAACCACTATAACTTCTTCCATCTCTGCAATAGATGATTCCAAAACAACACTTAGAGTTGTACTGGCGGTTATAAGGATCTCCTGTGTTTTCATGCCAACAAATGAAAACACCAGAGTTGAATTTGCGGGCACATTTATAGTAAATGCCCCGTTTACATCAGTCAAAAGACCGGTTGTTGTGCCTTTGACTGAAATGCCTGCGCCAGGTACAGGTTGACCATCCTGCGCTGACGTCACAGTACCCTTTACCTGAAGCCCCTGGGCATTCAAAGCAAAGGAGCAAAGGATAAAGATCAGAGTAACGAAAATCTTTTTCATTTTCATAGACTTTTGGTTAGAGGTTAAGTTTAAAATCGGTTTGCAAATAAGTTCGTGAACTTGTCAGGAACGAAATGAAATTTATGAGAAAAAGATGGTCAATAAGCCGTAATTCTTACATCAAAAATACATCATAAACGAAATAACATTACATCATTATTTCATCTCAAAATATTTAATATTCAGATTATCTGATATATAGAAATTGATTATTCTGTAAAACTAATACATCAGGATTAAAATCAGTTACTACAGAGGTGATTTGTAATGTTAAAGGTTGATAAGCAGGCTGGCAAGGTTAGTCATTCTGTCAATTCCAAGCTTTTTACGCACCCTGTACCTGCATATCTCGACTCCGCGCACCGATATATTCATCAGCGGGGCTATCTCCTTGGTAGAGATATTCATTTTCAGATAAGCACACAGCCTGAGTTCGGTCGGGGTAAGAGAAGGATATCTTGATTTCAGTTTGTTCAGGAACTCTTCGTGCACCTCATCAAAGGCTTTTTCAAACACCTCACGCTGCTTGTTGTGTCCAACCTCCTTGTTGATTTTCGAAATTAATGACACAATCTTCTCGCTTACAAGCTCTTCGTTCGAAGCCTTTTTCATAGCCATAAGCTCTTCCTTAATCTTAAGCAGGACTTCACTTTTTCTGATCAGGTTCATTGCCTGGTTGGCAAGCTCCTTATCCTGCTGAATCATTTCGATACGGAGCTTTTCATTCTTCATGCTTATGATTTCCTTCTCCGACTGAAGAGCCTGTTTTATATATTCTCTCTCCTTTTCCCTGTACTCGCGCAGCTCTTTCAGCTTTACTTTCCGGTTAGAGATCTCGATTCTTTTATTTACTGCCCAGATCAGAAATATAGCCAGGGAAATCAGAATGAGGGAATAAACTATATATGCAACAATCGATTTAAACCATGGAGACATTACTGTAAATGCCAGGGAATCTGAAAGACTTTCGATACCGAGCTGATTTCTTGCTTTAACCATAAAAGTAAATTTCCCTTCAGGAAGATGTATAAACTCCTGAGAGAAGTCAGAGCTCCATGCCGACCAGTTATCGGAATAACCTGACAGATTATAACTGTATTCAATATTCCCCGGGTTATCATAAACAGGGGACGAAAAAGAAAACCTGAATGAGTTGTGTTTAAAAGGGAAACTGTAACCTGGTTGTCTTGACCGGTATCCCGGGTTGCTGTTGCCGAAATAAAATGTTCTGTTGAGGTATATGGCATCAGCCCTTGTTATGTATGCAGAAAATCCGGTATAGCTAAGGTAATATGCCTGAGGGGAATAATGTGCAAAACCGTTTTCAATTCCAAAAAAGAGGTGATCTTCCGAGAATGGATATACAGACTCAAAACCATTCAGGAACTTACCGGTAAGAAGTGTAAAGGGAGAAGTGACATGCTGGAAACTGAAATCCTCCTGGATCCTTAGAACACCCACCTTATTATTTGATACATACCAGATATTTCCCCTGTAATCCTCCCTGATGAATGAAAGGTTTCTTATTGGGCTGAATAACAGGTTGAAGTAAGCTGAAGACTCAAAACGGTTATTCTGGGGCACAAATTCGTAAATGCCGGATGTATCGGAAGCGAATATTATTTTACCCTTGACCTTGAATACATTAATGTTATATCTCGACGGGAGTCCGTCTTTTTCGGTGTAATAATCTACCTTTTCAACAGAATCAATGCTATTATTTAACCGGATCCGGTAGACACCTTTAAATGCATGGCTTAGCCAGAGATCGCCATTATCATCTTCTTCAAACACCCTGAATGACTCATTGAAACCAGGGATCTTCCTGACGAATTTCCATGTTCCGTTTTCCCATTTGAAAAGGATCAGCCCCCCGAATGTTCCGCCTAACAGATATCCTGGAAATCGTTTCATTATATGATATTTCCATC
This sequence comes from Bacteroidia bacterium, assembly GCA_026391595.1. Classification (GTDB taxonomy): domain Bacteria; phylum Bacteroidota; class Bacteroidia; order Bacteroidales; family VadinHA17; genus LD21. The sequence continues at coordinate 22,672 of JAPLDY010000101.1, forward strand.
CTCCGGGAATATTAGTGATATGTACGGCATTCTCTCCATCGATTATATAGGTTCCTTTATTGTGGCCGCACAGGATAACCCCGTTATGAACTCCAAGGTACCAAACCTGGCCATATGTCCCGGGGATCATTTTCGGAATATTTTGCGTCTTTCCATCAATCCAGTCCTGTACGAACAGTCCCTGGTTAGTGCCCAGGTACAATTTGTTCTTATAGATCAGTTCACAATATCCGGCACCAAACCCATCCGGCCTCTGCAGAAAGGTTATCGGTGAGTTTACGATTACATAATCAATACCATTGTCAAGGCCAAGCCACAGGTTATCGGTCCGGTCCGAAAAGATTTTTAGTATTGTATTATTTTGAAGCCCTTTTTTCTGGTTTATGTGTTGTATCAGATTCCCATCGCTGTCAATTATTATCACCCCGTCCTGTATCGTCCCGAGAGCATAATAATTGTCCTGCAGAGTGGTAGCGCTAAATACCTGTGAACTCCTGAGTATTTCATTTACCTGAACATTCCATTCACTCAGCTCATTCCCGTCATATAGGAATAATCCTTTATCGAGGGTACAGATTAACAGATTACCGGCATTCCTGTATGGCATTATAGAGTTAATCTCTTCTCCTTTAAGCTTTTCACACCCCTTCAAAGGCACCATTCTTGTCCCGTCAAATTCAAATATTCCATTCTCAGAATCATAAAAAAAGATCCTGCCTGCGGCATTGTATGCATTAGGGAATCTAACGGGTGATGGAATTACAGTAAACTCATTCCCTTTTTTAAGAACATATGCAGCATTATAAGACTGGAAAACGATCATATCCTTATATGGAAAGATATTCCAGACATCATCAAAATTCTGGTTTTCAGGTGGAATCTTATCCTTAAGGGAATAGTAAACTAGTTTCCCGTTTTCATCCGGGACCATCTTCCCCAGCTCGTTAAATGCGCCTATGTATATTTCATCTTTATCATCAATATAAATCGATCTTACCATTGACAGGTTTGGCATGCGGTAAAGCTCCCACCGAACTCCGTCAAAAACAAGAAGACCTTCGTTATTCGCAAAATACATAAAGCCTTTTTGATCCTGGGCAACAGCCCAGTTCTGAGTACCTGCACGGTACTCATGCTTCGAGAAATTACGGATAAATGGTGTACCGATATCTTTTATTTCAGCCAACGCAGCCACTTCTGTCATTGCCAACAGGAAGATTATACTGATAACCTGGAATAAAAACTTTTTCAACTGATCCGTTTTTGTACCGCAAAAACGAAGGTAATTATTATTTCTTAATGGAATAGACATAAAACAAAAAACACCTGCACTTATAAAAGTGTAAGTGTTTGATTATTATGTTGCTCTGTCCTTGTTTCCCGACCTGACAGCAGGTTCATGGGGCCCGGAAGGGCTTTTTATTTTGTCCGGGTCTTATTCGGCCGGCTGCTCATTTCAAATATCAGCTCTCCACCGTTCGCAATATCAGTGTGCCTGATAAAAGCGCTGTTTACTGGTTTCCCGTTCAGGATCACTAAGCGGATATAAATATTTCTTTCAGACAGATTATCGGCTTTTATTGTCAGGATTTTTCCTCCTCCAAGCTGTATTATTCCTTTCCTTACAGACGGCGATCCGATGGCATATTCTCCTGATCACGGGCAAACAGGATAAAATCCCAAAGAGGAAAAGATATACCAGGCAGACATCTGTCCGCAATCGTCATTACCGCACAACCCATCAGGTTTGTTGAGGTACATTGTATTGACAATCTGGTGGATCCGTTCCTGGGTTTTCCAAGGCTGTCCGGCCCAGTTGTACATATAGGCAACATGATGGCTGGGTTCATTCCCATGGACATAACAGCCGATCAGTCCTTCACGTGTGATATCTTCGGTTTCAGCAAAATACTTATCGGGCATATACATTGTAAACAGCGAATCGATATGAGCGATAAAACGCTTATTGCCTCCCATTTTCCTGATCAATTCCGGAATATCCTGAGGAACATAAAGTGAATAGTTCCAGGCATTCCCTTCTATAAAACCTTCGTTTGCAGTATGCATCGGATCGAAAGGTGTTTTCCATTTCCCGTTTTTATCTTTGGCTCTTACAAAACCGGTTCCTTCATCAAAGAGGGTTTTCCAGTTTTCCGATCGTTTTTGAAATTTCCCTGCAATATCCTTTTCACCAAGCGATTCTGCCAGTCTGGCAATGGTCCAATCGTCATAGGCATATTCCAGTGTCATTGATGAGCCGACTGAGTTCGACTCATAGGGTACATATCCGAAATCGATATAATCTCCAAGATTACCATAGCTACGGTGAGTAGCAGAAGCCACACAGGCATCAAGAGCACGTTTACCGTCGAATCCCCGTATGCCATTGATCCAGGCGTCGGCAATAACCGGCACCGCATGATAGCCAATCATGCACCAATTCTCATTTCCGAAATGGCTCCATACAGGCAACAGCTTATGAACACTCTGATCGTAATGTCCAAGCATCGAGTTGATCATGTCGGCGGTTCTTTCAGGCTGGATAAGAGTAAAAAGAGGGTGAAGCGCACGATACGTATCCCAAAGGGAGAAAACAGAATAGTTGACAAAACCGTCAGCCTGATGGATGTTATGATCAAGCCCGCGGTATTTTCCATCTACATCCATGTACTGAACCGGATTTATAAACGTATGATAGAGTGATGTGTAGAAAGTTGTTTTCTTTTCAGGAGAAGCATCAATAATAATTTTCTCAAGCTCTTTCTGCCAACTGGCTTTAGCTTCCTGCCTGACTTTTTCAAAATCGAAATGGGGGATCTCTGCCCGGAGGTTATTAAGCGCTCCTTCAGTACTTACGGCAGAAATTGCAAACTTGATCTTTATCTTTTCTCCATTTCCGGTTTCAAAATCAAAATGAGCCTTCAGCTTTTTACCCGCCATTTCCGGAAAATTATGTTCCTGGTCAAATTTTCGCCAGAAACCCTTATAAACCAGCTGTTCATCATCTTTGCCTCCATAGCTATTAAATGGTTTGGAAAAGACCATGGCAAAATAAATGTAGTTTGTTCTTGCCCATCCGCTTGTTATCCGGTACCCGGTGATCAGGGTGTCATTTTCTACCCTGATGTACGACCACAGCACTTTACCATCGTAGTTATAGATGCCATGGTTCATATCGAGAATGATATGTGCGTCGTTGGATTGCGGAAATGTGTACTGATGAAATCCGATATGTATTGCAGCGGTAAGTTCCGCTTTGATTTTATAATCGTCGAGAGTAACGCTGTAATAGCCGGGCTCTGCAGTTTCAGTTTCATGGCTGAAACGTGAACGATAGCCACTCCCCGGATTATCTGCTGTTCCGGGATTCAGCTGTACCTGGCCTACAGTCGGCATTATGAGAAAATCGCCCAGATCGGAATGACCTGTACCGCTGAAATGGGTATGGCTGAATCCGACGATCGTCTTATCGTTGTACTGATAACCGGCACAGTAACGGTAGACCGTTCCTGTATATTTCCCATTTACAGCATATGGTATAGTGTCGGTGTCAGGGCTGAGCTGCACCATTCCGAAGGGGACACATGCACCGGGAAACGTGTGTCCCATTTCTTTTGTCCCGATCAGCGGATCAACATATCGGGTAAAATCTTCAACAGGTCCCTGGGCTGATATAGAGAAAGTCAGAACCGATAAAAAAGTTCCTAGTTTGATCTTAAGAAAACAGGAGCGCTTCATGCCGAATTACTTATAAAGTCCGCTGTCCCCTGAAAATCCGGGAGTTACGAATTGACTCAAGGTATCCGCTCCAGGTGAGTCTGCCTGAGCCCAGGCCTGTAATTGTAGCGGTAGCATGATTATCAGCACCGACGAACATCACAACATCAAAGTTACCCAGGTTTGAGATAAGACTGAAACGAACTGTATAAGTCAGGTTCTTCGTGTCGCCGGATACCTCCCACTTCTCAATAATCCCCTGCGTAGTAACACCTCCTACACCATTATTGCCTGAACCACTGCCACTGCCGGTTTGCAGAACACCTTCCGACTTATTAACCATTATAAAATTGAAGTCTGAAAGAACCGGTATATTCACTCCGTCCTTGTTCCGGAGATAATCTGCCTCGAGGACAAAGCTTCTTTCATTCAGCGCAGAATCCAGCCTGTAATAGTTAGCTTCCATCTGTGCTTTTCTGATCTCCCTGAGTTCCTTGCGTGTCAGTTTTTTATTCTGGGCACTGGTATCCTGAAGCGAAAATATGAAGACAGATAACATAAAGAGGCTCACCGACCGGATTAATATTGCTTTCATAACCCCTTTTGTTTTAGTCCTGAAAGATACGCAAATTATGTACTTTAGGCATTGTATAAAAATTGTTTCGTAACTTAGTTGAATTAAAGGGATTAATCTTCAATCAAATGGAGAAATCTGTTAAAAAAAGAGTTTTCTGGATAAGCATTATAATATTAATCCTTTCAGTCGGGACTATAATATATATAGACACTTTACCAGGGACTGATGCCGTTGATAATTTTCAGATTCTAAGCGCTATTCTTATTTCTATGGCTCTTATCGACCTGATTGTTCTGTTTTTCCTGAAGTATCATGATCGTAGATGGCTTAAAAGGATAACACTTTATTCTACATTGATAGTTCTGCCATTAAGCTTCCCTGTTTATATCGTTTTTAATAATTCCTATCTACCTATCTACCTTGAAATAATTATGGTCGTTTTTATGTTTATTTTATGTCTGTTGTCCCTGATTTACATTTTTATCATCAGAGCGCCTGATGAACTGCGAGGTATGCTGACGCTTTTAATATTAATTGTAATATGCGTCGTTTTGACCCGCTTAAAAGTTAACTTCTCTATTGTCGAAGATCTGCTGTTACCCGGATTTATCACATTGACTGCGGGAGGGATCTATATGCTTGGATTACGAAGTCTGTTTGTTGTTGAAAAAAACGGTTACCTGAAGATCATTTCATTTATTGCCTGTACCCTAACTGCATTCGGATGTTTTCTTATCATGCTGAAAATGCAGGGAAATGATTTTAGCATAATGGAATTAGTCTATTTCATTCCTGCATTCCTGCTGACTCTGATAGTTTTGCTTTCTTTACCTGTTTCGGGATATGTTACCTGGATATCACTGCAAAAACGAATCCTGAAGAAAATTGCTATCGCCTGGATATTTTTTCTTATTATCTTTTCTATACGGTATATCTATCCTGATCTCTTCACTTCAATCGTATTCCGGGAAAAACCTGAGCCCCCTGAATTCTGGCTTGAGGATTACAATATACCCAATAATAACGGCCTGGAGATACAATGACTAAAGTATCTTCCAGATATCCCGGCCGGCTGCGGGATCACCAAATATTTTATTTTCCAGAACCTGCTTCCTGATGATTTTTATATCAACCGGCAGTGAATATATGCATTTTCCATCGATATAATATATTGTTTTCCCGTCCCTCGAGAATTCAGGAAAATCGCCGGCAATAGTCATTAACTGGTATCCCCCGGGAGCAATGAGAATGATTCCAACCTGCTCATAAGATACTGCTGCAAAAATGCTGTTATCGGCAGCAATGTTCCAGGATTTAAAGGTCGGAAATTTAAGTGAATCGGACTGTTTCTGCGCTAAAAGGCTGTACTTGTCGGTTTTGTTCAGCGTGACTAATCGTGCGACGTCCCAGTATATTACCTCCGTTCTGAAAGCATTTTCTGAATTCCTGTTCCATTTATATTATAGATATAATTTGACGCAATTATTGCTCCATGGCCTGTCGCAAATCTTGCATCAAAGGCTTTCTGGTAATATTGCGGCATATATTTAAAGTGCTTTTCAATTTTTCTAAGTCTTACTGTATCA
>JAPLDY010000259.1 GCA_026391595.1 Bacteroidia bacterium
AGCAATAGATTCGGCTACTGCTGCCGAAACAGTTGCAGATGGGATAAAGAGGGGAAAGATAAAAGAAGCAGAAGGTTATAAACAGGCAAAAATATTGCATGCTGAAGGAGAAGCCGAAGCCATCAGGCTAGTAAATGAAGCTGCAGATAAATATTTTGTCGGTAATGCCCAATTATTGAGAAAGTTGGAGGCTCTTGAAGCATCACTCGGGAATAATGCTAAAATTGTTGTTCCAGCCGGAACCGAATTGGTGAATATTATTGGAGAGATGGCAGGAATAATTCCATTAGAAAGGAAGAAAAAGGACAGCTAAAAATCCAAACTGCAATTCGTAAATCCCGCAAGATCAATGATCTGCGGGATTTTTTATTTTAGAGGGTGACGGAATTGATAATTAAGTATATAGGAGACTAATCCACAGTATCCTTCAACTTCAGGAAGCGCGCAGCATTGTTGTAAAAAATATCACGCTTTTCTTCTTTGGAGAGAAACTTTGCTGATTCAATTCCTTCAATGGCCATGCTAATAGCCTCCGGCCACACCATTTGATCGGATCCGAACATTAATCGTTTTCCAAAACCTGCTCTAATCAAATCTTTGAGATATTCATGGAATTCTTCCCGTGAAATGATCCAGTTTATAGTTGCAAGATCAGCATACACTTGCGGATAGACAGACATAATTGCCTTTGTTTCTTCCAAGTACGGCCAACCACCATGCATAATGTATAATCTCAGCTTTGGATGTCTCACCAGGACTTCTTCAAGAAGAATAGGATTGCCATATGTTACACGGAATTTAGGACAACATGTATATGGTGTTTCCGCAGGCCCAAGACCTGTATGAACTCCTACCGGTATGTCCAGCTCTTCAGCAAGAGCCAGGTATGGTTCAAACAGCGAATCTGTGAGAGAAAGTCCGGCATGTTGCGCCACCAGTTCTCCAAGTACTCCAAGTCGGCCATCAGTAAATTGCTCCCGTAATTGCTCCACATCTGGCAGTAAAGTTACTTCATCGAAATGTACTCCTCCTATTATGCGTTCAGGTTCTTTAGATTTCCAGCGATATAAAACCTCTAAAGGTCCACTCGTTACAGCTAAAGTAATATTGTAACGGCGCATTTCCGTTAGAGTTGCCTCCATAATTGCCTCATCACTTGTCGAAGAGGATGATCTTCCTGTGATTGGATTGGGTATGCCTGATTCACCCATATACCCTGCAGGCCAGGAGTGCAAGTGCATGTCAATAATAGGAAGGTTCTTATTTTTAGAGGTTTGACAAGATATCAAACAGAGAATTCCCACAAGCCCAATAACGATAGGCAGCAAATTTTTTTTCGTCATCCAGATAACCTGTCTTCTTTTTGTCATAAGTTTTAGATAAGTTATTTAATTAAGTTACGAAGTTTTTACAAGCCAACGCATGGTATAGTTTTTTTCTTCTCTAAATGAACAGCAAGAAAGGTTTGCTCTTTCTCCCAAGCGTGTATATTGCTTATCACGAAGTATTACGCTTATATCAACAAATATCATAAATCCCTTATAGAGCAACAGAGGGAGAATTCTCACTCTGTTTTATCAATACTCACTCTAATATAGGAATAATTGTTTCTTCTTGCAAGATCAGTAATCTATGGAATTTTGTTATTAAGAGGGTGACGAAATTGGTGACAGATTTCATATCTATCAGGAAATCTACCTTTTACGCTAAATTCGATTAATTTTCTTAGTCCACTCAGGTTATTGACTTCAAGAATTTAAAGTCGTAAATTTGAATTTATAAATCATTTTAATAAAAGGATTATAATAATTAGGATTATGAGAAAATTATTTTTAGGCATTCTGCCTATCCTTCTTTTATCAATTTCTTTAAATGGGCAGGTACTATCAAAAGAAAGCCCTGAGAAAGTAGGACTTTCCTCAGATCGGCTGAATCGTATAGATAGTGTGCTGCAAAACTTAGTAGACCATCAAAAACTGGTTGGAGTAGTGACAATGATAGCCAGACATGGTAAAATAGTACACTCTACCCATATTGGCATGCTTGATATAGAAACCAATAAGAAGATTCAGCTTAATACTATTTTCAGAATCGCATCAATGTCAAAGCCAATTATCAGTGTTGCGGCAATGACCTTATATGAAAAAGGATGTTTCCAGTTGAATGACCCTGTTTCTAAATACATCCCCGGGTTTAAAGGTTTGAAAGTATACACTAAAAAGGAAGATCAGACCAGTGGGATATTAAAAAGAGAAATGACAATACAAGATCTTTTAAGGCATACTTCAGGATTGACATATGGTCTGTTTGGCAATACACACGTTGATAGTATGTATAATTCTGCCAATGTACTTGATGATAGCGGCACTCTTAAAGATATGATTCAAAAATTAGCCCAAATTCCATTGTTGTACCAACCTGGTGAGCAATGGAATTATAGTGTTTCAACAGATGTACTTGGCTACCTTATTGAGGTTATCTCAGGGAAACCTCTTGATGAATTTTTAAAAGAAAATATTTTTGATCCTCTAGGAATGAAAAATACAGGTTTTCTTGTTCCGGAGGGAGATCTGAACCGATTAGCAACTCTTTACACAGTTTCAAAAGAAGGGAAATTGATACCATCTAATGTAAATAAGCTGAAATACTCTAAAAAACCCAGCTTTCTGTCAGGTGGAGGCGGTCTGTTATCAACTATCGATGATTATATGATTTTTTCACAGATGTTACTGAACAAAGGAGAATTGAATGGAAAGAGAATACTGAGTCCAAAAACTGTTGAATTGATGACAATGAATCATGTTCCCAATCAGGTTATGCCAATTAAACTGGGTTTTCTTGTAGACGGTCATGGTTTTGGACTTGGTTTTCGCGTTTTGACGGATATTCCTCAATCAGCTACACTGGGAAGCCTGGGTTCGTTTGGTTGGTTTGGGATTTATGGCACCTATTTTTATATTGATCCAAAAGAAGACCTGATAGGGATTCTTATGACTCAGTTTCGTGGACCATATAGTTATCCCGGCGTTAAAGAGTTCCAAGTATTAATGTATCAGTCAATAATTAACTAATTTCAGTAACCATCCAAACGTAAATCCAGTAAGATCAACGTCTTACGGGTTTATGTATTTTAAGGGGTGACGGAATTGGTAATCGATTTTGTAATCGCACATAATCAAAGAAGTGCAAATATAACTATAAGTGATGTAACGGTTTTAATTCAAAATTTCTGTCACTCTATATATTTCACCAGATAGTTCTATCTGTACATTATCACCTTCAGATTTACATAATAAAGCAATTGCTAAAGGAGCTTTTATATATATAGGTTGAATGTCTTCATGTTTTATTTTAAGTTGAGGGTCATCCACAATCTTAATCTTAATTTCTTTGTTACTTTTCATATTAGATATCCTAACAATGGAATTAAGTTTTATTTCTTTTTTTGAAACTGGAATCGGTATCAATGCAAGATCCTGGAAATTTTTATTAATTCTAACTTTGCCAAATGATTCCGAATCGTTCGAGTCAATTTCGCTAATAAATGCTAATATTTTAGATAATTCCTTCTTGGGATTAAGCCACCAATTTGTTGACCATATTCTGAAAAATTTTAATCCATAATTTTCTAACTGTTTTTGTCTAAAAGTATCCCATAAATAGGCTTCATTACTTGAATGATAAGATGCCCCATCACACTCTATTGCAATTATTGGCCTGGAGTCCAACAGACTACGATATTACTTAAACTCCCCGAAAAATCTTTGGGGGCTGGTGACACCACATAAAACAGAGCGAGAGTGAGAGTGAGAGCGAGTAAGCTCGAACGAACACTCTCGATCTGTTTTCTCTGGCCTCAATCTCACACTCACTCTTTAATTAAACCCGCAAGATCAACGTCTTGCGGGTTTTTGCTTTGAAGAAGGTGACGCCTGCCTGCCCTGCCTACCGGCAGGCAGGGAATTGTTGATGGATTTTTCAACGATAACATTACCAATGCATTACAATCGTTAAATCACTTAAAAACCGTCACCAAAAGTTTTACCTAAGGTTCTTAATTTTTTGTTATTTGTTCTTCAACGATTTTAAGTTCAAATGGTAAACTCCCTGAATTAAAAATACTGGCAAGATCATTTGCTTCTTCAACTGTAAAATCTCCCGTTATTTCGGTATTTCCTCCGGAAATTTCAGTCATGACCCGCGGGTAGGATCTAACATAACCGTTAAGAACAATTGCGATGCATCGGTTAACATTTTCTCGTGTTATTTTGGTCCAGGTACTAATCCCTTCAGCATTCATTGTTAAATCGATTTTAACATCTGATTTAGAAGGTCCTTTAATCGGTTTGGCAGAAATAATTACGCTCCCATCAAGAGGGGCTTTCCCATCCTGAGTTGTCACTTTTATTGCATGGAGTTCATATAATGTTTTTGAAGGATCATATTTATATGGATTGCGGCTCCACATTAGCTTAAGTTCGCGAGGCAACAAAGTTTTTATCTCTGGCATTTGCATATATTTGTTAACTATAGATGTATCTTTTCCACTTGCAAGCCCTATCATACATGAAGGTAATAGTTCACCCTGGGTAGTTACTCTGGGTTTTAGTATTCCAAGCAATGGATTTTGAGCGATAAATTCATCCTGGGTATTAGCATTTTTAATATCAGCAACAGTTTTCATTTCTCCCAGTAAATTGTTTGCTTTCGACAGATATCCCATGATTTCCGCGTTCTCATATGTTTCCCAGAATTCCAATCTGGCGTAGGCTATTTTACTGGTGTCAGCTTTGGAAATAGTTAATGAAATTTGATTCTCAGTAACATCAAGTTTCATATTTGCTTGCAGGATACCAAAAGAGTCATTCAGCCTCTTACTAATTATCTCAGCGGCTGTATTCATGTCATTTAGTGTTATAACAGAACTTTTGGATTCAGGTACAACTATAACTTTAAAATCAAAGTTTTCTTTCGTTGTACATCCTCCGAACAAGAATGCTATAATAATGATAGCAACTATAATAAAATTTGTTTTCATAAAAGTAAGTTTTAAGTTAAAAAATTATCACCTCCCTGGAAGGGGAAGGGAAATAACATATATGATAAGGGATTTAACTTAAAACTGGCAGGTTGTCATCTTCGTTTGAAAGAAGATAAAAATATAGCCTCCAGGGAAGAACAGGTTCTATGGAAAACCTTGTTTTTCGGATCAGAATAAAATTTTGAGTTATTCTTCGATTGTAGTCCAATATTTTATTTTGGATTGAGAATGGATTAAGGCTTGAATTGTGGAGAGCACATTCATAATATTTTTGAAGATTAAGTAAACTAACAGCGCTGCATATAATTGCATTGCGGTGACTTGAAATATCTCCAAATACTAATTCATTTTGTGAAGGGTAATTTGCTGAAGATGAAGTATGACTTCCTGAATTACTTGAAAAAGCTAATACAAAAATGGAGAATAGGAAAATTAAAAATATTGTTCCAAAGTTTGGGTTTGTATCTTCTTTATAATTTCCCATAGAACAAAGTTAAATAAATGTTTTGACTCTTTAGTATTTATTCCAATTATAAAGTATCTCGATTTCTATCACAAATTGGTAATTTTAACGCTTCCTTTTATGGCGTAATTTTTGCAAATCCTGGTAAAGGGTAGAATTATTCGGTGACACCACATAAAAAAGAGCGGGAGTGAGGGCGGGAGCGAGCACGATCGCTCTTTTTTCTCACACTCACACTAAGCAAATCCTGTAAGATCAACGTCTTGAGGGTTTTAGTTTTTTAAGGGGTGACAGAATTGGTGATGGATTTTTAAACGTGCACGTTATCAAGCAGTTAGACAAGATTTTCAGATTATTTATGCCTTTTAGCGGGCTTTTTGTCAATTTTTATTATAAATATTTCTTTCCCTGAGAGCAATTCAATTGATTCAAAATAGTTGGCCTGTTCTTGCTTTAATCTATCTCCTTCCCCTTTTACTTCACAAAAGAACCAATCAGTCTTGTCCTTATTGTGGCAGAATAAATCTGGGCATTGAGATCGTTTTTCTTTTTTAGACATTATAAATTCAAAAACATTTTCAGGTACTATTGACTTGAAAATTTGATGCTTTCTTTTATGTAATGGGAACTCATATTTTTCAATTATAGATAGGTACCCAGTTGCATTATATATTGTAATTGCTGAAAGCCATTCATAAAATTTGTATCCAAGTATTCCTTGACTCAACGCGAGTCTTAAATCGTATTCATCAAAAATATCTGGATAAATATCCTTCCAGGTCTTTATTGGACAGTTACTCAAACCTGCTTTAAATAATTATTTCAACCTCCAATTTACGATAACAATAAAAAACTCTACATTTGACTGCATCTTCATAAGAATCAACATCAGCTATGGCCCATCATAATACGATTAAATACAATAGCTATACGAAACTGACCGACAGATTGAATCTTCTTCCACAGGGAGCATTCCCTTCTGATCTGCTTTTTGAAATACTGAAGATCCTTTTCTCAGAAAGGGAAGCAGAGCTTGTTTCATCATTGCCGATAAAACCTTTTAATGTCAAAAAAGCTGCAGCAATCTGGAAGATCAGTGAACCGGATACAAAGAATATATTGAATGACCTGGCTGACAGAGGACTGCTGATTGATGCCTGTGAGAATGACGACGTGCTTTATTCCATGCCGCCTCCGATGGCAGGCTTTTTTGAATTTTCCCTGATGAGATACAGGAATGATATTGATCAGCAGACTCTTTCAGAGCTCTTTTATCAGTACATGAATATTGAGGAAGACTTTATTAAAAACCTCTTTACCACAGGTAAGACCCAGCTGGGAAGGGTATACGTTAACGAAGAGGTTCTCTCAAATGAGAATGCCCTTCATGTGCTTGATTATGAGAGAGCATCTGAAGTAATGAAAACTGCTGATTCGATAGGAATCGGAATCTGTTATTGCAGGCACAAGATGGAACACCTGGGAAAAAACTGTGATGCTCCCATGGATATCTGCATGACATTTAACAAAAGCGCAGATTCACTGACGCGTCATGGAATTGCAAGAAGGGTTGATGTTGCTGAAGGGATAGATCTTTTGCAGAAAGCAAGGGATAATAACCTGGTGCAGTTTGGCGAAAACGTACAGGAAAAAGTGAACTTCATCTGCAACTGCTGTGGATGCTGCTGTGAAGCACTGATAGCTGCAAGGAAATTCGGATTTCTCAATCCCGTCCATACAACTAACTTTTTTCCGTTTATCGATGAAGATAATTGCAACGGCTGCGGAAAATGTGTTGCATTATGTCCGGTAGAAGCTATGACACTTGTATCGTCCAACGATCCCGGCTTGCCAAACAGGAAAAAAGCAAAGCTACAGCAGGAGATCTGTCTCGGTTGCGGTGTCTGTCTTACTGGTTGTGATAAAAAGGCCCTCGAGCTTCGTTCACGCAAGGAACGTGTGATCACACCGGTTAATTCAGTTCATAGGGTTGTAATAATGGCAATTGAGAGGGGCAAGCTTCAGAATCTTATATTCGACAGGCAGGTTATGTTCAGCCACAGAGCGATGGCGGCTGTATTGGGAGTGATCCTTAAGCTGCCACCTCTGAAACAGGCTCTCGCAAGCGAGCAATTCAAATCACGATATCTTATTTCGTTGATCAGAAGACAGAAATATTCGTGACACTGAGAGTGACAAGTGGCATTTAATCCGCCTTCGCGTAAAGCTTCGGCGGACGCGAAGGGCAGGTATAATTCCTCGGTGCTTGCACCGTTTTTTGAGTCCAGAGCTTGCTCTGGGGTTCATACCATTTGATTTAATCCCGTAAGATCAACGTCTTGCAGGTTTTCTCTTTTACAAGGGTGACGCCTGTCTGCCCTGCCTGCCGGCAGGCAGGCGGCAGGCAGGGAAGTGGTGACGGATTTTGTAAAGCTCACAATTTTGGATAACAGGAATAGGTAAGTTATTCAAAATCTGATCCCTACAACCAGGACATCATCAACCTGGCTAAGGTCTCCCTTCCAATCAAAAAATGTCTTTTCAAGAGATAGCTTTTGTTCTTCCATTGATTCCCCGGTATGCTCAAGCAATATCTTTTTAAAAGTCATGTAGTGAAGCTTTTTCCCGTCTCGTCCTCCGAATTGATCGGCAAAACCATCGGAAAACAGGTAAAGCACATCCCCTTTTATGATTTCGATTTCGTGCGTAGTGAATTCTTTCATTGATTCATGTATAGATATTGGCATACGATCGCCTTTAATCTCATACAGGATATTTTTTTCCGACTCTATAAAAGTGCGGGTATCAATTCTTTTACCATCCCTTTTTCTCACAAGATAGAGAGGATTGTTTGCACCCGCAAACTGTAATTTCATGTTAACAAAATCTATAGTACAGATAGAAATATCCATGCCATCCTTTAACTCGCCGGTTTCTCCCCGCTGGTGAAGAGACCTGATAATCTCCTTTCTCAACCTGCGCAGGATCACTCCGGGATGTGTGATATATTCCTTATTAATGATTTCATTTAACAGCGCTGCACCAAGCATGCTCATAAAGGCTCCCGGAACCCCATGTCCCGTGCAATCAACAGCAGCAATAACAGAAAGTCCTTCAATGCTTGTTGCCCAGTAAAAATCGCCGCTGACAATATCTCTGGGATTGAAAAGAATAAAATATTCTTTCAGATAGGCGTCGAGTAACTCTTTCTGCGGCAGTATTGCGGACTGGATGTATTTTGCATAGTTGATGCTGTCGGTCATCTGCGAATTGACTGCTTCAATTTCGACTTTCTGTGCGTTGACCACATTGAGAGTAGCCTTCAATTGAGAGGTACGCTCGGCAACTGTTTTCTCCAGCTGCGACTTCTGTTTCTCAAGGCGGCGTATGTTTAATTTAACAATGGTCCATATAAGCAACACTGACAGTAATCAATAGGTTGTAAAGGCCCACCAGGTACGGTACCAGGGCGGAAAGATACGGAATGAATAGGAAGCTGTTGAACCGGTTTCCTGATACTGGTTCATCGACCTCACTTCAAATTTATACCTGCCTTCACGGAGGTTAGTATATTCTTTTTTTGTATCCCTGACCCATCCTGACCATGCAGTATCCTGGCCGGTTAAACGGAAGCTGTAAAGATTCTTTTCCGCATCCTCGAAAGAAGTAGCTGCAAAATGAAAGACCATGTCGTTAAACTTAAAATTAATATCCGGACCTTTTATGTCTGCAGATTCTGAGGTATCGGAAATATTACCTCCGAACAGAAGGGAATCTCGTGAAGAGACCTTCCTTATCAGGGTATTAAAATAAAAGTTAGTGCCAGGCGCAATACGAGGATTATACCTCAGAAGTCCTGATGAAGTCCCAATATAAATTGTACTGTCGGGTGCGATGCATATATCAGCACATGAGACATCAATGAATTTATAAAAAGGTGTTTTGTACGGATAGTATTTCCCATCCCTGAGTCTTAAAATTCCTTTTTCATAAATCCGATTTTCTTTTAGTTCCTGAAACCAGATATCGCCGTTTTTAATCGGGATGATAGGAGATACAATGCCTTTAAGTATGCCGAAATCCGGATGAGGCACAAAAATATCCTTGTTCCGGAGGTATGTATAGATTCCTTTATCTGTGCCAAAAATAACTTCCCCTGAAAACAGTTTCGAGGGATATACACTATTGCCCGGCAATCCATTAATGGTTGAATATTGTTTGATAAATGTAATACTGTCGAAGTTCTGGCTGATCTGCAGTCTGTACAAATCAAGAAATGAAGATACCCATATATCCCTCTCCTTATCTTTAACAGCCAGATATACAGGCATATCAAAACCCTTTATCTTATGATCGAGATGCCAGGATGAGTTGTAATATTTTAGCAAATACAGGCCTTCGGCAGATCCTGCTATCAGATGATCCGGGTCGTCTGGCAAACTGGCGATAACTAAAAATGGCAAGTCCTCTGTGCCATCTATCATAACAGCTTTTCTCCCCTTTACTGATAAAATTCCCGGATTCTGTGCTGCAAGAAGTATCCCCCTCGATTCCACAAGATCAAAAATCTGTCCTTCTGTTCCCTGAACTATCTCAAAATTGCCCTGCTCATTCTGTACGAAAAGATATTGGCTGGTCCCTGCATAAAGATGGTTCTGGCAATAATAGAGACAGAGGATATTTCCATTCAGGCCATTCTGTTCATTATAAAAGCAGAATGGCAGGTTATACTGGATGAGACTGATTCCATTGTCGAGAGCTGCCCACAACTGACCACTGCTGTCAACGAAAAGGCCATAGACGGTATTGTCAAGAAGTCCTGAATTCTTATTGATTATTTTTTTTATCCTGCCTTCCCCATCAAAAATAATTATACCTCTGGTGATTGTAGCAACTGCAAAATCTCCCCCTGGAAGGACAATTCCGGAGTACGCCATATTTTCAGTAAGAAACTGATCAATTTCTCTGAATTTTTCCGGCTTTTGAAGTTTCTCTTCAGCGGTTGGTGAATACAAAAAAATACCTTTGTCCCGTACGGTTATCAGAAGATCTTTTCCTCGAAAAGGTATGGCATAGGTCATTCTTTCATTGATAAATAATTCATTGCGATCGAATAAAACAAGACTATCATTTTTGAGGCAGTAAAGCCCTTTCCCTTGTTGACACAAATATATC
>JAPLDY010000108.1 GCA_026391595.1 Bacteroidia bacterium
GCTTCAGGTTTTGTGTGGCAGATAGATCCTTTCAAGTGCACCCAGTGTGGTCAGTGCAAGACCAACTGTGTAAAAACACCATCTGCAGTAAAATGCACTCATGCCTTTGTTATGTGCGGATACTGCGACCTGTGCGGCGGTTACCTGCGGCAGGGAGTGAAGACCATTAGCACCGGAGCCGAAAACCAGCTCTGTCCAACAAGCGCAATCACAAGGAAATTTGTTGAAGAACCATATTTTGAATATACTATTTCAAAAGAGCTGTGCGACGCCTGCGGTAAATGTGTAAAAGGTTGCAGCGACTTCGGAAACGGATCTATGTATCTTCAGATACGGCATGACCTATGTGATAACTGCAACGATTGTTCTATTGCCCGCAAATGCCCGTCGAAGGCAATTTCAAGGGTGCCGGCAGATAAGCAGTATATTCAAAAAGATAAGAATTTTGGAGAAAAATCGTGATAAGTGATAAGTGATTAGTGAATAGTGATTTGTAAAAAGTTATTGAATTGATTAAGAAGCTTCCTTATATTTTAATGTTTTTGATGCTGATCTGGCATTCAATACTTTATGCACAGGACAGGTTCCCAAGGCCGGAATTTGAGTCAGGATATGAATATCCGACGAATCAGCTGCCATTACAGAGGGTTGTCTGGCTGGAATATCTTGATGTAGGTGTCCTTATAGCTGCTCTCTCTCTTTCATCCTGGCTGGCTTTAAAGAAGAGATCACGTCAGGGACTCGTCTGGGTTGCTGTCTTCTCCCTGGCTTATTTTGGATTTTACCGTGAGGGATGCATCTGTGCTGTTGGCTCTATCCAGAATGTAGCCCTGGCTTTATTCAACAAGGATTATGCAATCCCACTAACAGCGCTACTGTTTTTTCTGATACCATTGATATTTGCGTTTGCCTTCGGCAGGGTATTCTGTGCCGGTGTATGTCCCTTTGGGGCGATACAGGAACTGACTGGCTTCAGGCCTGTTAAGCTGCCCAAAACTGTTGAGTCGGTCATGGCAGCAATCCCATTTATATATCTTGCACTTGCAGTTCTTTTCGCTGCAACAAAAAGTCAATTCATCATTTGCAGGTATGATCCGTTTGTGGGGATATTTCGTCTCAATGCCCCTTTTACAATGATAATTTTAGGGGCACTGCTGCTGATTTCAGGTATTTTCATTAACAGGCCTTACTGCAGGTACCTTTGCCCCTATGGAGTTCTTCTCAATATTTTCTCTAGATTTTCGGGAAAGCATCTGACCATTACTCCCGCAGAGTGTACCGACTGCAGGCTATGTGAAGATTCTTGTCCCTACGATGCTATCCTTCCTTCAGACAAGGTCATAAATATTGAGGAACCAGTAAAATCGCGAAAAAGATTTATTATTTACCTGTTGCTTATCCCTGTCTTTGTTGCTGCAGGTGCTATTGTTTTTTACAATCTGGCACCCGTGCTTTCCAGGGTGAATAGTGATGTGCATCTGGCAAGGGAGATCAGGACAGAAAATGAAAAAGGTATCGAAGCTATTTCAAAAGCCGCTGTGGCTTTCAAGGAGTCAGGATCTACCGAGGATGAACTTTTTACACAGGAACTGAATATTATTGAAAGATACAGGAAAGCCTCACCCTGGGCAGGTGCGTTTCTAGGCCTTGCGTTGGGAATAAGTCTATTTTCCCTGACAATAAGAAATACAAGGACAGGCTACCGGCCCCACCAGGGAAAATGTTATAGCTGCGGTAGATGTTTTAAATATTGTCCGGTTGAGCCTAAAAACAGAATCTGATGAAGCTTGCTGAGAAAGATATAACTATTATTAAAGGTATAAGCCAGGCTGCAGGTGGCTTTACGATAATTGTCGCTTTGCTGATGATCTTCGGACTTATACAGCTAAAAACGATTAATCCGCTTGATAATCCTGCCCTTGTTTCTGTAAAGGAGCAATATGACAGAAACCCTGAGAATGTAAATCTTGCAGAGCAGGTCAGAGCAATGGATCTGATGGCACGGAAAGCCTATTTTGCATCCCGGCGTCAGGTAGAGACAGGATCATATCTTCTCGTTGCAGGAGCAATTATCTTTATTTTCTGCCAAAGGCTGATTACCGGAAATGAAAAAACTCTCCCTGACATCTCCGGCATAAAGCCTGATCAGGGACTCTATCAGGCAAAATACCGGAAATATCTTTTAGGTTCAGCGCTTGTGCTGACGGCAGGCGCTATTGGTGCTTCGTTCATGCTAAGAAACAACTTGCCGGACCTGAATAAACAGGCCAAAACGGTAAATGAGAAAACGGTAAAAGCAGGCGAATTAAAACAAATTCAAAAGACAAGTGTAACAGATAATTTCACACCTGACAAAACCAATTTTCCTTTTTTCAGGGGACAAGATGGCAGAGGGATTGCCGGAGGATCGGATTATCCTGTAGAATGGAATGGAGAAAACGGGACCAACATAAAATGGAAAACCGCAATTAATTATGACGGTAAAAGTTCCCCGGTGATATGGAGCGACAAGCTTTTCATTACTGGAGCTGAAGGACTGAATTGTTATGTGCAATGTTTTGACAAGAATTCAGGGAATATTCTCTGGAGCACTACTGCATCAGGTATCCCGGGAGAGCCTTCGGTACTGCCTAAAATGGATCCCGGTGCCGGACTTGCTGTTTCTTCTGTTGCAGTGAACAGCAAAGCAGTTTGTGCTGTTTTTGCGAATGGGAACCTGATCAGTCTGGATCATAAGAGCAAAAAGAAATGGGCGATAAATCTCGGTGTCCCAAACAATTCTTATGGCTATTCTTCGTCACTAATTATATATAAAGATATACTAATAGTCCAATACGATTCAGATAAGAAGCTGTCAATCATGGGATTTGATATTGAAACCGGAACTTTGCTATGGGAAACTCTCAGGCAAGGACATCCTGTATGGTCATCTCCCGTTATTGCAAACTTTGGTAAAACGTCACAGATAATAGTAAACGGGAATCCTTCCGTTTCCTCATACGATCCTGTCACCGGAGCGCAATTATGGTCAATAGACTGCATGAGCGGAGATGTTGCACCATCAGTAGCAGTGAACAGTTTTATGGCTTTTGCAGTAACAGATTATACTGACCTTGTAGCTATTGAACCCGGAAACACCCCTGTAATAAAATGGAAGGATAATACATATACTCCTGATATCTCAAGCCCGGTTGCAACAGATAACTATCTGTTCTTGGTAACAGGATATGGAGATGCGGTATGCTATAATGCGGAAAAGGGAGATACATTATGGACTCACTATTTCGGCGATCAGTTTTATTCTTCCCCCATGATTGCCAATGATATGGTATACTTCCTGAACCGCAGCGGGAAAATGCATATTGTAAAGGCAGCAGACAAATTTGAAATTGTCGCTGAATCTTCGCTCGGTGAATCATCAGAATGCACCCCGGCATTTTCAGATAACAATATATATATA
>JAPLDY010000168.1 GCA_026391595.1 Bacteroidia bacterium
AGATGCACTTCTTTTCGAAATAACCGGCCCCCCAAGGGGGGCTTAAAATCAACCACTTATTTTAATTAGCGACGAAATTTAGCCCCCCTTTAGGGGGGTTGGGGGGTCATTGATATACTCTCACCCAGTCCACCTCATACCTGAATGGTGATGGTGTTCCGGAAGGATCGCCACCATTTGCCCCAAGAGCCTGGTTTATAAGAATATAGTGAGGCTGGTGAAAAGGATTAAAGCCATCAGGATTGATTGTTTCGCTGACTGCAACACTGTTCATCAGGCGGTTGTCGAGATATAGTTTGATGGTGTCTTTATCCCAGTCCATTCTCCACAGGTGAAACTTTTTTGCCCACTCGCTGTCATTTCCGATTACCTCTTTTAATGGCATTTTAATGTCATCCCATTTTGCAACACCCCTTTTATTGGTTCCCCAGGCAAAATTGGCAAGCATTATGGGACCTGTTTTTATCCTGTAGAATTCCATTATGTCGATCTCTCCGCATGAAGGCCATGACCTGGAGGTTCCAAGTGTCCAGAAAGCTGGCCACGATCCGCAGGCAGTATCGATCCTGGCACGCATCTCAACGCGGCCGAACTGCAATTCCTGCAGTCCCCTTGTTTTTATGCAGGCTGAAGTATATTCTGCAAAGTCCCTTGAAGTTTTCCAATCGCTACTGCCGGGAATGAAGTTTGGATTACTGACTTTTTCCCTCTTCCCTTCAATGACAAGAAGCCCATTTTTGCAGTTTGCATTTTCAGGCTGGTACCATTGCAGTTCCTGATTCCTGACAAATCCGGTTTCATAGATCCAGTTTGCAGGATCGGGTTTGCCATCAATGTTGAATTCATCATTCCAAACCAGCTTCATGCCTTTGATCTTTACAGGCTTTTTGAAATCAGGTTTGAATGGATCGTTCTTTTGCGCAAAAAGGGTTACGGAAACCCCAGTCATTAATAGCAAGAATTAAGTTTTTTTCATTTGTATGGTCTTTTCTTAATACCGTCTTTGTATGTGGATATTGCCCTCTGTCTTGCAAAGTCATGGTCAACTATTTTTTTGGGATAGCCAGATTTCCCGAAATCCTTAACCCACCGTTTAACATATTCGTTTTGGGGATCAAATTTCTTCTGCTGTGTTTCCGGATTGAATACCCTGAAATAAGCTGCCGCATCACAGCCTGTTCCTCCTGCCCATTGCCAGTTGCCGTTATTGGATGAAAGCTCATAATCAAGCAGTTTTTCTGCGAAGTATGCTTCACCCCATCGCCAGTCAGTAAGCAGATGCTTGCAAAGAAAACCCGCAGTTATCATCCGCACCCTGTTATGCATGTATCCGGTTTCATTCAGCTGCTGCATTCCGGCATCAACAATCGGATATCCTGTTTCGCCTTTGCACCACATGTCAAATTCCTTTTCATTGTTCCGCCACTGCACATCATCATAAGCTGGCTTGAAATTTCCTGTAACGACATGAGGAAAGTTAAAGAGTATCTGCATGAAGAATTCACGCCATATCAGCTCATTAAGAAATGCAGGATTCCACTTCAGCGCTTCAGAAACCACTGACCGAATGCTTTTTGTGCCAAATCGAAGATGCGGCGAAAGGTAGCTGGTCTTATCCGCCGCCGGCAGATTCCGATATTTTGCATATTCAGGGATTACTGAAAGATCATAAGGCCTGACTTTAATATTACTTTCTTTGAGGCCGATTTCATCAGGAATCGGGAAAGGAGAAATGACCTTATGAAAACCCTTGAATATTGGTTCGTTTTTTATAGAACCATTTAATGAGGATTCATAAAATCTGTGAAGCCATCTGTTTTTATATGGAGTAAAAACAGTATATGGCTTATTATCCGGTTTAAGGATCTCACCTTCCTCAAATATCACCTGGTCTTTATACCCATGAAGTGGAATATGTTTCGACCTCAAAATTGCTTCAACAGCATTATCTCTCCTGATCGCATAAGGTTCATAATCCTTGTTGATGTAGACAGCACCAATTTCCCTGGCGCTGATCAGCTTTTTCAAGACTGTTTCAGGATCTCCTTTCAGAACATGCAATGAACTTCCGGATTTTTTTAGTTCATCATTTATAGATGAAAGTGTTTGGTAAATGAAGCTTGTCCTCGGATCATCAGCCGGTAGTTCATCGATGATGTTCGTATCAAAAATAAATATGGGCATAACAGGATACCCCGATCCTAATGCAGCGGTCAGCCCGGTATTGTCTTCAAGCCGGAGATCCCTGCGGAACCAGAAAATGCTGATCTTCATAGATTACCTTACTGGTTTTTATATTTAAGGATCCTTTCTGTAGTCAGTTTCGAGCTTATCATCACCATCGGTAATCCTGTCCCCGGAATCGTTGAGGCTCCTGTATAAAAAACATTTTTAAAATGCTCATCAAAGTTTTTCGGCCGGAATCCTCCGATCTGAGTCATCTTGTGCGAAAGACCCAGTCCGCTGCCACGGTGTAAGTTAAACTGACTCTGCCAGTCTTCAGGCGTGTAGATTGTCCTTGAGACAATATGAGGTCTTATATTTGTTCCGGTTCTTTTCGAAAAATCGTCAATAATCTTATCCACTATATCATCCCTGTCGTTCCAGCTCTTCTTATACCTCAGATCAGGGACCGGACATACGAAAAAGAGACTTTCTGAACCTGAAGGGGCGCATTCCGGATTTGATCTTGACAACACATTGACGTAATAATAAGGGGTTTCATCAATATTGGGACTGGTATATACTTTCCCGGCATATTCCCTGTAATTTGTCCCCAAATAATAATTATGATGCTGGATTTCAGGAAGCTTACAGTCGATCCCGAGATACATGGTCAGCGATCCCATTGTCCATTCCATTTTGTCGAGCTTCTCTTCCGAAAATTCTTTCCTGCTGAATACTTTACCCCTGAACAGAGCCGCATCGGCATTTATTACGATTATATCGGCGCCCCACTTTTTGCCCGTCGTATCAACAACATATTTCAGTTTGCTGCCCTCTGCAATAAAATCTTTAATCTCGGTGTTATAAGTGATTTTTACATTTTCCTTTTTCAGTTCATCCACAATCCCCTCCACGATTTTATACATGCCCCCTTTAACGTTGAAATATCCGTCGTGCATGAATTCAGTATAGGAGAGAAGTGTATAGGTTGCAGGGGTGTCGAAAGGTGTACGGCCAAGGAAGAAAGCCACAAGCGATAATATTTCCCTGGCTTCGTTTGAACTGAAATAACGCGATACCTGTTTCCAGAAACTTCTGAAGAGCGTTCCGATATGCGCCGGACCTACCCTGGGAAGTGTAATTAAATAATGCAACAGTGAATTATAATTACTTTTAATAACAACGTTGGTATCATGATAAAGCCTGCCGCTTTTATTCAGATACTTTTTCATTTCGGCTTCAAAATCAGGTTCAACTTCACTGAATTCAGGGGCCAGCTTTTTCAGGTCGTGGTAAAGGTGATATACTTTTGGGTTATTCCTGAAACTGACCGTATAAAGAGGGTCGAGGCTGTAGTATTTGAACGGCAGGGTGATATTGCAATCATTTGCAAAATCGGTGAATTCGTACGACATGCTGAAGAAGCTTGGTCCGGTATCGAAAGTGAACCCGTCTTTTTTAAGCTGATTCAGCCTGCCGCCTGCCTGTCCGTTCTTTTCAATAATTTCAACCTTATAACCTTTCTTAGCCAGCCTGAGAGCTGTTGCCAGTCCACCAAGACCAGCGCCGACAACAAGTACTGTTTTTGCCATAATTATGATTCCCTCATTTTTTTCATTAATTCCGGATACAGTTCATCTCTTACATAAGTGAAATCCGGCTCCAGCCTGAGAATGTAATCGTAGACCGCCTTTGCGGAAATAAAATCATCCAGATATGTGTATGACTGGCCTATCAATAACACTACAGCCATGTAGTTCCAGTCATCCTTTAAGCCATTTTTGTCCTTTTCAAGAATTTCCTTTGCTCTTAAATAATAACCTAGCCCTTCCTGTTTTGAGCCGCCAAATGTTTTAGGCATATAAAACTGTATGTTCCCGTATTGAACATAGCCAAGGTAGTTTTCGCTGTCGAGCTCCACTGCTTTTTTTGCATATTCGATACTTCTGAAACCATTATGCGGAACTGAAAGAATACTAATGCCTATTCTGAAACCACAAAAAGCTGCATTATAAGCATATACCATGGATAACCTGTAGTTGTGCTTTTCAAGTATATCAATGTTTTTCTGAGCCAGTTCAAGATACTTTTTTGCTTCAGTTTTTTTATCATACCCCAGACAGTATCCAATATATCCGTACTGATAATTTACAAGCTCAAGAATAAGGTCATTTGATTTATCAGGTATGTCATTCATATGGTCAATTACATTCTTCCAGAGATCCATTTTATTTGTCACATAGGCATGATAGATCTCCGATTTGAAACTTGCATTGAGTTCAGAACCGCTCATTATCAACAGCAGAAGTATTATTACTCTATGTTTCGTCCTTTCCATTGGTATTTCCTGAAATATTTGTTTATGAATGCCTTGTAAATGAAAATGCCCATCGATATCTGCAACGGAACAATGAACCCGAAATTATCAATAATGTTCTGGTGACTGGCAAGTGAAACAAAAATCCTGGTCAGAAGATATACTGTCAGGTAAGCTAAGAAGGTCTCACTTGAAAGGAAGAACCAAACGGGGATGAATCCGAATGTTGTGACAAGCCAGAAAATAACAGCAAACAAAAATGAATTTCCGAAGAACGCAATGACATTCTTAGAGAATCCCGACACGGCATTGCAGAATCCTGTATACATCCTGCAATTTATGTTGTCGTCCCCCACGAGACATGCGATCTTGTGATCCTTTTCCTTCAGATACTTTGATATTGATATATCTTCAACCTTGTTGCTCTTCATAAACCAGTGGGGATCAACTGAATGATACACATCTGCCTTGAAAAACATGAACTGCCCGTTGGCTGCAGAGAGGGATGTGAATTTTGATTTTCTGACCAGAATAAGAGGAAGAAGCGAAAGCAGGATATAGTTCATATTAGGCACAGTCACTCTTTCTCCATACGATTTAATAATCTGCTTTGGAAAAATTGAAATAAGAGCGAGTCCATGTCTTTTAGAAAAGGAAACAGCCTTTCCGACAATGTTATTCTTTATACGTACATCAGCATCGAGGAACATCAGGTAATCGCCTTTTGCATGCTTTGAAAGCGAGTGACAGGCAAAATTTTTCCCCAGCCATCCCTCCGGCAAACCTTCAGAGCAGACAAGCCTGATCCTGTAGTCAACTGCAGATAAGCCGTTGACTATTTCACTTGTCTTGTCCTCCGACTGATCATCAAAAACGATTATCTCGATATTCTGATACTCCTGGATCAGCAGATCCTGCAGTATATTGCCGATATTATTCTCTTCATTTCTGGCAGGAATAAGCACTGAAACCAGCTCTCCTGAATTTTCTCCGGCCTTTGGGAGATATGTTCCCGGCAGAAGATTCATCAGTGCTACGAACATCTGAATTACCGTAAAAGCCAGTATGATATATGCCAGGATTATCATCAGATGTCAGTCATTTTCAGGTTTTCAGAAATGCAATCAGAATAGAATTTGTTGAATTCACGCTGAAGAGTTTCCGTTGTAAAATCATCTCCACGGTACTCCCGGAAATACATATAAAGCCCTGGTTTCTGACTGGAAAAATAATCGACAAGGTTTACTAAAAATATCAGATGTATTTTATCGGGGACTTTTTTGATAATATGCTCAATACCCTTTTCAAACTTTATTCCGGGTGTGTGCATTGATTTTATCTCTCCTTGCGGGAACAAAAGCACCAGGTTCTTTTTGTCTGACAGAAGTTCAGCGGTATACTCAATAGTTTCAATAACACTTTTTGATCCTTTTTTAATAGAAAAACCACCGGTCTTTGTGAAGAACATGCGTTTTTTAAGTTCCTCTTCAAGCATCATGAAATTAAATATACGGTGAAAAATCTTATAGTTCAGATATACAACCCAAAACCCGTCCCACCAGCTGAAATGGTTGGAGATTATCAGTAAAGGTAAGCTCCTGTCGTCGAAATTGCCATTCACATATACGGTGTGAAATTTCCTTTTTGTCTTCCAGACCGAATAGAACTGAAAGAAATGATAAACGAAGAAATTGTGGGTGGTCCGGTATATCATTCGGTAATTTTAAAAATGATTAATAGAATGATAAAAAATACCAGCTGGCAATAGAATACGAGAGGTGCAATCCTGTTTATGATACGTATACCTGTAATTTTGAGCATGGACTGAAATAACAGAGCCAATATAAACCAGGAAAAATAGTTTCTCAGCGGCGCTGCGCCTCCTTCAAAAGACCACATATCCATATTTGGAGCTACCTGTTCCATAACAAAATCATAGAGTACCATGAGCACTGAGGCTCCTGAGATTTTCCAGATTGAACCAACCGGTGTCTTTTCGAAGATCACAGAAGTGCAGTAAACAAGCAGTAGCCAGTTTACCCCGATCAGCAATGGTGTGCCAAGGATTTTTATCCCCAGTCCATCGCCATATCCGTAAATCCCAAAAATGAAACCGTATTTGACCCCCGCTGCTTCAATAAGAAAGCTGACCAGGAAAATTGATAAAAAGACCAGAACTTCCTTTTTCCAGGTTTGTGACTGATGAAAAAGGATCAGAAAAACGATGCTCAAAAGTAAGGCAAGCGGTATCAGAGCTATAAACAGGGTCCTGGACAGGGGAGCAGCAACCCCCAGGATGCCAATAATAAAAAAGACAATAAGGATAATACTGATCTCTTTTTCCTTTTTGTGAAAATACTGGCTGATATTTCTGAGGTTAAGGTTCAATTTTACTGCCTGCCTTTTTAATAAATAGTTTTTGTAAATATCCCATTATTAACAGATTTATCAAAATTAGGCTGAAACCATATGCAATATCTTCAACCGGGATGGTAAGGAGACGGATCCCTTTTATTTCTGCGCCATTATACCAGACTACTTCATCATTAATTAAAGTTCCTGTAAGTATGCCATTGACTATTAAGAAGGGGATTAAGATTATCGGGAAAGTAATATAAAATATATTGAGAACAGAATTCTTATTTAATAGCGAAACGAACAATGCAATTGCCATAACTGAAGAACTGAAGAGAGTATATTGCTTATCAAAATTAGTTATTATGATCAGCATTAATCCCGCCAGAATTATGGCAGTTATTATACGGACAAGATTTGCCGGCAGAACAACACGGGGCAAATAGCCAATAATTACATAATGAATAAAGATGCTTGAATAAGGAATAATGACAAAGAACAACCATTCCTCAAGAGGAAGTCCGGCGATAAGGATGTCTGAAATATAACGCGGATTAAACCCCCAGATGCCCTTTTGTGTAAAAAAAATATCAGCAGGTATGAAAAACATACCCGTTATGAAAATTGATACAAACAGGAATGGCCATTTTTTGTAAAAACCAATTTTCTTTTCAAAGCTGAAAATTAAGGGGATGATAATTGAACATATCTCAAGTGAGAGGTATAATGGCATACCTGATTTATTGATAGTATCACTTTATGTTGTTCTGAATTTTCATGATATGCAGATTCACATTCTTATATATCTCTTTGAACCAGTAAGTGTAGTTTGCGGGATTATTAATAATGTTGTCATGCAGGTCGTTGAAGGAGACAGCCTCCCAATCCTCGACTTCCGCAGTGTTTATTTTGGGATCATCTTCGGTAACTCCGAAGAACACATGGTCAAGCTCATGTTCTGTCAGTTCATTGTCGAGTTTCTCCCTGTAAATGAAGGTAAAGAGATCAACAAGATTGCATTCGACCCCCATCTCCTCCCTGAGCCGTCGCTTCGCTGCATCAATAGTCGTCTCTCCCGGAAAAGGATGAGTGCAGCAGGTATTTGTCCACAGACCATTTGAATGATACTTGTCGAAAGCCCTTCTCTGAAGGATCCATTCTCCCCGTGCATTTATGACAAAGACAGATACTGCCCTGTGAAGGAGTCCTTTATGATGCGCCTCAATCTTGCCTGCAACTCCTGTCTGACGGTCATCTTTATCAACAAGTATAACTGATGGCTCTTTCATAGATCAAATAATATTCAGCCTGTTTGCGATCAGGGCTTTGAAGAGCAGAAGAACTTTGAACAGATCGGAAACCCTGATTCTTTTTTCCAGGAGTTTTTCTGCCGGGACTCTTTTAATTTTTTTAAGCAATCGGATATAATAATGGAATGCTATCATGACTCCAAGCCTCGAATTCCGGGGCAATTTTTTCATTCCTTTTACCGATGAATTGAAATCATTTTCAATATCCCGGATGATCTCTGCTTTTGTAGTTTCATCAAATTTGTGACCGTTAAGGTTATGAAAATACTGTCTTTTCAGATCCTGGGTGTCATTCTTCAGGTCGCGCAGGAAATTCACTTTCTGAAATGCCGATCCCAGCTTTCTTGCAGGTTCCTCAAGTTCCCTGTAGAGTGATTCATTACTGTCGACAAAAACTTTCAGGCACATCAGTCCGACCACTTCAGCCGAGCCATAGATATATTCATCAGTTTCGTCCTTCGATTTGTGTTCAAGACGCGAAAGATCAAGCTTCATGCTTTTAAGGAATGCCTGTATCAGCTCATCGTCGATGTTGTATTTTTTTACGGTAATCTGAAATGCATTGAGCACAGGGTTCAGACTTATCCCGTCATTATGAGCCTCATAGAAATTTCTTTCAAACTTATCAAGGAGGCTATGCTTGTCATAATCATGGAATGTATCTACAATTTCATCGGCCAGCCTTACAAAACCATATATGCTGTAGATTGCATCCCTGATATCGCGGTTAAGAAAACTGACAGCACGTGAAAACGAGGTGCTGTAGGTCGTCGTAACAAGTTTACTGGCTTCAAATGAAACAATATTGTAAAGCGTTAGCATATTCCTTGATTATCAGTCGACCGGGCAGACGCAAGATACTAATTATTTAGTAATTCCTGATCATATTCAGACCAGCCCCGTTAAAGTTGAGAGTCTATTAGAAATTTGCAATCCCGATAGCAATCCCGATCCATGGTTTCCAATTATATATCCAGATATCTTTATTGTTATCAAGCAGATTATCAAATCCTAAAGCCAATCCGACTGACATGTTTTCAAATGTTCCAAAAATAGAAACACCTTTCTGAAACACTACCCCGTCATATTCCTGAGCTGTTTGGTTCATAGTTGTGGTAGGATTTACCGGAGTTATTCCGATTCCGGCGAATAATCCAAAATCCAAACCGGTATGTCTTATAAATGTATTTATATCCCGGAGAGGCGAAAGATGTGATTTTACCCTGAAAAAGTCCTTCCTGTAACCGGCATAGAATATACCATTCACATTTGCACTTAACTGTGATTGTACATCTGCCGCTTCAGGCCTGAACTTTAAAAGTACTGTTGACAGATCAATATCTGGAGAAGTCCTGATAAACAAACTGTTATAAAAATAATTACCTGGTTTGACAGAAGATATCCTCGCTGACAGGATTGCCGAAGTATCCAATAGTGCAATCTTCCTGTTTGTCATGACCGGGTAGACAGCAAGAGAGTCTTCCTTTAAATTTAAATAGATCTTAACGGATTCGGATCCTTCAGACTTCAGCTTATAATAACCTGAGTCGAATTCATGTGAATAGATCTTATCAAAAGGCGCACACCCGGCGGCCATCAATAATATTGCCAGCAGACATAACAGTTTAATTATCTTCATAATGGTTCTGTCTATTTACCATATAGCTTAAGAGCAAAATACTACTATTATTATCAGCGGTATCTCTGCCTTTTACCTATTGAATATATTTCTTCAGCTTACAACCCTTCAGAGATTTTATCCCTTCTGCAACAACAGATGCATTGAGTATTGCCCCATCTTTTAAAGTATGAGTATGATCTGCCCCAAAATATTTTGTCTTTACCACATCTTCACCAATAGATTCATATTTCCGGGCGATCCTCTCATTGAGGTTAATATAGAAAGCCTTTTCTCCTGTTGCAGCTTCTTCGGCCCATTTTGCATAATCGTTTGATGACCTGCCAACTTTACCATTTTCCCATGTATTCCTCGGAACCAGGGAACAAACAATTGGAGTTGCTCCTTTTGATCTGGTGTCAGTAATGTATTTTCGCATATACCATCCATAAGAATGAACAATCTCATGCTTTTTTGTGAGAATGTTATCTATTTCCTCAGTCTCTTCGCCATTCCCCTTAATAGTTCCGCGAGCCCTGAAATTATCGTTTACCGGGCCTCCGTCGTTATGGCCAAACTGCATGATGACATAGTCGCCGGGCTTAAGTCTTGAAAATACATTATCCCATAATCCCAGGTCTATATATGTTCTGCTGCTTGTACCACCGCGGGCAAAATTTTTAATGGCAATTTTGTTTGTGTCGATCTGCGTGTAAAGGTAATCACCCCATCCCCAGAGGCCGCCATCGCCTTTTCCGCTGCCGTTCTTTACTGTAGAGTCGCCAATGAGATATACAACAGCCTTGGCTTTTTTCTCCACGGCAGTTCCGGCTGTCAGGAAAAATGCTGCAAGAAACAAAAGAGTGTAACGCATCATTTTATTATAATTTAATCATTTCTGCTTTTGGAATTATTTTATCAGGTACTGATCCGCACTGGACCGTTTTAAAATCAGTAACGTTTTTAAGTATAAATGCAGGAACATCCTTTGCATGGGGCGCCCTGACATTAATAAATGTGGCCCCCTTAACATCCTCAAGGATTATGGGCGGACGAAAATCCTCATTTTCAAGCTTCATTTCTATATTTGTCAATTCAATGTTTTTTGCATGCCGGATGTAAAACCCATAAGCTGGTATGGCTCCGAAATTTGTAGGATCAGGATATCCCTTCTCAAGTTCAGGAACCACAATGTCAGCCTGTTCTTTTGGCGCTCCTCCCTTTACCAGAATGGTGATATTATTCATCCTGACATCTTCTATGTCAAAACCCGGAAGACCAAGGATCAGAGATGCATATTTAGGATCTGCACTATATGCAATGACATTGCTGATATTTATTCTTCTTGCCTTGCCAACGACCGTTCCTTCAGGGCCACGCAACCTGGCGCCTATGCGGATAAAAAAGGGGGCGGCCATGCAATCACGCATGGTTATATTTGAGATGGTGATATCCTCGAGATATCCGCCATCAACAGTCTCCAGTGCCAATCCCCTGCAAAATTCAAATGTGCAGTTGGCAATTGTGATGTTCCTGAATCCACCGTTCGATTCTGTTCCAAATTTAATTCTTCCTGTTACTGCTCCCCTGTCGGGCACACGGTTAAAATTCTTACGTTGGTAAGTACCGTCCAGAAATGTTCCTATATCGAATCCATGTACCGAGCAGCCTGTTATAGTCACATTCTCGGTAGCCCTGGCAAAGCCGAGAGCATATGAGCTTTTCAAGACAATTGCATCATCGAACGGTGAGTTGACGCTGCAATCGGTAATGTGAACATACCTGCAACAGTCAATATCAAATGCGTCGCGGTTTGTGTCGATCTTCACGTTGTCTATTGTCAGGTTATCAACGCCGGTGGCAAGGAGACAGAAATGA
Source organism: Bacteroidia bacterium (assembly GCA_026391595.1). Classification (GTDB taxonomy): domain Bacteria; phylum Bacteroidota; class Bacteroidia; order Bacteroidales; family VadinHA17; genus LD21. Next base: position 11,645 of record JAPLDY010000168.1, read on the forward strand.
CCGCC
>JAPLDY010000119.1 GCA_026391595.1 Bacteroidia bacterium
GTATGAAACTGTATGATCCTTAATTACATCCAGAAGGAGGTCCCATTCAAAATGCGCATAATATACATCCTGTCCGATGTCGAATTTTGCGAGATATTCTTTTGAGATCCTGCCGGACTCGGCTAGCATAAGGTTTTTAAGGGACCATGTGACGGACTCAGCAAAGTATTTTCTGGTGCTCTCGCCTTTAGGCAGGTTATCAGGATCAAGCCCAAGACGGGAGAGGATCATTTCTGTCGTCGATTTTATATTGAAGAAGCTTACGGATTCAGGCTTATTGTTCCATCTCTGGCACCCTGAATTGCCTGATAAGAAGATATCGAGTGATTTTTTTTCAGTATAATCGTCAGCCATGGGAACCGGTTTCCCGGATTTTCTGAAGAAATAGCAGTTGCCAAATTCATAAAGTCTGAGATCGGGATTTTGTCTGTTTATGTTCCATGCCACCGAACCCATACCTCCGAATAAAAGTGATTGCCTCATTGCATTGAGATCAGAACTGAGGGGATTGGCAAGTATTACGAGCTGTTCTTTATCGAAGTCGCTGTTCTCATAAAATGATGAAGGATTGAGAGAATTGCACATTATTTCAGAAAAGCCATTAGCCGTGAGCATATCAGCAATGATGTTCACGATCTTTTCCTTATCCGGCTTTTCCGAGGAATACATAGTTGAGTTTACATGATCATCTATCTCAACATTATTGTATCCGTAAATCCGGAGGATCTCTTCTATGACATCTGCTTCCAGGTGAACATCCACTCTGTAAGCCGGGATCTCAAGAGTAAGATTGTTCCCATTATCATTGAGAATATTTATCTCCATCAATCCCAGTATCTTTTTAATTATCTGTGGATCAATGTGCTTGCCTATTAATCGGTCGATATTGGCATAGCAGACCTCAACTTTTTTTCTGTCGATTTTTTCGGGATAGATATCAACGATGGAAGACGAAATTTTTCCTCCGGCGAGCTCTTTGATAAGCAGCACAGCCCTCTTTAATGCCCAGGCTGTGATCTCTGGATCAGCCCCTCTTTCGAACCTGAAGGAAGCATCGGTGTTAAGTCCATGCCGTCTTGCCGTCTTCCGGATCGCAACAGGATTGAAATATGCGCTTTCCAGGAAGATATTTTTTGTAGACTCATTCACTCCTGACTTTATTCCTCCAAATACTCCGGCAATGCACATGCCTTCCTTTGTATTGCATATCATAAGGTCTTTAGACGAGAGGCTTCTTTCAATACCGTCGAGAGTGATGAACTTTGATTTATCGGGAAGATTTCTGATAATGACCTTCTTACCTTCAATCATGTCGGCATCGAAGGAATGAAGGGGCTGACCAATCTCGTGCTGAACAAAGTTGGTTATGTCAACAACATTATTTATCGGATTAAGTCCGATGGCTTTAAGTTTATTCTTAAGCCATTCGGGTGATTCTCCGATCTTTACGCCGCTTATTGTTATTCCTGTATACCTGGGACAATCAACACTGTTTTCAATGACGATCTCGTAGGGATTATCATTATTGTCGGGCTTGAAACATGCCACCGATGGCATAACTGCTCTCTTTGTATGGCCCTCATTTATATTCAGGTATGCAGCAAGATCCCTTGCAACGCCGTAGTGTGAACCGCTATCGATCCTGTTGGGCGTAAGGCCGATCTCGAATATTGTATCCCTGGCTATCTTGAAATATTCAGAGGCCGGTGTCCCCGGGACAGCATTATTATCAAGGACCATTATCCCCTCATGCAGGATGCCCATACCCAGTTCATCTTCGGCGCAGATCATCCCTTCGGAGAGTTCTCCCCTTATCTTCGATTTTTTTATTTCAAGGCTTTCGTCGCCTTTGTACACCATCGTTCCAGCGGTGGCCACAGGCACTTTCTGGCCGGCCGCCACATTAGGAGCTCCGCAAACGATTTGCAAAGGTTCGGGAGTACCAATATTGACTGTAGTAACAGTAAGCTTATCGGCGTCGGGATGTTTTTTACATGACAGGACTTCACCTATGACAACACCCTTTAGCCCTCCCTTCACGGATTCCCACTCTTCCATCGCTTCAACCTCAAGGCCGATGCCTGTGAGGATAACAGACAGTTTGTGCAGTTCAATATTGATGTCGAGGTAATCCTTAAGC
>JAPLDY010000111.1 GCA_026391595.1 Bacteroidia bacterium
TGCCAGTATTGTATTCTCCTCATCGTCATAGATCATATGAGCTACTCCGCTTTTGCTGCCATGTACAATAGCCCCGCCAAGCTCGTCAGATGTAACATCTTCATTCAGAACCTCTTTTACAACCTGGGGGCCGGTTACAAACATATAACTTGTATGGTTCACCATGAAAACAAAGTCGGTGAGGGCAGGGGAGTAGACCGCACCACCGGCTGCCGGACCCATTATCACTGATATCTGCGGGATGATGCCTGAAGAACTTATTATATTGTGAAAGATAGATGCATATCCGCTCAGGCTTGCGACTCCTTCCTGTATCCTTGCGCCTCCGGAGTCCATCATCCCAATTATCGGAGAACCCATTTTAAGGGCCATTTCCTGTATCTTTGATATCTTCTTGGCGTGTACATATCCAAGTGAACCTCCCATAATTGTGAAGTCCTGCGCATATGCAAAAATCAGTCTTCCGTTCACTTTTCCATGGCCGACTATGACGCCATCGCCATAAGTACGTTCCACTTTGCCGAATTCCACTGGCTGGTTAGCAGGCGTTACAAATGCATCTATTTCCTCGAACGTCCCTTCATCGAAAAGAAGACCTATGCGTTCCCGGGCAGTCAGCTTGCCTTTTGAATGCTGTTTTTCTGCCTGTTTAGGGCTATATTGTTTTTTAAGAGCCTCCTGTCGTTCAAGAAAGGCCTTGTAACTTTTCCCCGATAGATCCATACCTTTAAATTAACGGCGCAAAAATAGTTATTATCGGTAAAACTACAAAACAATAATTCGACCGAATTACCAAATGAAATTGTAAGGCAATGACATTATGTTATTTAATGCACAAATTATTTCGACTGGATAAGTAGTAACTTCTTATTTTTCTTTCTCTGCCTTTATCAGCGCTGACTCTTTTATGAAGAATATAAGGATGGCTGCAATGATGATTAAGAACACAAATGAAACCATGAAACCAGGTAAAAAGGCTTTATTTTTCATGCTCATTCCCGTTACCATGATCATGCCGCTCAGCTGACCAACCCACAGGAGGAGTCCCTGTGATGTAGATTCATGGGCAGGAGCCGAAACTTCCGCAGCGTACTGAAAACCTATCGGGCCTGCGCTCATTACAAAAAAACCAAGTATGAATGAGGCGATCAATGCAACTGTATGAGCAGCGGCAGGGTTTACACCAATACCTCCGGTTAATTGTGGTGCGAATGTTATACCAGCTATTCCCGGTACCATTCCTGCCACGCATATCACAAGAAAAAGCTTTCTTTTCTTGTAAAGATCAGATAATATGGGGATTATGATAGCTCCGATTATGCCGCCAATAAGCATCAGTCCTCCCAGCAAGCCATTGGAATCATCAATGCCTATATAATTTGCTATCGAATCAACCATTGAGCTTATGGCATTAAAAACTCCAAGACCAATTGTAAACAGCAGAACAATTATCCACATGTCCCTCAATTTGAAAATGTGCTTTAATCCCGGAAAGAAATCAAACCGTTCATAAGATTCCTCTGAAGGCGGACTTGCAGGTTTTTCCCTGAGAAGGAGAAGTGCTGCAATTGACGCGGCAATTGTTATAATGCCATATATTCTGACCATGCTTCCTATTCCGTTACCATAGTCAGGGTCCGAGGGTGATGAGACAATAAGCATTGGTGTGACAACCATGGCAATCAGAATACCAATATATTGTGCCAGCGTTGCCATTCCTGTTGCAATTGCTCTCTCTTTAACAGGGAACCATCTCGCTGCGACTGCTGTCGGTGCATTAATGACAAATGGCTGGGCAATGGCAAAAAGGATCTGTCCTGTCAAAACCATTGTAAATGAATTACCTGAAAATCCTTTTATAGCACCTCCTGCTGCCATAAGAATAGCACCTGTTCCCACACCTTTTACAATCCCAAATTTGTCGATGAAATAAGATGCAGGGATGCACATAATAAGATAAAATATCATGTATGAGGAAGCCAGAAAGTCAATATTGAAAAATGATCTGGTATTGAATCTGCCCTGGTAATAAACTTCAGCCGCTCTTGCTATAGGAGCATGTGTCAGCCATTGGACCTGTGCCATCATGGTAATAAACATCAGCGCGGCAAGAACCACCCAGCGGTATTTGTAAAGTTTTATATTTTCCATTTTGTCAAGATAATTATTTCTTCGGCTTAAAGAGTCCTTCCGGTTTTGAACCCAGCAAACCAGCCTTCATCATTGTATCACTGGCTATATAAAGTTTACTTATCATCCCTTTGGTAGCAACAGGATAGTGATGAAGGGATTCAATCTTGTCGCCAATATATTCAAGGTCCTCATCAGTTGTAGCCCAGTTCCGCGAATCAAAAAAAGTCAGATCAAACGGACGGGAATATGATCTCAGGGATTTGAAGCCATCAGTATTGAAGAAGAAATCGAAATATGACATTATGAGCTCCCTGACACTTTTATAAACAGGCTCCCTGTAACGGAGTGATGTAAAATTTGACTTCGCCACAGCACCCCACCGGCCATTTTCTTTAAAGACAGCGATTACGTGATCATCATCATTCACAGCTTTCATATCGATGATAAGGGGCTTATATCCAATGAACTGCAAGGCAGCTGCAGCAAAAAGAGCTCCCTCGAAACAGTGAGCTGACCTTTTCTTCATCACCAATCGCGGAGACCTACACTCATAGTTCGGATTATAGTCTATCGAATCAAGGAAGGACTGAATTTTATCAGGGTTGCCAAGTGTCTTAAGCTGCTTAATCTCCTCTTTATTCCAGTCCATATAGTTTTTCTTGTGTCTTTTATCTTTTATCCTTTATCTTATAACCCACCCCATGCCCCTCCCCGGAGGGGACTTTCTTAAGTGCCTTTGCGCCACTGCACCGCTGCAACGTTGAACCGTTAAGTCAGCTTTTTAATTATTCTCTTCATCTCCCCGTATTGTTGCTCCATGCTCTCCAGCAACCTAATCTGTGCCCTTGTCCGCTGAAGGTTGTGATGTTCAAATTGTATCCTGTAGTATTTATCTCCGTCGAGATAGTCGGAAAGAAAACGTAAGGCCTGTTCATAAGTCATAAGCAAAGGAGCAAAGGCAAGATATTCTTTTTCAATTGCATTAAGTGTATTCCGGGTTTCAGTAAGATATCCTCCGGCATAAGCTCCAAACAGGTTGATATCCATTTTAATTTTTGAAAGCTCTTTTTCATCTTCTGCCGCAATATTTGCCCCTGTTCTGATAGCATCTCCAAAGTCGGAATGAAAATAGCCAGGCATTACCGTGTCAAGGTCGATAATACACAGCGATTTACCGTTCTCATCAAAAAGTATATTGTTGAATTTTGTATCGTTATGGGTAATTCTTACAGGTATCTTGCCTTCTCTTCCAAGAATCTCGATTATCCTCATCTTTTCCGTCCTCTTCAAGATAAAATCAGTCTCCTTTTCCGTTTCCTTAACTCTTCCGGCGGGATCCTTTTTCAGGATCTTCATAAAATTTTCAATTCTCATTTCAACATTATGAAACGAAGGAATTGTTTCATAAAGAGGATCACCGGAAAGATCTGCAAGCAATGCCTGAAACCGGCCTATGGCTTTTCCACCCTCGTAAGCCTTGTCGGGAGAATCTACGATATCGTATGACCGGTGGTTTTCAATGAAAACGAACATTCTCCAGTAATTGCCGTAACTATCAATATGCCAGCTTTTACCGTTTCTGGCAAATATTAGCTGAAGACATTCTCTTTTAATATCGGAACCAGGTATAGCAGCTATTTTCTTTTGCAGGTGAACTGTTACCCTTTCTAAATTCTCCTGTAGCTCGGGGATATTCCTGAATACAGTACTATTTATTTTTTGAAGAATATAATTATCATTGTCCGGCTGAAAAGTTCTGATCAGGAAGGTTTCATGAATATGGCCGCTGCCGAATGACTCTCCATTTAAATATGTGCCTTCGGTAACAAAACAGTCAAATATCTTTTTAAGATCGTAATCCATCTTTTAGTCCTGCCTTGTGACCTGAAATTGCATAAAAAAGTATGAATAGATATAAAGGTACCATTATCCATAAAGCAGTCTGAAAGCCTATTGACTGACCAATCTTGGCATAAGTGGGAGGAATCAGGGCACCACCTGCTATCCCCATTATGAGTAAGGCTGAACCTATTTTAGTGTATTTTCCGAGGTTATTGAGGGCAAGAGGCCATATCGCCGGCCACATAAGCGCGTTTGCCCATCCAAGTAGTGTCACGAAAAATAAAGCATTCGGGATTAAAGGGATATTGAAATCGAATAGCTTATTCATCCATCCAAAAATTGCTGCAAAAAGATTATTATCAGTTTGAGAGGAGTAGATGGCTCCAAAAGCAAACAAAACTCCAAGAACTGCTGAAAACAAAAGTGCCTTTGCCTGGCTGATAACTTTGGGAATGAGTACAATCCCAAGTATATATCCAAATACCATAAAGGCCATTGTAAAAGATGTCAGCTTTGGTGCATATGACAGGTGAAGCGACCTGCCAAATTGCGTAAGGCTGTCTGCGGCCATAACCTCAACCCCAACATAAACAAATATTGTTATTACCCCAAGAAGCAAATGAGGGATTTTAAGAGCTGCGGGGATTTGTTTTACAAATCCCCTTAATGTTTCATGGTCATCTTCCTCTATATCTATTTCATTCGGCAGGGATGAGAACCTTACCAGAATCCCGAATAGAACCAGCAATATCGCCATACCAAGGTAAGGGATCACTATTCTTGAAGCCAATTCATTGAGCAACAGATTCTTCTGATCAAGTGACAGCAGGGCAAGATTGCTTTCGCTGAACTTATCCATTCCATGCATGATCATTGCCGTAAGAACAAGTGGGCTTATCACCCCTGCCATCTTATTGCAGATACCCATTATTGCCATACGCTTCGCAGCGCTTTCACGCGGACCTATGATAGTAATAAAGGGATTGGTAGCTGTCTGCAGCAAGGCCAGTCCGGTTCCAAGGATGAACAAACCTGCAAGGAATACTCCAAACATGCGCGAATATGCGGCCGGGATAAATATCAGAGCTCCAACTGCCATTATTAACAGGCCTATAAAGACGCCGTTTTTATATCCGGTTCTCTTAAGTACAAATGATGATGGCAGAGCCATTACAAAATATGCAATATAAAAAGCTAGGACTACGAGACTAGCCTCGAAAGGGGTTAGCTCACATGCAGTTTGCAGGAATGGCATTAGAGATCCGTTGAGCCAGGTTACAAAACCAAAAATGAAATATAAGACCCCGATAATTGAAATTGAAATAAGGTAGTTCCTTCCTGAGCCAGTTGACTGTTTACTGCTTGCCATAGAATGATAATTATTAATCCTTTATTTTGCTCTTAAGTTCTCAAAACTAATCTTTTTATGGAATCCGGCAAAAAATTATTTAATTTGTTTTTTTAGTTCAAAAGTTATAGAACTAATCGGAAATTGGAATAAATTTGTATCAGTCAATATATTAATTTACGTACAATGATTTCTCATGAGAGGGTAACCCTAGAACTGGTCGAAGAAAAAGGAAAGATTTTCGAGAGATTCGGACTGACGCCTATGCAGGGCAGGATAGTTGCTTATTTCATAGTAAGCGATGCTCCTGAAAGAACTTTTGAAGAGCTCGTAAATTATTTTCAGGCAAGTAAAAGCTCAGTTAGCAGTTCACTGAACTTCCTCCTTCAAAACAAGATCATTGATTACAGGACAATCTCTGCCAGGCGCAAAAGATATTTCTTTATTACCGACACCTTTTTCAGGGTCTATTTTGAAAAAGTACTTGAGAATGTTGCTGAATTAAAGGAATACGCTTTCGAGGCTGTATCAATGAGAACTCCGGAATATCCCAGGGTGAGTGAAAATATCCTCAAATGGATCGGTGATGCCAACAAGTTCCAGGAAACAATGGAAAAAACTCTCGCAGAGATCAGGAAGGATAGAAGCTAAAGATTGCCGGATTTCTCTCTCGACTTGGCACCCAGGTAACCTCCATGGTGTCTTTTTGCATAATCACTTGCTGTAAATCCGATCTTTTCCATCATCAGAACAACGAGCGCGTCGCCAATGACAGTAAAGATCGTCGTCGAAGTTGTTGGTGTGAGGCCAAGCGGACATACCTCGGCAGGAGCCCCGGTTAGGATATAACAATCTGACTTCTGTGCCAGCTGGCTTTCAGGGTTACCAGTAATGATAATTACAGGAACTGAAGGATACAGGCTATCCTTAAGATCGATCAGTTCGACGATCTCCCTCGTTTTTCCGGAATTGGAAACTACAAGCAATACGTCATTCTCCTGTAGTATGCCAAGGTCGCCATGCTGTGCCTCACTTGGGTGCAGAAATACCGAGGGTGTACCTGTCGAGCTGAATGTAGTAGCTATGTTATGGGCAATCTCACCGGCCTTGCCCATACCTGAAGTTACTAGCTTCCCTTTTTTCAGGTGAACCTGTTTATGAATAATTTCTATTGCCTTTTCAAAGTATCCCGTTACAGGTATATTCTTAATAGCAGATGCTTCAGCTTCAAAAATCTTTTTTACCTTTTCTTCCATTGCAAGTTTTCTATAAAGTTCCGAGAATATCTTTAAGGAGTCCGTCAAAATTCATCGTTCCTATTTTTGAATAGCCCAGAACGACAACTATCAGCTCCTGATCGGGCATTATATAGATCCTCTTCCCGTCATGTCCTACACACATATAAATACCCTTAGGGGCTGAAGGCACATCCTCATGATCAGACAGATAGAACAGCGAACCATACGCACCATTGCTTGCATTACCTGGCTCGCGGGAATATTTTACCCAGCCTTCCGGCAGCAGGCGTTCGCCATTAAAGACTCCGTCCTGCTGGTAGAGCAAGGCAAAACGCGCATAATCGCGCGCAGTTGCATACATATATGAGGACCCGACATACGTACCTGAAGGGTCCGTTTCAATAACAGCATCTGTTATGCCGATCTTGTAAAAAAGATGTTCATAAGGAAAAGCATAATATGCGTTGTCATCATTGAAGTGCTTCCTGATAAGATAACTTATAATATTTACAGTCCCGCTGGAATACAAGAAATTGGTCCCTATTGGATACTTCATAGGTTTGTTATATGCATACTCCGCCATATTATTTGTACAATGAAGCATGACTGTAACATCAGACCTGTTTCCGTAATCTTCATTCCATTCAAGTCCACTCTGCATTCTCATCAGATCATTCCAGGTGATGTTGCGCCTGTCATCATTTTGCCATTCATCCAGACCAGTTGGTTTATTTATATCCAGGGCTCCTTCTTTTACAAGAACACCGACCATACCATTAACAAAGCTCTTTGCTATGGACCAGCTCAGAAATCGTGTCTCTTTGTTGAACTGAGGCTTATATGCTTCTGCCACAGGTATTCCCTTATGCAATACCATAAACGCGAAAGCATTTCCACCATAACCGTTTTCGCTGATAAGCTTTTTGGATATTGAGGAGAGCTTTTCAAGGTTTATACCAGTAAGCGTATCAGGAAAAAGATCTCCTATAGGCCATGAAATGGTATCCTTGCAGTATCCGGGAGGCGGTATGGAAGGGAATTTCACTTCTCTGATTTTGTTTTCTTTTGTCTTTCTGACCAGTGTCACTCCGAACTTGTCGCGGTAAATTGATTTTGACCGGCCCCACAGGAAACTGCTTGTTACACTGCTGTCGGTGAAATCAACCTTGTCTTTTGTATATTTTATAAAAGAAAAATTCAGGTCTGTTGAATCAACCTCTGCAGGTGCTCTTCCTGATATAAAAACCCAGGAGCCCATATGCTTTGCAGAGTAACCTGTTATAATTGGAAGAAGAGTGCTCAGGTAAACAGCTCCCCCAATTATGATAAGCAAAAAAGTGATTAAGGCCCCTATAAGGATTTTCCTGCCTCTCTTTGATCTGGTCGCTTGTTCCATTTTTCATTAAATAATTAATATCGCATTTATGATTTATAAAGATATTATATTTATGACCATTTTGTAATATACAGAAAAATGTTCCGGAATACAGCAGCAATAGGCGCCGACATTGGAACGCATTCTTTAAGGATCGCAGTTGTTACCTATACAGGAGAAGTAATAGCTGCGAATTCATACAAACTCGCTGATGTCCAGACATCCGAATATCTGATTGAAAATCTTGTCAATGCCATTCGCAGCATCAGGAAGGAAGTGGCTGAATCAGACATAAATCCCATTTGCGTGGGTATTTCCGCAAAGGGATTTATAGATCATAAGGCGGGAATAGTTATCGGACCTGACCGTGGCATTAAGGGCTGGAAAAACGTTCCACTGGCTAAGCTGATCAATAAGGCGACTGGTCTCCCGGCATTCGTTGGCAACGATGCAAATTTGATGACGATTGCTGAACAGAGATTTGGAGCAGCCAGGGATTATGATAATGTGATCTTTGTTACCCTCAGGACAGGAATAGGCGGGGGTATAATAATCAATGGAAAATTATACCGGGGTGTGAATGATAACGGTGGGGAGGTGGGACAGATGATTATAAATTTCGACGATAGCCTGAGCGACAAGGGAATAAAAGGATCATTTGAGCATTATGCTTCTGCTACAGCACTTGTCAGACGGTACTGCGAGTTATCAGGAAAAAGTGTTTCCAATGCTGCAAAGTCTCTCACAGGAAAGGATGTTTTTAAGCTAAGCTATAAGAACGATCCCGCTGCAAAGAAGGCAGTAAAAGAAAATGCTGAGCTTGTTGGCATAGGACTGGCGAACCTTACCGCCATCTTTGCACCTGAAATAATTGTTCTGGGTGGCGGTATGTCGGAAGCCCGCGATTCCTATATAAATATGATCCGTAAAAGCGCTTTTGCCAATTCACTTGAAAATTGCCGGTCTGAAATAAAAATTGAAAGAGCTCAGCTCGGATCAGATGCACCTCTTCTTGGCAGCGCTTATTATAGCATGATCAGGTTGGCCGGCAAAACCATATGAAGAAATAACCACACTATAATAACAGAAATGGCAACAATGACATTTGACTCTTTTCAGGATGCTCCTTCCCGCAGATCTCAGACTTATATAATTATAGCGGCTTTCCTGTCTCTGCTCGCAATCGTGGGATTCGCTCTCTACGGCCTTCCCCTCTTCTATAATTTCTATATTGAGGATTTCGGATGGTCGCGCAAGATCGTGACTTCAGGGAATGCCTATGCTAAGATATTTGTAGCTCCGTTGTTCGGTTTTCTGGCAGGATGGATCGTTGATAAATACGGGCCAAGAAAAATGCTGATGACAGGCGCTTTCATGACACTGATAGCATTCCTGGGACTCAGTATGATGAAGTCGCTCAGCCTCTTCTATACCTCCTACGTTTTTGTCGCACTGGGATATGTATTTGGTGGACCACTGCCATGTCAGGTGCTTATTTCAAGATGGTTCACAAAGAACCGTGGAAAGGCCATGGGTATAGCATATTTGGGTATAGGGACCGGTTTTACAATTGTCCCTCAACTCGTTGCAGCTCTCGAGAAAAATCTGGGATGGAACATGGCTCTTGTGGCATTGGGAATTATTATAGTGCTTGTTTCAGTGCCGCTGGCTATGTTTGTTAAAGATTCGCCCTCAAAAACCGATGTGACCATAAAACCCGAGCCGGCTATTCCTATAAAGACCATTCTGAGGAATCCCTGGTTCTATATTCTTGCATTAGGCAGTATGTGCTCGATTGGCGCAGTGGGAGGAGTAAACCAGCACCTAAAGCTCTATATGAAGGATCTGGTAATGGATGAATCTTCAATTGCCAACATCATCTCTCTTGTTGCATTCATGAGCCTTGGAGGACGGGTTCTGATGGGATGGCTGGCCGATCTGTTTCCCAGGAAGTATGTGATGATCCTGATATACCTCCTGGTAGGAGGCTCCATACCTCTTCTTCTGATGCCGGACTTTCCGGGAAGGTTATATGTTTTCGCTGTGGTATTCGGACTTGGCCTTGGCGGAGATTATATGATCATCCCTTTGATGGCAGGGGATCTGTTCGGAGTAAGAACATTAGGAAGGGTGATGGCAATAGTACTTGTAGCTGACGGGATTGCAGAGGCAACAATGCCAATGCTGGTCGGAGGGATGTTCGATAAATTCGGGACCTATCAATATGGATTTATTATTTTAATAGGGTTGGCTCTTATTGGTACGCTCGTTATTTCCTGGCTTCCGAAGCGCAGGCAGGAAGCAATTGAAGCTTAATGTGAATTGCTGTTGCCGGGAAAAATCAATCGCAGTAATCTGTTAACATTGAAGTTATTGGAATAGGCTTCAAGCATTTTTTCTCTTTCAGCTATCATCTGTTCCGTGAATGGCTGTTTCATCAGCTGATGGATCTTTTCAATGATGCCATCAGCGGAATCTTCAATCTGACATGCCGGGCCAAGCATGGAACCTTTTAAAATATTGCTGTTCACAAGGCAGTGTCTCCCTGAAAATAGGGCAATCAGAACTTTAAGCTTCAGTCCGTTGGCCGAAATTGTGAATAACAGATTTATCTGAGCATCCTTTATAAGGCCTGACATCTGATCATTACCAGGATCCGGGATGATGCTTATATTTTTAAATGCGGTGGCTTTTGCCTTAAGATGAGATGAAGGACTCTTTCCGGCAATGACACACTTATATGGTAATTTTGAAAAGATCTTTGATATCAGGTATTCTGCTACGATAGCATTCTCATTAACAGACAGATCGCCATGGTATACAATGAAGTCGCCTTTTCCTTCCTGGCTTTCAACATGTTCGCAGGGATGAAATGAAGGGATCAGCTCAGCGTTGTGATATCGTCCTTCAAAATATTCCTGATCGCTGTCAGATACTGTCAGAAGGATATCGGCTTTGTCAAGAATTTTTTCATATTGCCTGAGCTTTAACGACTCAAAACCAAAGTAGAGCTTCTTAAAAGGATTCATCTCAAACCGGGCCAGAGTACTGTAATACTGATGCTCAATATTATGAACTCTGACGGTCTTCAATCTGCCTGAAAGAGAAGGGTGATCAAGATAATAAGTAGTATGGAGACCGTCGAACAGAATAGGGCAATCGTCTTTTAGAAGGTTATGAAGAAGCTTTTCAGAATCCCTTGAGGCTACTGTGTAAGGCTTGAGCGACATATTCTTAATAAATGATGTATTACGCGGATAATAGTCGACTGACTTGCATAATGATTCAAGTACTTCAGAATGCTGCCTGCCATATTCAAAGCTGTGAAGATGGATCTCAGTACCGGCCTCAGTAAGCGATTTTATCCGGTAATAGGAATCGATAATCCCTCCGTAATCAGGAGGGTAGGGGATATTAAGAGTAATTATATGCAGGCTTTTGGGTACCACAAACAGATTATTTTAAGATCTATTAAAGATAGAGACTTTAGTGAAATCCATGATTTAAAATCTATCTTTGATGCAGACAAATCATTCCGGTCAATTCAGACAGATATACAAAAAATCATTTACTATGAAGATTTTTTTTTATATAAACAGGTTTTTTGCAAGCATAAATATGCCCAAAAAAATCAGGAAACAAACAAAGATCCTTTATGAATTGGATTGGGCAAACACATTTAACAGCACTATCGCTGATAGCACGTGGCTCCATAATAAAAGCTTTTCTCCAGGCAGGTACGCTGTGGGTTACTCTTTTCTCTATGTATTATACAGAGTTTTAGATACTATAAAACCTGAGCATATAATTGAATTTGGGTTAGGTCAGTCATCAAATATGCTGTATCGTTATGCTGATCATTTCAGCAATGTCGATGTTAAAACATTTGAACATAATCCTGACTGGATAAATTTTTACAGTCAAACCGCTAATATGCCACTTAATGCTCAGATTGTTCAGGTTGAAAGCGCAAAAATAATTTACAAAGGGTTTACAACCATGAGCGTAAAGGGTTTCGAGGGGATTGTTAAAGGGAACAAATATGATTTAATACTTATTGATGCTCCTTCTGCTTCAAGAAGGTATTCTCGTCCGCAGATATTGTCATTAATATCGGAAAATATTGATGTTAATCATTTTTGTATTATGGTTGATGATTATAACAGATTTGGCGAGCAGGAAACCTGCAAGGAAGTTGAAGATATATTCAAAAAGAATAAAATATTGTTTTCCAGGAATGTCTATGAAGGGATAAAAGACTTTGTCCTTTATTGCTCACCCGATTTAGATTTCTTAACGACACTATAAATTAAATGTAATATTGGCTGAATTTATTCGTATATTTGCATCATGAAAAAAGAAATAACAATACCGGATCATTTCCCCGAAATAAAAGAGGAAGATAAAATAGCTGCAACAAGGCGCAGGGAAGAATATTCAATTGTAAGGGATTTACAGGCGAGGGAGGATAATGAAGCTATTGTTCGCAGGCTGGCAAGAGACAAAGAAAAACAAAGTTAGAAAACCCAATTTATTGATATTAAGCCCCCGGATCAGCTCCTGGGGCTTTCTTATTTAAACACACCTTGTAAAATAAACTTGACTTTAGCTTAAACATGGCGTAACTTTGGTATTGAAAATATTAAAACTCTTGAGTTCATTAATACGCTTATTTTAATATGTATTGTGGAATTTAACATTAATAATGCCAACAATTAACCATTAAAGCTATGCGTATCAGTATACTTTTTCTCTTATGCTTACTTCTTACAGTATTGTCATGCGAGAAAGATGAACCGGCAGTTCAGAATCCTGAGCTTGAGGGAGGCTTTCTTGCATTTTCAACAAATGGACAGACAATACTATCTACTGCCATAAAAAGTAATCAGAAACAGGTAAAGTTTGAAGTTGAGTCTGATGTGGATATTACTAAGTTAGTTCCCTGGTTTGAGGTTCCTACGGGTATCTCTGTTTATTTAAATGGGGTGGAGCAGGTTTCAGGGAGTTCGACTATAGATTTCTCCCGGACGGTTACTTACGAGCTAAAAGATATAAATAATTGGAGGGCTCAGTGGAATGTAACAGCAGTTCCGGTAAGTAAACGGATTGTTATTGATGCCTCGCATGATGGTGGAGTATGGTGGTTCCCACAATCAGAACAGACAGGTTTTAATCCCGACAAGTATCATCAGGGTAAGGTATTTGCTGACCTGCTTCGTCAGAAAGGATTCAAAGTAGATGAACTAGGCAGTGAGGTTGAGCTTAAAGAGGAGCATTTTATGGGGTACTTTATAGTTATCAGAGTTAATGGATTCCAGACTTATACTGTAAATGAACTTGATGTCTATTCCAAACTTGTCAAAAGAGGTATGAACCTTGTCTTTTTCACCGATCACAAAAAGTACGATCCGAAAGATGAACTGGGTGATCTCCTGGGCTTAGAGTTCAAGGGCATTGCAGGAGGTAAGGTAAGTAAGTTTACCAGTCATATTATTACCGAAAATCTAACCAGCCTCAATTATATTGCAGGCTCCGTTCTTATCAATGCAGACCTGAATCCTGATATTCAGATACTTGGATGGTTAGGTGAAAATGATTATGCAGATTTGAATTTTAACGGAATCAAGGATGAAGGCGAACCTGTGGCGCCTCCGGTAATGGGAATTCTCAACTACCCGAAAAGCAAGATATTCTTTATCGGCGATGTAAATGGCCTTCAGATTATGCCTCAACCATTTATCGATAATCTCATTCAGTGGATGGTAACTGATTTTTAAAGGACTTATTTACCTTAATGCTAATGACCCAAAGCCCCCCGGATCAGTTCCTGGGGCTTTTATTTATATCTGGCAGCTTAAAGAGGGTTATAATATTGAAAAATACATCCGTCTGAAATAAAATACAGACAAATTGCCTTGTAAGATTTTGTAACGATCGGATCGACTCCTGGGGCTTCTTCTATAAATAAAATTGACTTTGGCTTAAACAAGGTGTAACTTGCACTTTATATTGCTTATTTTCATCTAATCCGTTGATTTATTGAGAAGTTGTCAGGATTAGTGAAGTTGTGGTATTCTATTACTGGCTCCTGTGCCTTTATACATTAAGGACATTACACCTTTATGCCTTCAGATCATAAAACTCTTTTGCCATGAAAGCAAAAATCATTCTTTCCGCCCTTTTATCTTTTTCATTTTGCCTTTTGTTTTCTCAAGTTCCACAGGGCTTCAATTACCAGGCAATCTTACGGAATAGTAATGGACTTCTGATTACCCGTCAGACAATTCCTGTAAGGATATCAATTGTGACGTCACTTATCGGGGGACAGGTTAAATGGCAGGAAGAACATTCCTCTGTGAGCACCAATCAGTATGGATTGATATCAATTGCAGTAGGAACAGGAACGAAAACCGGAGGATCGGCAACTTCTTTTTCAGCAATAGACTGGGGTGCACAGACTCTTTTTTTGAAGACCGAAATCAAATATCAGGGACAGGTATGGATAGATATGGGAACCAGCCAGATATGGTCAGTCCCTTATTCCCTGGTTGCAAAAAAAGTTGAAGGCCCATTTGATAAGCTTGGGATTACCGGCACAACTGACAATATGGATGAAGCGCTGTTCGAAGTAAAAAATAAGGAAGGCAATACTGTCTTCGCCGTTTACAATGAAGGAGTGAGAGTATATGTTGATGACGGATCCAAAGGCACAAAGGGTGGGTTTGCTGTGGGAGGCTACGATGATACAAAAGGCGTTCATAATCTGCTTACCGTAAGCAGCGATAGTGTTAGGGTTTATGTCGACAATAATCCTGCAAAGAAAGGAACAAAAGGCGGATTTGCTGTTGGTGGTTATGATATGGCGAAAGGTGGAACACCTCAAAATTACCTGAATGTAACACCCGACAGCACAAGAGTATATCTTAATAACAGTGGAGGCAAAGGTTTAAAAGGCGGATTTGCTGTTGGCGGTTACGATATGGCAAAAGGATCGGGGGATAGGTATTTATCAGTCACCCCTGATAGTACCATAGTTTATGTCAGGTCACTAAATGCGAATTCTTCATCAACATTCAATATTGTAGGTTTCGATCAGGATAATGCGCGAAAATACCTGCTGCAGGCTAATCCGGATACCATTGGCATATCAGGAGTATTGAATTTGAAAAATAATTTACTCGTGGCTGGGAACATTAATGTTTCCGGGAATTATCTTCAGGACACTTCTCTGGTTATTGACGTGGATGGCAATACATATAAAACCATCAGGATTGGACAACAGATCTGGATGGCAGAAGATTTAAAAGCCACCAGATATAGCGATGGGACAGCCATACCAAATATTACTTACGATACAGTATGGACAGCATTAACAACACCTGCATACTGTTGGTTCGATAATGATGCAGCTACTTATAAACCCACTTACGGAGTATTGTACAACTGGTACGTTGTAGATGCCTATAGTAATGGTAATAGAAATGTATGCCCAACAGGTTGGCATGTACCTTCCGAATTGGATTGGTCAGACCTGTCAGCCTTTTTGGGTAGCGTATATGTAGGAGGCCTGCTTAAAGAAACAGGTATTGCCCATTGGATGAGCCCGAACCTGGGCGCGACAAATGTGACCGGTTTTACGGCCCTTCCCGGAGGAAGCCGTACATTTGATGGAATATTTGATGGCATTGGATTATATGAGAACTGGTGGACAACAACAGGTGGGGAAGGATCGGCCAGTTCCTGGTCAGTGGACACCAATAGCGAGGATTTGATTTCGGGGTACAACAATAATAACAATGGAGCTGCTGTCCGTTGCCTTTATGGTTTGTAAGAAGGTGTTCTGAGTGCTTTTGCAGTAAGCCAAAGCACTGCATACCAACGCTCTGATAAGTGAGTCCCCGGAATTAGCTCCGGGGGGTTATCATTTTGTTTTACAAAGGATTGCTAGCTTCTCTCGTGATCCCAAAGTGATTGCTCGTCCCGCTGATGCGGAACTCGCTAACCCTGATTGGAGGCTACAACAAGACAAACTATGTAGTCCCGCTTGAAGCGGGACTCTCATTTTTTGTTTTCCTTTCAGAGTTTAAGCCTTGCGGCTTACTTGGCAATTCAAACAAAAAATGCTCCTTTCGGAGCATAGTTTGTTTTGTGATCCCGAAGAGATTCAAACTCTTAACCTTCTGATCCGTAGTCAGATGCTCTATTCAGTTAAGCTACGGGACCCTTATTAAGCCGCAAAGATAATAATTTTTTTATGATTGAATATGTGAGGGAGATTCCTCTCTACCGCTCGGGATGACACTTTAATTCGGTAAAAAATGGGAAAGCAGGCGAAAAGGCACAAGCCTTTTCGCCTGCTTTCCCATCTAAAAAAGAAATGCTGTCATTCCGAATTGAGCGCAGCGAAATGAGGAATCTCCTCCCCGTTAAACTATTTTAAAAAGAAATGCTGTCATTCCGAATAAAGCGCAGCGATATGAGGAATCTCCCTCCCTTCATACTTTTTCATTATATCCAAAATATTATCTAATTTTAATAATCGTTTTAATACTAGTTAATAAAC
>JAPLDY010000062.1:0-10871 GCA_026391595.1 Bacteroidia bacterium
ATGAGTAATCATTGCTGCCATTATTGTCTATATCAATGTTATACCGGTTTTCAGCTGGATCATATTCTTGTTGTTGCCGAGTGAATGTCCAAAACCTGTCGCGAAAGTTATCAGCCATAGGCTCCATAATCACTTTATGGTTGTAGTACTTTCCGGATGCGACATATGGCTGACCCCAGTACTGCAATGTAAGATCCGGGGTCAGATTGAAGTTCACCCTGAAGGAGGCATTCAATGTTTTCCTGTCGATTGATGCAAAAATGTACCTGTCATTGCCGTTGTGGCTTGTTTTTGTAACGTATTGAAGCTCATTGAATGATCTGCTGAATCCTGGAGCAAAGTCAAAGGAAATAAAATTGGATGGCTTGTATCCGACATTAATCTCGGTGTACATGCTCTTTGAATTATTTTCAAATCCCGATGATCCGTTAATGAAATATTCAAATGTGAGTTTCTTGCGATAATCTGAAGAAAATCCCATCCGCGCGCTTATGTTGCCAGGAACCGACATCATGGGACCACCGCGAAGGATATTTGATGAATGTCCATTGCTTTGGATATTTCCTCCTGTCCATGCGTTCCAGTAATTCTTGAATCCCATGTTCCCATTCCATTCAAGACCTTCTCCGAGCACTTCGCCGCCAAAATCATTTACGAGATAAGCATCCCCATTAATATTCCAGCTCCTGTAAATCCCTTTTGGGTCCCAAACATTATAGCCTGCCCAAAGAACTGAAAGGACCTCGTCTGCGTTCTGCATGTACCCCAGGTCGTTTGTTTCAAAACCCGGTGTTTTCCATTTTATGACTGCCATTATATTAAGGTGTCCATTGTTTTTAGCAATTTGCATCCTGCCACCTGATCCGAAAAGGGAAGTTCTGTCCGGGTCAAATTCTGTATGGTCATTATCAGGCCTCTGGTAATAACGTGCAGAAGATCTTTGAGTACGGGCAATTGCTTCCTTTGAACCGTTCACCTGGCTGAATGCAGTATTCAGGTTGAACGACCATGCTTTCTCCTTGAAGAACTGTGTGAAATCTATGCCTCCGGTATATGCCGATTTATGCAGGTAGTCACCCATCATGGCATCGATATCCGATCTCCAGAGATTGGCGTCAACATCCCTGTTTGTGCTGGTGAATATTCCGCCGACGAGCGTATTCCCTTTATTAAAGTCACGCTGGACTCTTCCGATAAAGAAATTGGTAAGAGGTTCCACCAGCTCCTTAATTCTTCCTCCGGCAGTATCTATAGTCGCCAGTTCACCTGATGTCACTGCTTCAACGAATCCAAGAGAAAGTCCATTCTTTGTTTTTCCAGTTAACTTGGCTGCCCCGAGAATACTAGTTGCAGTGGGCACATCTGCATACCATCCTTCTTGCAGATCCGGGTATCCTACCGGTTGACGACCTATGCGTCTTGAATAAAACAGGTTGTCATTCCCGGAGTCACCATCGCCGATCCCGATATTGAAATTGGTGATATTTTTCCCTTCTATGAAAAATGGCCTTTTTTCTGAGAAGTAAGTTTCGTAAGCTGAAAGGTTAACTTCCGAAGGGTCGGCTTCTACCTGTCCGAAATCGGGATTAATAGACAGATCCATCGTCATATTGTTCGTGATGCCGATCTTTGCATCAAGACCGCCATTCAGACCATACCTTCGCCCTTTATCCATGAAGGTGAACGGATTTCCCGGCTCTTTCTTGAAGGTCTCCAGTTTTGCGACACCGTAAGGAGTAATGTCAAATATTTTCCGCGGCTTAATACCATCGAGTCCTGAAAGCTCTCCGAATAAATGGACTAATCCCGGCGCATCTCTGGGTATATGCTGCCAGAAGTCCTGTTCATTTCTTCTGTAAATTATCCTTGCCACCTCCAGTCCCCAGACATCACCTGAGTTCTTGTCAAACCTGACCTGACTGAATGGGATCTTCATCTCTGCAACCCATCCTTCCTTGTTTATAGATGTTTTTACCCACCAGTTGGGGTCCCACGATTCATCCTGATTCTGTCCGTCTTCAGTGAACATCATGTCGTATTTTACACCGGAGGAGGCGACTCCGAAAAGAAACGATGTCCGAAGATCATGAAAACTATCAAACAGCACCCCCGAGAGGTCTCCATCAGCATTGTCGCGTCGTGTAAGCCGGTTTACGATACTGTCGGGATCAGTATCGAAATTCTTAATGGCTACATAAAGATTGTCATCATCAAAGAGAATCGTGAATTCAGTTCTCTGCGTTGGTTTCTGTCCGTTAAAGGGCTGATTTTGTGTAAAATCGTCGATCCATTCTCCTGTCTTCCAGATATTTTCATCGAGAATACCGTCTATAACAGGAGCTTCGGTGACCCGTGTAGCCTTATATCTCTTCTTTTCAAGAGTCTGTCCGAAGGCTGCCGTAAATGTCACCAATAAAACTGTCAGTGAGATTAAAATTCTTTTCATGCAAAGTTTCAGTTATGGTTGGTTTTCAGGTTAAGGACGGATAAGAATTAAATTTGATGCAAACCGGGCGATTATTTATAATTATTTTAAAAAAATTATTTTCGAAATTAATGACCTTATATAGACCTTTAATAATCGTATGAATCCTGCATAAAAAAAAAGCAATTATTGTTTTACTTATGGAATCATTTTACAGGAAGCAGCTTTCAATTGACCGTTAGCATTAAGCGAGAGATATAATGAACGATATAAATTATTACCTTAGACTCAAAATCCTTAAATAATGATGACACGCAGATCCTTTTTTTTGGTTAGTGTTGCAGCACTGATAATTTTTTTCTTTACAGGGAGCAATGCAATTGCTCAGGATAATTCACCTTTAAAGGGCAAGAGGGTGCTATATGTCTGGGGTGGATGGATGGGCCATGAACCTGACAAATGCCGTGATATTTTCGTTCCATGGATAGAGTCTGAAGGAGCAAAAGTCACAGTCTCCAATACACTTGATTCATATACCAGCTTCGATCTTAAAAATGAATTTGATCTGATAATTCAGGCATGGACAATGGGAACAATTACTGGTCCCCAGGAAAAAGCACTCGAAGAAGCCATAAAAAGCGGCGTAGGCCTTGCCGGATGGCATGGCGGCCTGGGGGATTCATTCAGGAATAATACTGAATATCAGTTCATGGTAGGAGGACAATGGGTTGCTCATCCGGGGGGAGTGATAGATTACACCGTAAACATTACTGACAAAAAGGATCCGGTTACAAAAGGATTAGCTGATTTTGCAATGCATTCTGAGCAATATTATGTTCAGGTCGATCCCAACGTAAAGGTCCTGGCAACCACTACATTCACTGATAAAAATGCATCGTGGATCGGGGGGAATATTGTTCCGGTAGCCTGGAAAAAAGTCTACGGCAAGGGAAGGGTTTTCTATTCATCCCTTGGCCATGTTGCTTCAGATTTTAATGTTCCGCAGGCGGTTGAGATACAGAAAAGAGGTATCCGTTGGGCAGCTATGAGCAAGTTCGAACCAATGGAAGCCTGGAAACAGCCTGCATATAAAAATGGAAAAAACCCCCGGTCGCACTGAAGTGCGACCTGCCCCCTAAAGGGGGCCTAAGATCAATCATTATATTTATTTGGAATAGGTTTTAGCCCCCCTTCAGGGGGGATGGGGGGTTCTTAATCATACAGCTTAATAAATTCATAACCGTTCCCTGTATAATCAAGGAACTTTAAGAAATCAATTCTCGAGATGACTACAGTAGCCGTATTTACATTAGGATGAAATGCCAGGCGATCAGACTCCTGCAACTTCTGATCAATGAAAAGGTGAACATTCTTTTCCCTGTCATTGATGAGGCCGAACGGAGAAACAGCTCCGGGATCAAGTCCAAGGTATTTTTTAAGCCGCTGGTCTGATGCAAATGTCAGCTTACCTTGTCTGAGTTTTTTTTCCAGATCATGGATATCAAGTTTAGCCAGATGCTCCAGGATTACCAGATAATGCCTGTCTCCCTTATGATTGCGGAAGAAAATATTCTTGCACCTTCCGGAATTATAGTCTTTCCAATGGATAATTGCATCGTTGATCGTTGCCAGGGGAGGATGTTCGTGATATTCGAAGCTGATATTAAGCTCTTCGAGAAGGGAGTAAAGTTCTTCCTGTCCCCTCATTTTTCATTCTTTGATTTCGATATATAGGTAAATTCCATTTCTACCAGCTGAGACAAATCTGAACCGGCATCTAACATATCTCTGTCTTCTGTTTCGTGAAACCATTCAACGACCATCGGAACCTTAAAAACCTTAAGTCGTTTGAATTCCATAAATATATCATAAAGAAATTTGGCAGAAGAGGAATTGAAATATGACAGATCTATCTGCAATCTGATGGGTGATTCATTATTAAAGGTCTTAATGACTCCTTCCAGTATATCATCAACAAAAATCTTAACCCACTCTATAACAGGGTAATACAAAGTCCTTACATCTTCTGGTGCCGAAACGCCTTTAATGGAGAATATATTTTCATCGGGTGACAGATAGATCTCGGGAGTGATTCTGGATGATTTGATATAGAGCTTTTGCATCTCCGGTTATTTATACAAAAATGCACTAATTATTTCAAAATAACAAAAAATATTTTATTCCTATTGCGATCTCAGAACAAATTAATTTTCTCTGATTCAGGTACATATCCTGTGTCTTCTGAAAGGGTATTGCCTTTTGAGGCTTCAACGGCCATCCTGTCGCAAAGCTCATTTTCAGGTTCATTATTATGTCCTTTTATCCAGATGAATCTCACCTTATGTTTTCTGTAGATCTTCAGGAACCTGATCCAGAGATCAGGGTTCCTTTTCTTTTTAAATGCTTTTGATTCCCATTGGAACACCCATCCTTTTTCCACCGCATCGGCCACATATTTTGAATCAGTATACACTAACACATTACTCCCGATTTTTTTCAATGCTTCAAGACCGGTTATAACCGCCAGTAGCTCCATGCGGTTGTTTGTCGTCAGCCTGAAGCCTTCTGATTTTTCCAGCCTATGTTTTCCTGATTTCAGTACAACTCCGTATCCTCCCGGACCCGGATTTCCGCTGGAGGCCCCGTCAGTATAAATTGCAATCTCATTTGACATGGTGAAGGACAATACCGGTATTTGAGATGAATAGCTTTATGGCGATTGAAAGAAGGATCACACCAAACACTTTTTTCAGGATCTGCAATCCGCCATGTCCGAGGATCTTTTCAAAAAATGAAGTAAGCCTCAAAACGAAATATACAACTACCATATTGAGGATCAGGGAAATGAAAATATTTATTGTCTGATATTCAGCTTTAAGAGAGAGTATGGTGGTTATTGATCCGGCTCCGGCAATCAGGGGGAAAGCGATTGGGAATATGGCTCCGTTGCCATGAGCATCCTGATGGAAAAGTTCAATTCCCAGGACCATTTCCATCGCTATAAGGAAAATTATGAATGCACCTGCGATAGCAAATGAAGAGACATCAATTCCGAATACTCCAAGAAGGGGTGTGCCGATGAACAGAAAAGCGAGAAAAATCAGCAGTGAGGTGATGGTAACTTTTAAAGATTGGATTTTAACGCCTTTTGATTTTAAGTCAACGATTATAGGAATTGAACCGGGAATATCAATGATGGCAAAGAGTACCATGAATGCGGCAAAGATCTCTTTCAGGCTAAAATGCATGTTTTATATATTATTGCACAATCGTCATCTCATCAACGAGGTGTTTTGCACCGGAATATATATCCATAATCCAGAGGACATACCTTATATCAACATTAATACATCTCTGAAGAGCAGGTTCAAAAGCCACATCACCGCTCATAGCCTCCCAGTTACCGTCGAAGGCAAGCCCGATAAGCTCACCCTTTGCATTGATCACAGGACTTCCGGAATTGCCGCCTGTGATGTCATTGGTGGTAAGGAAACAGACAGGCATATACCCTTTCGGTGATCCATATCTTCCATATTCTTTTTTATTATTAAGATCAATAAGTCTTTGCGGAAGATCAAATTCATAATCACCCGGTTTATATTTATCTACTACTCCCTGTAGTGTTGTAAAATATTTATATGTGACCGCATCTTTTGGATCATAATCCTGAATTGTCCCATAAGTAAGTCTCATCGTTGAGTTTGCATCAGGATAAAGTGTTTTTTCAGGGGTCATCTCACGCAGTGCAGCAACCCAGATCCTTTGACCGGTGATAAGATCTGTATCGAACTTACTGCGCTCTGCTGCCACGCTCTGCAGGACTTTGCTGATCGAGTTAAATGTAGTTATAACAAGGTCATTCTCCAGAGTCTTAAGTACCGGCTTGTCAAGAAATGCAGTCAATTTTGCCTCACTGACAAAAACAGATTTAGCAAACATGTTATCTACGAATTTGTCAACATTGCCTTTGAATTTCTTATCTACAACGGTTGTATAAAAATCGGGATGAAATTTTACCGGCACATCAGCCCTGTAAAGCTTCAGCATCGCTTTTGTCGATTTCTGATCGGTCGGAGCACTGTAATCCTTATACATGTCTCCCAGGTTATCCTTTATTCTTTTTGCAGCAAATTCTGCCCTTCCCTCAATTGATTTTTTGATAAGATTCAATGCTTCACCATATTTTGCTTTGCGCTCTGCATCAGTGTTGACCCACGTATTGAACTGATTTTCAATCTGCTGTTTCTTATCCATTACATGGAGGTTTTTAAGCTGGTTATTCTGGCCTATTGACGATTTCCAATTGTTTGAAGAACCCGAATACTTTGAAGCATATTGAATATTTATTTTTTGATCGGCCATCATATCTGCCATCCAGATATCCTGTTTTATACCCCTTACCTTAATCCTTATAGGATTTCCGATTATCATCATTTCATTGACTTCATAGGATGTGTAATATCTTTGAGTTCTCCCAGGATAACCCAGAATCATTGCATAATCATCCTTGTTAAGATCTTTAATTGAGACCGGAAGCCAGTATTTTGGCTTTAAGGGAATATTGTCTTTTGAATATTGAGCAGGTTTGCCGTCAGGTCCCGAATATACGCGGAAAACACTGAAATCGCCTGTATGACGAGGCCATTCCCAGTTGTCGGTATCGAATCCGAATTTACCGATTGATGAAGGAGGTGCGCCAACTAATCTGACATCATTATAACTTTCATAAACAAGAAGGTAGAAATAATTTCCACCATAAAAAGAAGAAACTGACGCTGAGTAATTATTTCCCTCAGTTGCTTTTTTCTCAATTACCGTCCTTGCTTCATTAATGGCTGAGCTTCTTTGAGCTTCAGTCATATCCGGTCTTACATTTGCCAGGATCTGATCCGTGACATCTTCGATACTTTTAAGAAAAGAGACTGACAGTCCGGGATTTGGCAACTCCTGATCTTTTGTCATTGCCCAGAAACCGTCAGCGAGATAATCATGATCAATTGAACTATGAGCCTGAAGGAAACCATATCCGCAGTGGTGATTGGTTAGCAGGAGGCCCTGTGAAGAGACTATCTCACCTGTACAAAATCCTCTGCCCATTCTCACTACAGCATCCTTAAGGCAGGCTTTATTGATGCTATAAATATCCTCTGCAGAGAGCTTCAGTCCGAGTTCTGTCATTTTTCCGACATTGATCTTCTCGATCAGCGGAAGAAGCCACATTCCTTCATCAGCCCTGGCCCTGAATCCGGCGCTGATGAGAATAATAAATAGTATACTAAGAATTTTTTTCATGATTTATTATATTTTGGATCTATTTTAAGCAATTGGCAAATATAACTTTTATATTGAATTGAGGCTATGTCAGAAATCAATTGAAAGCTGCGTTTCGCAAAGTGAAAAGGTTTTTCTGTGGAATCTGGTGACCCCATGCTCTATAATTGCTTTGCGGTGGAATGAAGTAGCGTAGCCCTTGTTCCTGTCCCAGCCGAATTCAGGGAACTCGGTGTGGATCTTGTCCATATAATCATCACGGAATGTTTTTGCCAGTACTGAAGCTGCTGCGATTGAAAAATATAGACCGTCACCTCTGATTATGGTTTGATGCTTAATCTCTTTATAGGGAAAGAACCTGTTGCCATCGATCAGTAGGAACTGAGGCTTTCTGTGAAGGCCGTCAATTGCAAGATGCATCGCTTTTATTGAAGCCCTCAGGATGTTCATAAGATCAATTTCATCGTTGTCTACAAAAGCTACATTCCAGGCGATTGCCTTATCAATAATTTCGTCACGGAGAGTGAATCTTTGTTTTGCACTGAGCTTCTTTGAGTCATTAAGGACATCGTGCTTAAAATTCTTAGGAAGAATGACTGCGGCAGCGACTACAGGGCCGGCAAGACATCCTCTCCCGGCTTCATCGCATCCGGCTTCAATAAGATTATGGTATAAATAAGGCTTTAACATTCTGTGATTTAAGGAGTTAACGTAAAATTAGAAAGAATATCCGGTCAAAAAACCATAACTCTATAGCAAAAAAAAGATAATATTGAGAATACATTCGAATAAGTTTTTAACACATTTATCAACAAAAAAGCTTGTTTTGTCAAAATTATATTTATTTTTGATCACTCTGTGAGATACATATTATTATGTTAAAAGTACTCAGGATTATTGTATTATGCTTTCCTGTTTTGTGGACAAATTTGCATTCACAGCAATTGTCTCACCAGGTTCTTGTTCCACTTGCAGGAGTTACAACAAGCGGCAAGGTGTCTTATTCACAGACAGTTGGAGAGACAGCTGTTGAAGTAACAGGATGTTCATTTTACATCTTCACCCAGGGATTTCAGCAGCCCAATATTAAATTTTCAAGTGAAATAAGACCTGTTGGATCAGGTGTCAAGGTTTACCCGAATCCTGTTAATGATTATCTGACTATCGAAATGTATGGTGAAAAGGGAAGGTCATTTAAGATAGAATTCCTTGATCTTATAGGCAGAGTAATTATTTCGGACAAGAAAAGTTTCGGCGATGATTATTTTTATCGCGAGCCTTACAATGTAAAAGAGATGGTAAGCGGCTTTTATATGATAAGGATAATGAGTGAAGACGGGTTGTTCAACAGGACTTTCAGAATTCAAAAAATATAAACCGGAGAATATGACCTCGAAACTTGTAAAAGGATCTCTTTTATTGATAGCATTGATGACTGTAAGCTTTAGCATTATGGGACAAAACACCGTTCCTATGGGTATCCATTACCAGGCAGTCGCGAGAAATAGTGCAGGCAATGAATTGGCGAATACAAAGATCAGCGTCAGGTTTTCGGTTATATCAGAAGATCCTCTGTCTACACCCATTTTCCAGGAAGTGCATCAGAATGTCATCACTTCCAGATTCGGAGTTTTTTCACTTGTAATAGGACATGGTGTATCTACGGGGAACTATAAGAGTAAAAGCCTTTCGGAAATTGCATGGGACCAAGCAAACCATTACCTGAAAGTTGAAGTCCAGTTCGAAAACGATTACATGGATATGGGAACTATGCCATTCCTTGCAGTACCTTATGCACTTTATGCACAAAAATCACTGGAACCGGGTCCAGCAGGACCAAAAGGTGACCGGGGCGAAAAAGGGGAATCAGGAGATCCGGCTTCAGATGACCAGTCTCTCTCATTCGACGGGAGCAACTTATCAATAAGCGGATCGACTTCAACCGTCAGCCTCGTACCACTGCTTCAAAACCTTGAGGTTTCAAATGACGGAACAGGAGGGTATAATCTGGCACTCACACGAGGAAATACAATAAATCTTGCCACAATCGAAAAAGACGGGGATCCCACAAATGAACTTCAGAATCTCATTCTTACCCAGGATGATAAATTAAAGATAACAAACAGTTCCCTGGACCCCGTGAGCCTGTCACCCTATCGTCAGACATTAATGTGGGATACGACTGCGTATATATTGGGTATATCAGGAACAACAAGCAACGTGAATCTTTCGAAATTAAAGAATGATGCTGATGCCAGCCCGACAAATGAAATACAGGATATCATCCTAAAAAATGATTCTCTGAAAATATCAAAAAATTCTGCTTCGACAGGTGTCAGTTTGTCTAAATACCTGGTTGATAATGATAAGCAGGCATTAAAATGGGATCCGGTTAAACGCAGATTAGGTATTATTGGCGATACTGCAACAATTAATCTCTCCGAACTCAAGAACGATGCCGATGCCAGCCCGACAAATGAAATTCAGGATCTACAGCTTATTAGTAATAAATTATCGATTACCGGGAAAACAGGAGCTAAAGAGATAAACATGAATGATTATCTCGATAATACAGATAGTCAGACAATTACATATACAGAAGGAACGAATGAACTTGAAATAACAGGAGGGAATAAGATAACGATAGGCAGTATGGTGGCGTTTAGAGCAAAGAAGACAAGCTCTGAAACCGTCACTACCTGGATGAAGGATTATGATTTCATTACAAATCCACCTGATTATAACGATGGAGGCGGATATGCTTATGTGACAAGCATTTTTACAGCTCCTTCAGCTGGAATATTTACTTTCTCAATCAATTATACTGCAACTGGTTCTGGTGATTCAAGAGTATTGAAGATTTTCCTTAATGGTGCTCTTTATGAGACCTTGAATAGTGGAATTTCGAATGGGTCAACAATTACGCGTCAGATTACAATGAAACTTGATACAGGAGATTATGTAAACATTAAAATAAATGTAGGTACCGGATATGATACAGGTATCGGTACTTTCTCCGGCTTCAAAGTGTATTGATAATCCATATTATTATAATTCTGTAACATTAGGGAGATTCCTCACTTCGCTGCGCTTCGTTCGGAATGACATAGTTTTTTTATTGTATAGGGGGAGGGCAGGAGGAAAGCCGCCGGCATTCCTCCAGCCCTCCCCCAGT
>JAPLDY010000062.1:10884-20864 GCA_026391595.1 Bacteroidia bacterium
CCCTCCCCCTGTGTACCTCAAAAGTGCAGTGTCATCCCGAGCGCAGCGAGGGATCTACCTAATTCACCACAATCCTTCCAATGTCCTCCCGGGCGAACCTCCTTCTGTTTCCACTGACCAAGGTCGTGTCATCCCGGGCGTTTTTGGCCCTGAAGCTTTCTTTGACCACCTGGATGAAGTGATGGTGGTTGTGAGGGTGCCGAGGGGCGAATCTTTAAGATTATTAACTACATTTGCCAAAACTTGCTTTTATGATCAATAACGAGCATATAAAAGACCTTTCGGGACGCCGTGATGCGTTGAGGAGGTATCTTTGACATCGACGGAAGACTTAACGAGATTTCAGAAAAGGAAAAATTATCCGAACAATCAGACTTCTGGAACGACCCCAAACAAGCTGAAGAACTTCTAAGAAATATATCTCTGCTTAAAAGCTGGACAACAGAATTCAGCCGAGTCAGCACAGCTGTCGACGACCTGACAGTCATCTACGACTTCTTCAGGGAGGGAGAAGCATCGGAGCAAGATCTTGATAACCAATATAATACATGCCTCTCCATGGTCGAAGACCTCGAAGTGCGCAACATGCTGCGCAAAGAGGAAGATCAGCTTGGAGCCATCCTGAAGATCAACTCCGGTGCCGGCGGTACAGAATCAAACGACTGGGCTGCAATGCTTCTCAGAATGTACCTGCGCTGGGCCGAACGTAATAACTATCCCACCAAAGAACTCGATTTTCAGGCTGGCGATGAAGTGGGAGTTAAATCAGTAACGATCGAGATCGACGGAGAACAAGCCTATGGATATCTAAAAAGTGAAAATGGCGTCCACCGGCTCGTGAGGATCTCTCCATTTAATGCACAGGGTAAACGACAGACTACATTCGCATCGGTATTCATTTCTCCTCTGGTAGACAACAACATCGAGATAGAAGTGAATCAGGCCGATATAACCTGGGAGACATACCGTTCAAGCGGGGCTGGTGGGCAGAATGTAAATAAAGTTGAAACGGCTGTCCGCCTGCGTCACCATCCTTCAGGCCTGGTGATAGAAAACCAGGAGACAAGATCACAGCTGAACAATAAGGAAAATGCCATGAGGATCCTGAAATCACAGCTATATGAGCTTGAACTGAGAAAACGTATGGACGAGCAGGCAAAGATAGAAGGTGAGAAGAAGAGGATAGAATGGGGCTCCCAGATCCGGTCATATGTTCTGCATCCTTATAAAATGGTAAAGGATCTCCGGACAGGATGTGAAACAGGGAACGTGCAGGCTATCCTTGATGGCGACCTGAATGATTTTATTAAAGCATATTTGATGGAATTTGCTGGAAAATGAACAGGAAAGAGAAACTTTTTGAACATTTCCCGCCGGTAAGCACAAAGGAGTGGATGGCCAGGATAGCTGCTGACCTGAAATGCGAGGATCTTAACGAAAAACTGGTCTGGAAAACCAGGGAAGGATTTGACGTCATGCCATTCTACGGGCAGGAAGATATTGAGAACCTGAAATATATTGAGAACCTGCCTGGAGAATTCCCTTTTGTCAGGGGAAGCAAAACAACCGGTAACAGCTGGAAGATCAGACAGAACATAACTGTGACTGACTATAGGTCAGCGAATGAAAAAGCGCATGGATTGATGATGAAAGGCATTGATTCTCTTGGATTTTTTATTGTTGATCCTGAATCCATCAATGAAAAGAATTTCAATATACTCCTCAATGGCATTTTTCCTGAAGCTGTGGAGCTCAATTTCCTTTCAAACGGAAGGGCAAAAGAGATAGTTACCCTGTTTCATGATTTTGTAAAAAAGTCGGGAGCTGACCCTGAAAAGATCTCAGGCGCAGTTGAAACAGATCCCATCGGAAGATTGTTGCTGAACGGTACTCTTTGCATTCCTGTAAGTCAGGGATTCGACTACCTGGCTTCCGTCACCACACTTACCTCCCCAATGCCTCATTTTCGTGCTGTCCATCTTAATGCATCAAACTTCGGAAACGCAGGATGCGATATTGTTCAGGAGCTTGCTTTTGCCATATCAATGGGAGCAGAGTACATGGCACAGCTAATTCACAGGGGCATAAAAACAGATCTCGCTGCTTCAAAGATCAGGTTCTCATTCAGCATAGGTCCTGAATATTTTCCAGAAATAGCAAAGCTCAGGGCAGCAAGATTAGTCTGGTCAGCTGTGGCAAACAAATTCAAACCTGAAAACACCGATACTGTAAAAATGGAGATCCACTCCGTTACCGGGAAATGGGATAAATCAGAGTCAGATCCATATTTGAACATGCTCAAAACGCAAACTGAAGCAATGTCGGCTATTCTTGGAGGTCCAGATTCACTTACAGTTGAGCCATGTGATATTATCTTCAGGCAGCCTGATGAATTTTCAGAGAGGATAGCACGCAGCCAGCAGCTCATACTTAAGGAAGAGTCATATTTTGACAAAGTTGCCGATCCCGGAGCCGGCTCATATTATATAGAAAAACTGACATATCTCATAGCAGAGAACGCCTGGAAACAGTTTGTTGAAATTGAAGGGAACGGAGGTTTTCTGGAATCATTGAAAAAGGGATTTATACATGAAAAGATCAGGGATTCTGCAGAAAAAATCAGGAAGACAATTTCAGGCAAATTGATCTCTTTCCCTGACCTGAAGAATGATCCGGGATCAAAAGACCTGGAAATAAATCCGGTACCAAGACCGCATTTCACTCCTGATGACATTTATAACCTTCCAATCAGAAAAACTGATTTTCTTAAACGGGAGAAAAATAACCATGCGGAGAAAATCTGGATGACGGCAGAGCATATACCCGTTAAGAGCGTATATTTAAAAGAGGATCTTGATGGGATCGAACATCTTGGCTTTGCAGCAGGCATTCCTCCTTACCTTCGCGGACCGTACTCAAGCATGTATGTTGTTCAGCCATGGACGATCAGGCAATATGCAGGTTTTTCCACTGCAGAAGATTCAAACGCCTTTTACAGGCGCAACCTTGCAGCAGGACAGAAAGGATTGTCGGTGGCTTTCGATCTGCCCACCCACCGTGGATATGATTCTGATCATGAGCGTGTTACAGGCGATGTTGGCAAAGCCGGAGTTGCCGTGGATTCGGTGCTGGATATGAAGATTCTTTTCGACCAGATACCGCTCGACAAAATGTCGGTATCGATGACAATGAACGGAGCGGTCCTTCCAATTATGGCCTTTTATATTGTTGCCGCCCTTGAACAGGGAGCAAAACCTGAAGAGCTCAATGGCACTATCCAGAACGACATACTCAAAGAGTTTATGGTAAGGAATACTTATATCTATCCTCCTGAATTCTCGATGAGGATCATTGCCGATATCTTTGCTTATACAACTGCAAAAATGCCAAGATTCAACAATATAAGCATCTCCGGGTATCATATGCAGGAAGCAGGTGCCACTTGCGACATTGAGCTTGCGTATACTCTTGCCGACGGGATGGAATATCTTCGCACCGGGATTAAGGCCGGACTGGATATTGACACATTTGCACCAAGGATCTCATTCTTCTGGGCTGTCGGTATGAATCATTTTATGGAGATTGCCAAGATGAGAGCCGCACGCATGCTGTGGGCGAAAATTGTTAAAAGCTTTAATCCTCGGAATCCAAAGTCGATGGCTCTCCGGACTCATTGTCAGACCTCCGGCTGGAGTCTTACAGAACAGGACCCTTATAATAATGTTGGCAGAACATGCATCGAAGCGATGGCTGCCGCACTCGGACACACCCAGAGCCTTCATACCAATGCGCTCGATGAAGCAATTGCTCTTCCTACAGATTTTTCGGCAGGCATAGCAAGAAACACCCAGATATATCTTCAAAAGGAGACACAGATCTGCAAGGCAGTTGATCCATGGGCAGGGTCATATTATGTTGAGGTACTTACCCATGAAATAGCACACAAAGCATGGGAACATATAATGGAGATAGAGAAGCTGGGCGGAATGGTAAAAGCCATTGAATCGGGTATACCTAAAATGAGGATTGAAGAGGCTGCCGCACGGGCGCAGGCCAAAATAGATTCCGGTATCCAGGTCATTGTCGGCACCAACAGGTACCGACTCGAAAAAGAGAGTCCTCTCGAAACACTTGAGGTGGACAATTCTGCTGTCAGAGATTCTCAGATAAAGAGACTAAAAAAGCTTCGCTCGGAAAGAAATGAAAAAGAATGTCAGTCTGCCCTTGATGCAATCACAGAATGTGTAAAAAACGGGAAGGGCAATCTCCTTGAACTGGCCGTAGAGGCTGCATCAAAAAGAGCAAGCCTTGGAGAAATATCTTATGCATGTGAAAAAATAACCGGAAGGTATAAAGCAGTAATACGAACTATGTCAGGCGTTTATTCATCAGAATACAGATCTGATAACGATCTGGAGGAAGCAAAGGCACTTGTTGCCAGGTTTGCGGCTAAGGAAGGGCGTCAGCCCAGGATAATGGTCGCCAAGATAGGCCAGGACGGTCATGACCGCGGCGCAAAAGTCGTTTCGACAGGATATGCTGATATCGGTTTCGATGTGGATATCGGACCACTTTTCCAGACGCCTGCTGAAGCAGCCAGACAGGCTGTTGAAAATGATGTCCATGTGCTTGGAATATCAAGCCTGGCTGCCGGCCACAAAACACTTGTTCCACAGGTAATTGAGGAGCTAAAGAAACTTGGGAGAGAAGATATCCTGGTTATTGCTGGAGGGGTAATACCTCCTGCCGATTACCAGTTCCTTTATGATGCCGGTGTCGCTGCAATATTCGGACCAGGAACATCGGTAGCAAAAGCGGCAAAGCAAATTCTTGAGATTCTGCTTCACTCATTTGAATAAAAATTCTTCTTTATGAAAAAGATCTCACTTGTAATTTTTATATTTCTGACAATACTTTACGGATGCAAATCAAATAAGATATTGTCTGATAATCAGACTGCGTTTGATAAAACTGAAACAAGTATGACACCCACTGATTTTCATGAAGCGTCGACCTGGCTTCTTGGATATTTTACCAGGAGAATGATGACAAGACCTCCTCATTCAGAGTGGTTTCAGAAAGGATATGATGAATATAAATTCAACGAGGAAGCTGTTAATAAATTAACAGAAGTAAGAAAAGAAGGGCTCACCATCAAAATTGTCATGGGATCCTGGTGCCCCGACAGCAGGAGGGAAGTACCCCGTTTTATAAAGATTCTCGACTATTGGAAATTCCCGGCAGAGAATCTTATATTTATCGGGGTAGATGAATCAAAGTATTCACCTATAGGCGATTACAACAAGCTGGAGATAGTAAGGGTACCCACTTTCATCTTTTATAAAAATAATGTTGAAGCCGGACGCATCATAGAAGTTCCGGTAACGTCTTTAGAACAGGATATGGTAAATATCCTTACAAGGGAATGAAAAATTAACAATAAGTACTTACGAATATGGAAGAAGCAAAAAACAACTCGGGACAAAATCTGGGGATAGCCGCCCTGATAACAGCAATAATAACATTTGTTCTTGCTGTGATACCCTGTGTGGGGATGATCGCAATTATTCCCGGCATAATTGCAATTGTGCTTGCAGCTGTTGGCCTGAATCAGGCGCAAAAAGATGATTCACCCCGCGGCGTG
This sequence comes from Bacteroidia bacterium, assembly GCA_026391595.1. Lineage (GTDB taxonomy): Bacteria > Bacteroidota > Bacteroidia > Bacteroidales > VadinHA17 > LD21. The sequence continues at coordinate 16,529 of JAPLDY010000062.1, forward strand.
ATTCTTGCAGGACTGATAATCGGAATTGTCGCTGTACTAATTTCGTTTTCCCAGTCTTTCTTTATCCACAAATTTGCTGAAGGAATTAAATCGGAAAAGTGGCCACAACAGATTGAGAAAATAGTAAATGATGTTCAGGAAAACGTTGTAAAAGACATTGATGATGCCAATGTTTCAATAAAAGTCAATGATGGAGAAAACAATGTTGAGATAAATGTAAGTACCGGAAAATCTGACAAAGAAAAGACTCTGGAAGAATTGGAGAAGGGTAACACCAGTGGACATGATAGCGTCACTGCCGGGAAATAAGATGTCAGTAAATCTAAAGGTATTGCCAAAAGAGCCTTACCTTATTATTAATATTGTCCTTGCCGGAGTAATCATACTTATTATGATATACTCCGGCATTTTTTCACCCGTGGAAAATAATTACCCTGTAATTTGTGTTCACGAGAAGCTCACCGGTGAACCTTGTGTTTCCTGCGGACTCTCCCACAGTTTTTCGCTTATTGTTCGAGGAAGGATCAATGAGGCTTATGATTGGAATATTTATGGAATGAGGATATTCATTTTCTTTGCTGCTCAGCTTCTGATGCGTATCGTTTTTTCGCGGGTATATATCAACCACGCTGTATCACGCAAACAACTGATAATGTTTGATATAATTGGGTCTTCAGTTATCTTCCTGATTGCTTTCATGCCCTTCATGATCTATATTTTCAGATTTTCCTGATAGAATATCATACAGGAGATTACTCTCAAATCCCTTTGACAATCCATATCTCATCAGTTTCCCTTTAAGATCATATTGATTCTTTGCTTTCACAGATTTTCTATGGACAGAAAGCAGCTCCTCAATGGTTTTTCTGTAGAGTTCATTTTCAATGGAATCAAGTGCAGAGCTGATCACTTCAACCGGGATCTTTTTTATCTTCAGGTTAGCCCTGATCTTGACCTTTCCCCATTTGTTGTATCTGAATTTATCCTTCACAAAAGCTTCTGCATAACGCCTCTCATTTATGAAATTCTCCCTGATTAATGCAGAGATTACCTTATCGGCATCAGCATCTCTCACAGCCCAGGTTTGAAGCTTCGACCTAATGTCATCAGTACAGTACTCCCTCTGCGAGCAGAGGGCCATTGCTTTTAAAAGAGCGGTTTGATAAAGAGTGCTGTCAGCCATTGTGAGTGCCTTTTATGATCCTATCCCTGCCATTAAGATCCCTGGTGATCTTAATATCGGAATATCCGTATTTTTCAAGCAGGTCGTTCATCTCTTTTCCCAGTGCTTCATTGATCTCAAAATAGACTTTTCCGTCAACTGCAAGAATGTCATTCGCCAGATTCAATATTGATCTATAATATTTTAGCGGATCCGAATCAGGAACGAACAGTGCAGAATGAGGCTCAAAATCTATCACGTTTGCAGCCATAAGTTTTTTTTCGGACTCCCGTACATAAGGCGGATTGCTTACAATAATATCAGTGGATCTTAATTGGGTAGCATCAAAATCCATCATGTCAGCCCTTAAGAAAGAGACAGTTGCATTATTCAGTGCCGCATTCTCCCTGGCCAGAGCAATAGCTCCTTCAGAAATATCGATACCGCTGATTTTTGTTCCCGGAAGATTGATTGCCAGGGCGATGGCAATACACCCCGATCCTGTTCCAACGTCAAGGATACTTCCCCTGAATCCTTTGTTCTCCCTGATAATCAGTTCAACGAGCTCCTCTGTTTCCGGTCTTGGAATAAGAGTTCCACTATTTACTTTTATAGTGCAATTGTAAAAACTGGTTTCCCCAAGGACATACTGAAGCGGTTTGCCGTTTTTAAGCTCCCTGCAGATGCTTATAACCTGATTTGTCTGTTTTTGCGTCAGACGAGTTTCAGGAAGAGCAAAAACATGCAACTTAAAGCCCTTAAAAAGAGTCTTAATAATAATATTTGCAAAAGCGCTGACTTCTGTCTCAGGGTAGATATCAGCAAGTTCCCCGGTAAGATAGAACCTTATGTCTTTTATAGTTTGTATATTCACCGACATGCATCAAAATTAACACTTTCGTAAAAATGCAGGAGAAGGATGATATAAAATTTATGTGGCGATGCCTCGATCTTGCAAGAAAGGCTGAAGGGAGAACCTATCCAAACCCGCTTGTTGGTTCAGTTATCGTTTATAAAGGCAAGATAATTGGTGAAGGGTATCATCTTAAGGCAGGCGAATCTCATGCCGAAGTAAATGCAATCAATTCAGTAAGGGATAAGACCATGCTGAAATACTCGACATTATATGTAAATCTTGAACCCTGTTCACATTTTGGAAGAACCCCGCCCTGTGCAGACCTGATCATCTCCCTGGGTATCAGGAAAGTTATAATAGGGACATCTGACACCAGTTATAAGGTATCACGAAAGGGAATAGTAAAGCTGATAGAATCAGGATGTGATGTTGTTACCGGCGTGATTGAAGAAGAATGCCGCTGGATAAACAGAAGGTTTTTTACATTTCATGAAAAGGAAAGGCCTTATATTATTCTTAAATGGGCACAGAGCGCTGACGGATTACTCGATGCTGAAAGAAGCAGGGATCATCCCGGTAAGCCTTTGTGGATAACCGGCAATGCCGAACGGATACTTGTTCACAGGTGGAGAGCCGTTGAACAATCAATCCTGGCAGGTGCAGGAACGGTAAGAACCGATGATCCGCGTCTGAATGTCAGAGATTGGACCGGTCAGGATCCTTTAAGACTTATACTGAGCAGATCCGGGGACCTTGACATTAACTCAGCACTTTTCAAAACAAATGGCACAAATATTGTGTTTACACATAATGCAGATGCAAAAATTGCAGATGCAGTCATGGTGAAGTTGAATGATGGCAGCAGCTCCGCAGTTCAGATTTCAGAATACCTGTACAGGTCAGATATACAGTCGGTTCTGATAGAGGGAGGAGCAAAGGTACTGAATCATTTTATTTCATCCGGAATATGGGATGAGGCAAGAATATTTAAGGGCAGGGATTATTTTACAAAAGGCCTTAGGGCTCCTTCAATAGAGGGGAAGAGGCTAAAACGTGTTTTATTCAGCCGGAGTTCCATGGAAGTTATAATAAATGATGGCAATGTGCTTGCAAAGCGAATTGATAATTAGAATAATAATTCATAATTTTGATAATTGGAAAAACTCATTTAAGATATAAAGCAATGAAAAAGCGAATCTTTTTTCTGATGACCATAATTGCACTCTCTGCATTGTGTGTTTATGGTCAGAGTGGTAAAAAGTTTTTCAAGGCCGGGGAGCTGTTTATGGAAACTTTTAAATACGAAGACGCTATTGCTCAGTTCACTAGTGCCATCGGTATCGAACCTTCAAATGCTGCATATTATTTTGCCCGGGGGAAAGCCTATGACGCACTCTATAAGAATAGTGAGGCAAAAACAGATTTTGAAAAGGCTATTGTTTTCTCGCCAAAGAATGTCGATGCACATGTAAGGCTTGGAGCTATCTGCAACAGGATAGGCCAATATGAAGAAGCGCTGGTTGTTCTAAACCATGCTACTGGCATGGACAAAAGAAGTCAAAGCGCATATCCCGAGAAAGTCAAAACTCTTTTTAACCTTGAGAAATATGATCAGGCACTGAAAGCTTCCGATACAGCGATAATAATCAAGGATAATCCCATGCATTATTACTGGAGAGGGATCATTTACACAAAACTGAATAATGACTTCTCAGCAAGGAAAGAATTTGAAAAATGTATTGCAAAGGATAAGAAGCTTATTGAGCCGAGACTTGCGCTTGCCGACCTTCTTCTTAAGGGTGGCGATAACCAGGGTGCCATGGCCCAATGCAATGAGATCCTGAAAACCGATGACAAAAACACTGCCGCTTACCTTCTGAGAAGCAGGGTTGATACAGCAAATATTGACTTTCCCAATGCTATAAATGATATTTCAAAAAATATACTTATTGAACCCGGTAATCCTGATTTCTACCTGATAAGAGGTCAGTATTACCAGAAATTTAACCAGCATCCCAATGCAATTAATGACTTTACAAAATACATCTCTTTAAATCCTAACAACCCCGATGCATATTTCGCAAGAGCCAAATCGTACAAGGCGCTATTAGATGATGAAAGTCTCACCAAAGCAATTAATGATTATAACAAGATCACTGAACTTTCTGAATTTAACCAGGAAGCCCGCAAAATGCTGAAAAGAGCACAGGACGAGCTTTATGAGCTTAACCGCGAAAACGTTTCGCCTGAAATAACTGTTGTCAACCCTACGCCTGTAAATGAGACTATTGAGATAAGGGGAGACACTAATATCATAT
>JAPLDY010000026.1 GCA_026391595.1 Bacteroidia bacterium
TTATATGATCGAATGTATAGACATCAAATTTATGAAGGACCCAGGCGACAAAATTATTGAGCACAATCGTAACCGGTTTTCCAAAATGTGTCATAAACCTTCCGAAAATGCTGTATGGATCAAGCAGGGTAAGAAGGTAAATCCCCCATATTATCGTGACTATTATTGTTGCACCCAGCAGGGTATATCTTGTAATGGTAAATGGTTTCTTAAATCCGTACCTTCTGAATTTCTTCCTGATCTTTCCTCCTATCCTGCTGTTAAGATCCTGCCCTGCACCAAGAGGACAAAGAAATGAGCAATAGGTCCTCCCGGTTAAAAAAGTAAGAATAAGAACGGCTATAAAGCCTGCTGAAGCCAGAGTACCAATATCATAGAACTTCATGAATGAAGGAATGAACTGTAGAGAGAGGAGGATATTGATATACTTTGACGGTACCAGGTTTTTAAAATCAATAAAAACGAAGACAAAGCAGATCAATACTATTGCAGAAAACAAAATACGGAATCTTCTAAGGTTATGCGACCTCATCAGGTATTACATTTTAATTCTCTTGATATTCAGCGATTCCAGTCTCATATTTCCGAGGCCCATATTGTGGGCGATTGGAATATATTCTATCTTTTCGACATCAACTCCCAGCATTTTTGCAGCTGCTGCATCGGCTGCAACCCAGTCTGTGCTGATTATCTGTGATTTCATCTGTACAAGATCTTCTTTCGAAACACCCATGGGGCCATGCTTGACCATCACATTATAGCAGTCGACGATATTAAGAGCAGGTTTTTTTTCATACAGGGCATAATCGGCGATGCATTGGTTCAGGTTGTTCTCATGCCAGAAACCCCTGTCCCAAACTACACCCATCATATTTTTCAGGCATGCAGTCATCCTGGTTGAATTATGATCCTTGAGTACCGGGACATTTATAAAAACATCAGTATCGAGAAGCAGCTCGTGAACTTTAGCGCTCTTAAGCCTCACTCCTCCGGGTATTGGTACCTCCTGATAATAGTTTTCTGAATTGGCAGGAACAACCTTTGCCCTGGCACTTTTTGCTGCCTTTTCTATGCCGGAATTCTTATAGCAGCTTACCCAGTTATCACATGTATGGTCAAATACATATACTTCCTTTGCTCCTGCTTTGAAGCAGTGCTCAATTATTCTTTTAATAAGTCCTGGATTTGTATTTGCTGCAAGCTCGGGAATGACATCCCAGCCGATATTCGGTTTGATCAGGACTTTCTGTCCTTTCTGAATGAAGGTTCCCATCCCTCCGAGCTCCTGGATACCAAGATCAAACATTGCCTCGGGAGTGCCTCCCATGACGGCTACCATATCGTACTTAGAGATAATCGGTTTTGCTGCCCACAACTTGTCATACCCGCCAAGGCTTAAAGCCGCTCCTGCTGCGATACCTGCTCCTGCCGATTTCTTTAAAAAGTCCCTTCTTTTCATGCTAATTTGATCAGATAAAATCAGTTTGAGAGCCGTAAATTACGATTTTTTTTGTTAGTGTGTATTTCATTCTTCACCAATGCCGACCCCCTTCCCTCCCGATAGCTATCGGGACTTCCCCCGGGGGGGAAGGAGTATAAAACCATCTTCGCCCTTTGTTGCGGACAGGAAAGGGGGTGATTTTAGACATAAATACTATCTTAGCACTCGAAAAATTAATCTACAATATTTAACATTATTTAATGTTTATCGTTATCTAGAATAATGTCAATTCAATGAAAATACTCTATTACGATTGTTTTTCCGGTATCAGCGGAGATATGAATCTGGGTGCGATGATCGACCTTGGGATCAGCAAAGCGTTCCTGACCAGGGAGCTTGGAAAGCTCAAACTCAAAGGCTGGAAAATTGTTGCTGAAAGCGACCAGAGACATGGGATAAATGGTACAAAAGTAACTGTAAAACTGACAGGGCATGTACATGAACACAGGCATCTGTCTGATATTGAGAAAATAATAGACGGATCAGAGCTTCATGAAAAAACAAAGGAGCTCAGCAAGAAGATCCTTATGAAGGTTGCACAGGCAGAAGCACTGGTTCATGGCATACCTGTTGAGAAAGTCCATTTTCATGAAGTCGGAGCAATGGATTCCATCATTGATATTGTGGGTGCAGCTATCTGTTTCAACGCTTTAAAAGTTGATGAGGTTCATGTTTCTCCTGTCGAACTTGGCGGAGGCTTTGTAAAATGCGAACATGGGACCCTGCCTGTTCCTGCTCCTGCAACTGCTGAAATAGTAAAAGGAATGTCTGTAAAGACCGGCGGTGTAAACTTTGAAGCAACAACTCCGACCGGAGCAGCAATTCTCGCGGCTCTGGGAACAAAATTCGGTCCAACTGCCGGATTCAAAGTTATCAAAACAGGTTATGGAGTCGGACATAAGGAAAATCCGGATGTCCCCAACCTGCTGAGGGTATTTCTTGGGGAATCCAAAGAGGAAAATAGCGGCCACAATGCCCTCCTTCTTGAGTGCAACATTGACGACATGAATCCTGAATTTTATGAATATATTTCTGAAAAGCTTTTTAATGCAGGTGCTTCGGATGTCTATATCACAAATATCATAATGAAGAAGGGAAGACCCGGAAATGTGCTGAATGTTATTTGTGAATCAGGGGTTGAGGATATACTTAAAGAAATAATCTTTAATGAATCAACCTCCGCCGGCATCAGATGTTTCCCATTCAGAAAGGATACTCTTGTAAGAAAATTTGAAGTGGTTAGTACCATTTATGGGAACGTTACGGTAAAACGTTCATATTTCAAAGGCTGCCAGGTGTCGGTCAAACCGGAATATGAGGATTGCAGAAAAATAGCCCTCGAAAAAGGAATTCCAGTCAAGGAGGTTTACAACAATATCATGGGTTTGATTGTTATGAAGTAGATGACAGATAATAAATCCATAATACTGGATTCAATCCTTAAGGAGCTCAGATCATTCGCTATCGCATTTTCGGGAGGCGTAGACAGCTCATTCCTTGTATACAGGGCAAAAAACCTTGGTAAGCTTAATATGACTGCTGTTACAATCCGCACGCCATATATATCATCAAGGGAAATAAATGATGCTATAGAATTCGCTGAATCACATGGCATTAATCATAAGATAATCGATCTCGAATTCCCCGGAATCATAAGACACAATCCAAAGGAAAGATGTTACCTGTGCAAGAAAACATTGTTCAGCAAGATCGCTGAGTTTGCGTCTGATAATGGATACCAATATATACTGGATGGCACCAATGCTGATGACGGACTCGAAATCAGGCCGGGTTTAAAAGCTTTGAAGGAATTGTCAGTTAGGAGTCCGCTCGCTGAGGCAGGTTTGACAAAAAAAGAGATTCGCGAACTTCTTATGATAGAGGGTCTTCCAATGTGGGATAAGCCGTCCATGGCATGTCTGCTTACAAGGATTCCTTATGAGACTGAAGTAACCGAGGGAATGCTGAGGATGATAGAGAAGGCAGAGGATCTACTCTTCGATAGGGGCTATCCCGGAACCAGGGTAAGGCTTCATGGCGAAGTAGCCAGGATCGAATGTTTGCCCGGATATCTGAACAAGATCATTAATGACCCTGAGAAACAACAAATAGTGTCAAACCTGAAAGAAATAGGCTTCAGATATATATCTTTGGACCTTGAGGGTTA
>JAPLDY010000106.1 GCA_026391595.1 Bacteroidia bacterium
AAAAATCTCATGGTTTTCCTGCCTGACGGGAAGCTGAGATCTGTTTCTGAATTTGCCGGTTTCCGTTTAGCTGAAGGCGACCCGGAGATACAGCGGGAAAACCTTCAGAATATGGGTGTAATTACAGCTCGTCTCAGCAGTCGCGACCTTGGAAGCGTGATGCAGGATATACAGAAAGGAATATCGAAAGAGATAAATTTACCGGAAGGTTATTCAATAGTATATGGCGGCGAATATGCACAGCAACGGCAATCATTCACCGAACTTCTTATAATCCTTATATCCGCTTGCCTTCTCGTATTCTGTGTGATCCTTGTCCTTTACAAGGATTTCAGGATCGCTGTCACAATACTATTTATCGGTATAATGGGGATTTCCGGATCATTGCTTTCACTGTTTCTTACCGGCACACCCCTGAATGTCGGAAGTTATACCGGACTGATAATGATAGTTGGAATTATAGGTGAGAATGCGATTTTCACTGTTCTTCAGTTCAGGGAGGCGCGCCTCACCATGAATGTTGATGAATCAATTGTTTATGCTATTTCAACCAGGCTTCGTCCGAAACTGATGACCGCTTTCGGGGCAATTATTTCACTGATGCCTCTTGCAATTGGTGTTGGTACCGGCGCACAGCTTCACCAGCCACTGGCCCTTGCAATTATCGGGGGATTCATTATTGCACTTCCGCTTCTCCTCGTTGTGCTGCCACGTGCACTAAGGATAATATATAAGGAAGCTAAATAATTACGATTTTTTAAGGAAGAACCTTAAGAGAATTTCACCTTGGTTCAATATGTATTGTAACATTCAGGTTATCAAACGAAGCCATAAGTTCGTCCTCAATTTCGTCGCAGTACTTGTGGGCATCGCCAACAGATTCATCTTTAGGTAATTCTACATGTATATCGATGAATCTGTAATTACCCGACATTCGTGTCCTGAGTTCATGATAGTTAACCTCCATGTCGTTAAGTTTCTTTTCAAGACTTTCAACTTCATCTTCGCTCCAGGCCGAATCGAGAAGAGGCCAGAAGGCGCGCCTCAGAAGCTCATAAGATTCCTTAATAATAAAAAGGGCAACAAGAATTGCAACAACGGGGTCGAGCCACTTAATGTCTGTGATAAGGATAAGCAACAGGCCAACTGCAACTCCAGCGGATGTGTAGACATCTGTTTTGAGGTGCAGTGCATCAGCTTCAAGGGCAACTGATTTCGTTTCCCGGGCAACCTTATATAATTTTCTGGAAACAACTATGTTGACAACTGCTGAGATTGCCATTACCAGTGAGCCTACCCAGAGATTTTCGAGCTCGATCTCGGCACCCATGAGCTTCTTAATTGCCTCAATTATGATCAGGGCTGCAGCAATAAATATCAGGACAGCTTCTATAACACCTGAAATGTTTTCAACTTTCCCATGCCCGTAGGGATGCTCTGAATCAGGCGGATTGTCAGAGACCTTTACAGAAAAGAATGCTATCAAAGCAGCAACCAGGTCCATCGCGGAATGGATAGCTTCGGAAATTATACTTACGGATCCGCTGAGTATACCCACAGCGACCTTCATTATTATCAAAAGCGTATTTGATATAATGGAGAGGCGCGCAGTTTTTACTTTAGCATTCATAGGTATGCGGAAAGAGCATCAAAGATAATGAGAAATGCAATGAAACTAAAAAAAATGTGTCATACATCAATAAGCTCATAAGTCATATTACCCAGACCGATCTTCTCTCCGTGCTCGAGTCCTGCTTTCCAGAATGTATCCGGATGGGCAAGCTTGAACTTATCTTTTCCTGTGAGAGATCCTTGATCGTGGCTTTCACATATTCTGCTTCCCTGAAGAGCAGGGGCCGCCATAACGAGATCAGCACAAGCATGGTCCAGAGCCACCGGATCAAATGAAGCCGCAATCCCTATGTCAGCCACAAGCGGATAGTCATTTGAATCCCAGCAATCGCAGTCAGGTGATACGTTCATAATAAAATTGATATGGAAAGCAGGCTTGTCTTTCACAACGGCATATGCATATTCTGAGATCCTCTTGCAGGCAGTCTCTGAAGAGCTCTGCCAGACTACTCTCGACGCATCGTACTGGCAGACGGCAACACATTGTCCGCAACCTACACATTTATCATAGTTGATATGTGCAATTTTGTCTTTACCGACTTTTATGGCATCATGACCACAATATTTTTCACAAACCCTGCAACCAGTACAGTTTTTCTCATGGATCCTGGGAGATGAACCTGAATGAAGGAAAAGTTTTCCTCCGACTGATGCACATCCCATTCCAAGGTTTTTAAGAGCTCCTCCGAATCCCGTAAGTTCATGTCCTTTGAAATGGCTCAGCGAGATTATCACGTCAGCATCGGCGATAGCGGAACCAATTTTAGCGCTCCCGGTAAGTTCAAGATCGACAGCTATCTCACGGAAGTCTGTTCCCTTGATGCCGTCAGCGATAATGACAGGGCAATCCGTTACGAGAGGGTTGTATCCATTTTCGAATGCCGCTTCAAGATGCGAGGGTGCATTTGACCTCCTTCCGAAATAGAGCGTATTGCAATCAGTAAGAAAGGGAACAGCTCCTTTTGATTTCAGGAACTTCACAATCCTTGCGGCGTAGTTTGGCCTGAGGTATGCCATATTACCCGGCTCTCCGAAGTGAACCTTCAGAGCTACAAGTTTTTTGTCGAAATCGATCTTTTCGATACCTGCTTTAACAGCAAGGTGCTCAAGTTTTTTCAGTAGGTTCTGGGGAGATTTTACCCTCAGGTTGGTAAAATATACTTCTGATGTTTGCATTGCACTTAATTTATTGTCAGATTTCTCTGATAATATCACGTATCTTTTCTATCAGCCATTTTGGTGTGGAGGTGGCTCCGCACACACCTGCCGATCTCTTCCCTTCAAACCATCGACTGTCTATTTCATCGGTGGATGAAACAAAATATGTATGGGAATTTACACTTTTACAGACTTCGTAAAGCATTTTTCCGTTTGAGCTCTCCCTTCCACTGACGAAAATAATCACATCATGCTCTTTAGCAAATGCCTTCAGATGAGGTTCCCTGTTAGAGACCTGCCCACAGATTGTATTATGCACCCTGAGAAGCTTTTCGGGATCGGCTGCTCCACATTCCCGCATATTGAATCGGATAAGGTCGGCGATTGAATTATAATCCTTTATACTCATTGTTGTCTGGGAGAAGAGGAATACCGGTCTGGTCATATCGATTTTTTTCAGGTCATCGGGCTCAGAAACAAGTATCCCTTCGCCATCTGTATGTCCCAGCAGCCCTATTACTTCTGCATGACCGGACTTTCCGAAGATGACAATCTGACCTTTTGACTTGCAGGACTTTGAATGCGTTTCCCTGATCCTGGACTGGAGCTTTTTAACTATCGGGCAGGTTGCTTCGATAATGGTAATTTTATTATGTTCTGCGATTCTGTAAGTTTCAGGTGGCTCGCCGTGTGCCCTTATCAGCACTTTGCAGTTCTTCAGTTTGCTGAATTCCTCATAAGTGACAGAAACGAGACCGAGTGCGGAGAGTCGTTCCATCTCCATGTCGTTGTGCACTATCGGCCCCAGTGAATATACTTTCTCGCTCCTGTTAAGAGCCTCTTCGGCGATTTTGACGGCATTGTGCACACCAAAGCAGAATCCCGATTGCTCGTCGATCTCAACTACCATTTATCTTCTTTTCAATGATACTATGCACCCAGATCATCTGTTCCTGGACGGTCATTTTTGAATTATCCAGGATAATTGCATCGTCTGCACGGCGCAATGGACTTATATCCCTGTTTTCATCGGTGATATCGCGTGCAATTATATTGCGCCTGATCTCCTCAAAATCAACGTCAATCCCCTTGTTTTTCATTTCGTCGTATCTTCTTTTTGCACGGATCTCGACAGAGGCTGTCATGAATATTTTAAGTTCAGCATCCGGGAAAACTACTGTTCCTATGTCCCTGCCATCCATAACTATTCCTTTGAACATGCCTATCTGCCTCTGAAGTTCCACCATTCTGGACCGGACCTCAGATATCTGGCTTATACGGCTGACATGTTTAGAAACCTCGATTCCCCTGATCTCATTTTCGACATTCTCGGAATTCAAAAATGTCTCATATTCAGCGATATCCGGGTTGTAGACAAATTCAATAACAATATCCTTAAGTTCATTAAGGATCCCCTGTATATCGAGCTTGTCATGGCTGATGAAGCCCCTTCTCATACAATAGAGAGTAACGGTTCTGTACATGGCTCCACTGTCGATGTAAAGGTAATTAAGCTCCTTTGCAATGGCCTTGGCAAAGGTGCTTTTGCCACAAGACGAGTAGCCGTCGATTGCTATAATTAATTTCTTTTTCATAGTCTTACACCCCCGTCTCGCCGAAGCAGGACTGCCCTCTGAAGGGGGCCTAAATCCATACTTTAACGAAAATAGTATTGGATTTCAGCCCCCCTTTGGGGGGATGGGGGTCTTTGTCCCTGTTGGGGTTTCCACAAAGATTGCAAATCCGTCAGTAAAATCAAAACGTCATTTTCTGAACCTGTTATATAGCAAATCGGGCCTTACAATCAGGGATATGTGGTTCGATGCACCGGCAAGGTGATAGGTTGCCCTGCCGAATTCGATATTAAGAAATGATGTGTTGATACCGAAACCCCATGAAAAACCTACACCTGCAATTTTTGAGTCGGTTTTCAGCTCGCTTCGGCGCTGGTAATTATAACCTGCACTCAGGTAGAAATTTTTATGCGGAAGGATCTCGACTCCGATGACTGCATGCCTCATCATGTTCTCAAGGAATTTGGAAGACTGGAAATAGTCATTTCCTCCTGTTGTATCGTCATACTGGTATGTGAGGTCATATTTTTCAAGGTGCCTGAGTGTGAGTGAGAACCTGAACGGAGCATGGGCAAGCTTCTGAGAGAGGCCGGCCTGGATCTCAAAGGGCAGATCTTGCCTCTCTTCACCTGCATAAGTCGTTAATTCCAGACCTATATTCTTTAACACGACCCCTGCGGAGAAGAGTCCCGACCGGCTGTGGTAGCCTGCACCAAGATCGGCAGCAAAACCAAATGATGTATATTTTTCAAGATGTGAGAGGACCGGCTTTATGTTTATTCCGACGCTGAAGAGAGTATCAATTACCCTTGAATAAATCAGCGACATGGCATATTCCGAGGCACTGAATGAACCTGTGATCATACCCGACGGATCAGCTTCAGTGAATGAGCCGTAATTCAGATATGTGAGCCCGGCGGCAAAATTACCCAGACCTGCATATGTCTTTGAGTAGATTGCCTGGCCATAGTTGACTCCTGCAAAATAATTCACATAATTGAGAGCTATGCTGTTATTCATGGATGAATCAAGAAGAGCGGGATTGTGGTATGCAAGATTAAGATTACCGGTATAAAGCGAAACGTTGGCTCCACCAAGAGAAGAGATGAGCCCCGAATGTGTAAGATTCAGGAATTCATACACATTGTCGCCGCCGGTCTGCGCCTGTGAGACAGAAACCATCAGGCTTAAGAATAATATATGTATGAATTTTTTGCCCATGACATCAACGGTCATCAAATATAATACGATTTATTTAAACGGTTCGACTCCGTAAATTAGTATAAGTTAAAATGATACATCATATGAATGTCAGGCAGTCTTCCCGGTCAGGGTCAGCGCATCGTCAATTTTCTTTTCATGTCCGTTCATCTGCGACATAAAGAGACCTGCTATCACGATGGCCATCCCAATGAGGTTTTGCAGCGATAGCTTTTCATCAAGAAGGATGAAAGAAAAGAGTGCGGTGAAGATCGGGATGCAATTTGAAAAGATATTGGCTTTGGTGATTCCCATATATTTCACTGACCAGGCAAAAAGTATAAATGCACCGCATGATGCAAAAAGAGCCAGTTCAAGAATTGGAACGAAATGATTTAAATTGAAAGGAGTATTGATCAGATGGTTGAGGTCAGAGATCAGGAAGATAGGCAGGAAGAGGATGGCACCTATAACGTTCTGGACATTTACAATGAACACGGGACCGTACGATCCTACCAGCCGGCTGAGGGTAAGATTATAACCTACGGCAGAGAAAACCGCAAGGATCATCAGCAATAAACCCCTGATATTGAAAGATAATGATCCGTCCATGTTGATTATGAACACCAGCACCCCAAGAAATGAAAGTATAATACCGGCATAGTTGATGACCTTCAGCCTCTCTTTAAATATGATCCAAGCGCCAAGTGTGGCTATCACAGGGATCGTGGATATAAGGACCGAACCGATGGTGGCAGAGACATAAGTGAGGCCAAAGCTTTCTCCGAGAAAATAGAAGAATGGTTCGAACAGAGCCAGTATGATGAAGAGCTTCCGGTCCTCTTTTTTTATTTTCACAAAGCTTTTAGTGAAGAAAAGAAAAAGGGAAAGGAGGGCAGCAGAGAGTACCAGCCTTATAAAGACGATGGTGATGGGGCGGAAAGTCTCATTGGCGATCTTGAACCAGATGAATGAAAACGACCAGAAAATCATTGCCAGAATTACGGCACCATATGTTTCAAGGATCTTCTTCACGCGCCCTTATTAATTAAGGCGCGAATTTATGGTTTAAATTGATAATAACAGGGTTTTTTAATACAGATATCTGTGGCATTCTGCGCAATTGGCTTCTTTCCAGGCGGTTCCTATATCTATCGGATGGTTAAATTCAAGTGAATCCCTGATATTTGCGAATTGCATCAGATCTTTTTTACCCTGGCCGATTATTGTATGGCAAAGATTACAATCTTTCGAAATTTTACGTCCGCTTTCTGAAGTAAACACATCATTATGGCATCTGAAACAACCCTCAACTTCAAGGTGTCCGATATGATCGGGGAAAACATCATAAGACACTTTCATGCCAGGGAAGGTATTCTGGTTATAGGCTTTTTGCAGAGCGGTCACTGATTCATCAATTTTAGCATAGTTATTTTCGAAATAGTGGCTGAAGTCAGATTTATAATAATTAATTATCCCCTCTCTGATCTGCATCATTGCTGTATCCTTATCAGGGAAAGTATTTCTGAGAATTCCCATAGCGGTTCTTTTTATAAATGGAATTTCCTGTGAAATTCCGTTTGTAAGCATGGCTTTATCGAAAAAAACAGGTGGTGAACTATAGTTATGTGAAGGTCTGTTATGGCAATCTATGCAATCCATCGTTCTGGTGTTGGAAGCAGCTATCAAACTGTCCGGCATTTCAACATCAGGATTTTTGTAAATCGTAACCTTACCGGTTGTCTTATTCCTGAACTTGACATAAGTTATTACTTCACGTTTGTCATTATCTGAAATATATTCAATATCAATAGCAGGATTAATGTGCCAGTGTATTCCCTCCTTAAGACCAAGATCACTGTATTCCGGTCCGATCTTCATCTGAAGAATAATATCCCATTCTGAGTTAAGGGAATCTGCCAGATAATATTTATTAGTCTGGAGTTTTCTTGAATAAAATTTCTGAGGCCAGTGGCACTTTTCGCATGTTTCCCTGGCCGGGCGCAAGTCATGGAGGGGCGTTTCAATGGGTGAAGGATAAGTTTTTGTAATCACTGCATATACCTGGTGCAGTCCGGAGAGCTTGGATTTTACGTACCATGATGCCCCGCTTCCTACGTGGCAATCAACGCACATTACATTCGCATGAGGAGAGTTCTGGTACGCAGTATATTCCGGTTCCATGACTTTATGACAGAGAGTCCCGCAGAATTCTACCGATTCAGTCAGATGATAAGCCTCGAAACTCCCGTAAGTGGAGAGGAAAAGAATTATCAACGTTGCTATGGTAAAAATGATAAATGCTTTCCGGTGTTTTGGATTATTTAAATCAATCGTTGGTAATAACTTCTTTTCATTTTTGACAGAAGCGATTGTTTTTTTTCTTGAGATCATCACTCCTACAGGTATCATTATCAGTCCCAGTAGTAAAAATCCAGGCAGAATGATATAGATAAATAATCCGAGGTTTGTTTCGTTTTTATTGAAAATGGTTGAAATCAGAAATAATAAAATGATCATGAACAAATTAATTGATGCAATCAAAGCACCAATGATTGTAATCCAGTTCCTGCTTGATGAGGTAAATTTCATAATACAAGGATTTTAATGTTTTGGCAGAATAAATATAAGAAAATATGGTAATCATTAAAATATTTCTGATAATCGTCATCTTATTTTCAGATCCTTCTAAGAAAAGAGGATGAGTACGCAGGATAATAGAAGGAAATGAAGTATTTCGACCACAAAATTAGCATATTCAGAATAAATGATGTAAAATACGGATAAACAAGTCTTTGATCAAAATTCCTGTTTCGAACCTTATTAAAAGATGATGAAAAACAGATTTGAAAGTGAATCATAAATTATTATATTTGCCGCCTCAATCAAAGATTAATTGAATCCGGAATTCCGATAATTCAACGACTATTATAAATATTAAGCTAAATCATATTTGAATGAAGATCCTGGTATGTATAAGCAATGTTCCCGATACAACGACCAAGATAAAGATCGCTGATGGGAGCTCTTCAATCGACACTGCAGGCATTCAGTGGGTAATAAATCCGTGGGACGAGCTCTCACTGACACGCGCCCTGGAGCTCAGGGACGATCCGTCGACAGGTGTGAAATCTGTCACTGTGGCACATGTAGGAACGGCATCTTCCGAGCCGACAATCCGCAAAGCACTGGCAATAGGTGCTGATGATGCAGTACGCGTCAACGCTGATTCTCAGGATGCATTTTTTGTAGCTGCACAGCTGGCTGAAGTGACAAAAAAAGAACAGTACGACATCGTATTATGCGGTATCGAGTCGAGTGATTATAACGGCTCGGTGGTTGGAGGAATGATCTCAGAGTTTCTGGGGATACCTTCAATATCGGCCGTTTCAGCCATAAATATTGAAGCAGGAGCCCCTGTATTATCGCGCGATATCGACGGTGGGAAAGAGATCATCTCAATTCCCGCACCTTTTGTTGCCATAGTTCAGAAAGGCATCGCAAAAGAACCGCGCATTGCTGCGATGAGAGGTATCATGCTGGCAAGGACAAAACCCGTAAAAGTGCTTGAACCTGTTGCAGTTGAGCCTCTTACACAGATAGTGTCATTCGAAAAGCCGGCTCCCCGCTCGGCTTGCAAATTTGTCGATGCGGCCAATCCCGGCCAGCTTATCGACCTGTTGAGAAATGAAGCAAAAATCATCTGATCAATAAAATAAACAATTAGAATATGTCAGTATTAGTATATACAGAAAACTGGGACGGAAAATTCAAGAAACTCTCCTTTGAACTTGTTTCATATGCATCAGCCGTAGCAAAAATGCTAAACACCTCATTAACTGCTCTTTCAATAGGAAAAGTGGGCGATGAGGAACTTAAAAAGCTTGGCAACTACGGAGCACAGAAAGTGTTGTCTGCGGATAATGACATGTTTTCAGTGCTTGATAACCAGGCATATACAAGTGTCATTGCAGAGATCGCAAAAACGGAAAATGCCTCAGTGATAATCATTTCAAACAACAATACAGGCAAAGCCCTGGCACCAAGTTTATCGGTCTGGCTTAAAGCCGGCGTGGGTTCTGGCGTCAGTAAGCTGCCGCTGAGCATAAATCCCTTTACGGTTTACAAGAGAGCTTTTTCCGGAAACGCATTCGCTCACGTTGTTATTAAATCCGATATCAGGATCCTGACGCTTGCCCTTCAGGCGGAAGGGGAATGAAATCGCCCGACAACTGGGGTCCTCTCGTTGAGCTTGCTGAAGCGCTGGGAGGAGCAACAGCATGCTCCCGTCCCGTTTCGGACGAGGGATGGCGTTCGCATGAGGAGCATACAGGGCAGACAGGTAAAATAATTGCACCGAACCTTTATATTGCTGTAGGAATATCCGGAGCTACACAACACCTGGCCGGGATAAGCGCATCGAAGTATATAGTTGCTATCAACACCGACAAGGATGCTCCGATCTTCGAAGCCGCTCAATATGGTATAGTAGGCGATGCAATGAAGATATTACCACAACTTGTAAGTGCAGTAAAAGAAATAAAGAAATAGTTAACCGCAAAGAACTCAAAGCTCCGTCCCGATGAATCGGTCCGGAGGAAAACGCAAAGTACACAAAGTAAAACTGTATTGAAATTTATTTGCGTCCTTAGGTTTTAATCCTTTGCGGCCTTTGCGGTTAAAAAGAAAATTTGAACAATTACTAAATGGCCAAACAGATTGTTTTTTCAATAGCCCTTCTGATTACTTTCGGTGTTTTCTTTTATACCGTTAAACGTCTTGTCGGTTACTTCAGATTGACCACTCCTGCTTTTCCGGTTCGGGATCTCGGCAGGCGTTTCGGGATTATGATAAAGGTGGCTTTCGGACAGACAAAGATCTTCAGGCGGCCAGTTATCGGATTTTTCCACGCAATGGTGTTCTGGGGCTTCTGCGTCATCCTCCTGGGGAGCATCGAAATGGTCATTGA
This sequence comes from Bacteroidia bacterium, assembly GCA_026391595.1. Classification (GTDB taxonomy): domain Bacteria; phylum Bacteroidota; class Bacteroidia; order Bacteroidales; family VadinHA17; genus LD21. The sequence continues at coordinate 10,534 of JAPLDY010000106.1, forward strand.
TGGTCTTTCAGGCACTGAAAAATCTCTGAAAATCCTGGGTCCTGTTCATGATGTGATAATGGCATCGGGAGACATTTTTGCCTTCATAGTGGCCATAGCCATTATAATTTTTCTCTCACGCCGCCTTTTCTTTCACATCAGGCGGTTTGAAGGGATTGAGATGAAGAAGAGATCACACCGTGATGCAAACATATCATTGTCTCTGATATTTCTTCTCATGCTCTCGCTCATTTCGATGAACGTGGGATATCTTGGTTATAAGGAAGTTACAGAAGGATCAATTCATGGTATCTATCCTGTGGGAAGAATCCTTTTATCTCTTTTCCCGGATCTTTCAGCAGAGAATTACAGGATAATATATGAAGCATCCTGGTGGACACATATCCTGGCTATCTTTTTCTTTGCCAATTATCTGCCTTATTCAAAGCATTTCCATGTGTTCATGTCAGTCCCGAATGTATTTCTTTCACGGCTTGAACCGCTTGGCAAGCTTGATAATATGGACAGCATAACCAGGGAAGTCAAGCTTATGCTCGATCCAAACACAGCATTCACTGCTGCTCCGGCCCATACTCCTCCCTCGCGATTCGGTGTGAAGGATGCTGAAGATGCCACCTGGAAAAACTATTTTGACTCACTCTCATGTACCGAGTGCGGAAGATGCACGTCCGTCTGTCCGGCCAACCTGACAGGGAAGAAACTCTCTCCCAGAAAAGTGATGATGGATCTCAGGGCAAGAATGAAGGAGAAGGGTCCCCTGATGGTGAAGAACGGAAGGGGCTTCAGTGATAACCGCTCATTATTACGGGATTATATCAGCGAGGAAGAGTTATGGGCATGCACAACGTGCAATGCTTGTGCAATGGAATGCCCCATTAACATCAACCATCCTTCGCTTATAGTCGACATGAGAAGATATCTTGTCCTCGAGGAAGCATCAGCTCCCGGGGAGCTCAAAACTGTCTTTAATAATATTGAAAACAATGGTGCACCATGGCAATATTCTGCTTATGACAGGATGAATTGGGCTAAAGACCTTGAAGTCCCGCTGATGTCAGATCTTCTTTCAAGAGGCGAAAAACCTGAATATCTCTTCTGGGTAGGGTGCGCAGGCGCTTTCGATGACAGGTATAAAAAAGTGGTAAGGGCTTTTGCAAAGATCCTTTTTCATCTTAAGATAAGCTACGCCGTTCTCGGCAAGGAGGAGACATGTACCGGCGATCCAGCCCGGCGTGCCGGTAATGAGATGCTCTTCCAGATGCAGGCAATGCAGGTAATTGCTACGCTGAAAGGTTATGATGTAAAGAAAATCATCACCACATGTCCCCATTGCTTCAACACTTTTAAGAATGAGTATCCTGACCTTGATGGCAATTATGAAGTTACCGACTACCTCCAGCTGCTGAGCCGGTTTATCAGAGAAGGTAAACTGAAAGTACCACCGGCAGCATTGAAGGATACAAACATTACGTACCATGATCCTTGTTATCTTGGCAGGGCTAATGAAATTTATGATGAGCCGCGTTCTGTTCTGAACGCTATTACCGGTAACTTTACAGAGATGGAGAGAAACAGGAGCTTTGCATTATGCTGTGGCGCCGGCGGAGCCCAGATG
>JAPLDY010000012.1 GCA_026391595.1 Bacteroidia bacterium
CGTATTACCTGGGGCAGTTGCTTTACAGGCAGAATACGATCGTAACAAACGGCTTATTCATAGAGCTTTACAGTAATGTAAATGTTTTTCAGCCGGGCTATTCGGAATTGCTTCTCGACAAGAAATTCCTTGGATATTCCGGTTTGAGAGACTATTCCTTTGTCAAATACATCAATGGCGAGATTGTTCTGAAATCGGGAGATTTTACGTATAATAAAACTGATGTTGAATATATCGACAAGAGCTCTGATTACAGGATCTTCAATGCTGATAAGTTTAAGCATATCCTTTATAAAAATGGCAATGAAACGGTAATTATAAGCAAGCCGGAGCTGACTGCAGGCAATATACTAATCACTTTTGCCTACCTGTTCGCATACGCCTTCATTTTTGTCAACATTTTGCTGCTGGCGATCAGAAGGCCAGGGATAAAGTGGATTGCATCACTGAGTTTCAGTCAGAAACTCCAGCTGACATTCATAGGAATACTTCTGTTCTCCTTCATACTTATAGGGGTCGTCATGTCTTCGCTTACGATAAGGGAATACAAGGCAAAGCATTATGAGAATATCACTGAAAAGCTCAACTCTATCTATCTTGAACTCGATAGTAAGCTGGCTGCCGAGAAGAATCTTACCCCCGACTGGAGGAACAGCACCAACGCTTCACTTAATGAGCTTCTTGTTAAACTATCAAATATCTTCAATACAGATATTAACCTGTATAACCTTAATGGTTTTCTGATGGCCACCTCGCGTGAAGAGGTGTTTTCCCGCGACCTGACAGGACTCAGGATTAATAACATGGCATGGAACAACCTCAAGTACCTGACTAAAAGCCTCTATTCCCAGACCGAAAGGATAGGAAAGCTGAAATATATTTCTGTATATGTACCCTTTTACAACATCGACAACAATTTGATTGCCTATCTGAACCTGCCTTATTTCAGGATGCAGAGCCTTCTCGCGAGGGAGATATCAAACCTGGTCATTGCTATAATCAATTTCACACTTCTGCTTGTTCTTTTAACAATGGTTCTTGCCGTTTTCATAAGCAGCAGACTTACTTCGCCACTCTCAATGCTTAGCGAAGGACTTGCATCAGTCGAGCTGGGCAAAAAGAGCGAACATCTTGAATATAAAGGTACAGATGAGATCGGAGAACTTGTAAAACAATATAACAGAATGGTGGATGAGCTTGAAGCAAGTGCCGGTAAGCTGGCCGATTCTGAACGCGAATATGCATGGAGGGAGATGGCAAAGCAGATAGCTCATGAGATCAAGAATCCGCTTACACCAATGAAGCTCAATATTCAGCAGCTGCTTAAATCGTGGAAGGACGGCATCCCGGATTTTGGAGATAAACTGAAGGTATTCTCAAGGAACCAGATTGAGTATATCGACAACTTATCATCGATCGCATCAGCCTTCTCTACATTTGCAAAGATGCCGGGAACCAATCCGGCGGAAGTCGATCTGCTGGAGCAAGTAAGGTCGACACTAGAGCTTTTCAGAAGCACAGATAATGTTACTTTCGACGTACAATGGCCGCATGAAAGCAAGATTTTCATTTTTGCAGACAGGGAGCATCTTAACGGGATCTTTTCGAATCTTTTCAAGAACAGTATTCAGGCTATTCCTCCTGGCAGGAATGGACTTGTTGAGGTTAAAACAGAGGTTATGAGGAACAAGGTAATAATCTCGGTTCATGACAATGGCAACGGTATTCCCGAAATCCTGCAGCAGAAAATATTCACGCCTAATTTTACTACCAAATCATCGGGGACAGGACTTGGCCTTTCGATCGTAAAAAAATATGTTGAAGGAGCGAATGGAAGGATATGGTTTGAATCGGAAGCCGGCAAAGGTACTGTATTCCATCTTGAATTTCCTCTGACGTACACTGTTGAACGGCCCGGGACTCCCCATAATGAATGATATAACACGAATAATTCAATTAAAACGTTATATTAGCAGTTCATTTCATCGTTTGATGACAGGAAAGTTGTCTTGCAATATTAAGTGTTTAATTATTAGTCTGTTGCTATTTTCATGGATCGATGCTGCATTGTTTTCACAGACAAAATCACTTGGAGGCGTAATAAACAAATATGCAAGAGTGACCTCCTTTGGAACTGACTGGGCCATAATAAGTGATGCTGGTTTCAATGCCGGGCAATTTGCAAATTTTGAATATAGCGATGGTGATACAGTCTTGCTTATTCAGATGAAAGGAGTGAGGACCTACGTGGCAGAAGGCGGCTCTTTCGGAAGCTATGAAGGCCCTGTCGGTACTCCTGGCAAGCATGAATTTCTTATTGTCGATTCGGTAGAATCAGGGACAAAAAGGATTGTATTCAAAAGGAATATTTCCAATACATCATTCAGTACCGAAGGTGCACTTCAGATTGTATCAGTTCCTACTTATTATGAAGCCATTGTCAATTCCACTCTTACCTGTACACCATGGGATAGCTTATCAAAAACAGGCGGAGTGCTGGCAGCAATCATTAACAGGACCATTACACTTAATGCTGATATTAATGTTACAGGCAATGGTTTTTATGGAGGTAAAGAATCATTGGGCAATGGTTTATGCTCTGAAACCCCGGGAATGTCTAAATACGCTTATTTTATCACATCTGACAGCGGCGGTTTTAAAGGAGAAAGCCCTGCCTCCAGAGGTTATCTGTCAGCTTTGAACAAGCCTCCCCTTTTACCGAAATATGCAAAAGGTCAGGGTGCAAATTTTACCGGTGGCGGTGGCAGCCGGGGAAGATTTTCAGGCGGAGGCGGAGGGGGTAATTATGGAGCCGGAGGGACCGGGGGGCGCGAAGCAAGCGGCTGCAGTATTCAATATACGCAAGGATATGGCGGGTTTGCATTACATCCCAGCTTGTCAGTACAGAAGGTATTGTTTCTTGGGGGTGGCGGTGGCGGACCGACATATCAGGCTGGAGCGACCCCAAGTCCGGGAGCTAAAGGCGGTGGAATGGTGATACTTATATGCGATGCACTTATTGGAAATAGCAAAAATATTTTTGCAGACGGAGCAGTGCCATCAATAACAGCAAGCGGACTGGCTGGAGCCGGAGGCGGAGGTGGCGGAGGATCAATTGCACTCTATCTTACAAACTATTCAGATGTTACTCTATCTGTCAAAGGCGGACAGGGAGGCAGTAACACCGGAACCTTCGGTGAAGGCGGAGGCGGCGGTGGTGGATTTATTGCAACAAATAATCCTTCTACATCCGGAACCATTAACAGACATGTTGACCCCGGAGCTAAAGGAAACAGGCCGCCTTTAGGATCATCTGCACAACCAGGGTTAGCAGGAATAAGCATCACTGACTGGGTTCCCAAGCTGAATGGATTCCTTTTTAACTCTATCCGTTCTTCTGTTACCAATACCCAGTTCGATTCCATATGCTCCAATATAGTCCCCAAACCAATTACAGGAACTCTTCCTGTCGGAGGCACTGGTCCATATTCATATACCTGGCAGAAAAGCTATAACCTTGCCGCCCTGCCATCACTCATAGGTGGAGCCACCTCAAAGGATTATACTCCGGTAGCCGCAGAATCAAATACATTCTGGATCAGAAGGATCGTCAGGGATGATAACACATTACTTACAGACACAAGCAAATGGGTGTACATCAAAGTACAACCTTCGATAACCGGGAACCTTGTCGGCAAAGACACTACCATATGTAAAGATCAGAATCCGCTCAGCCTGATTCCACTTAATTCAGGTCCATCGAACGGGAACGGACATTTTCAGTTTCAGTGGTTCCAGAGCCCTGATAACATCAGCTGGCTGACTTCATCAAATGCTGCAGGAACCTCAGACCTTGCATCTTATGATCCTCCGTCACTTTCAGTTGACACTTATTATCAGCGAATGGTTACATCAGGGCGCTGTGTCGATTCCAGCTCAACCGTAAAAATTAGTGTACTGCCTTCAATTACAAACAATACTCTGGTCAGCGCCGATACCGTGATCTGCGAGGGAATCCGCTTCAATAAGCTCAGAGCGTTACAGCCGGCTAATGGACAGACTGGTAATTATGATTTCCAATGGCAGGACAGCACTACCTCAGCGATATGGCAGTCGACCTCAGCCGCAGATATCGTTGCGACCTATACGCCTGACACTTCTAAATTTGCCATAAAAGAACAGGTATATTTCAGGAGAGTAGTCTATTCCGGACCCGACAGCGTATGTATCAGCAAAAGCATTCCGATCCTCCTAACAAGGTGGCACAAGATAAAGAACAATTCAATTTCTGCTGATCAGGTGATATGTTCAGGCAGTGCCCCTGCGAACCTGACAGGCATACAGCCCATACAGGGTGACCATATCAATTATTCCTACCAATGGCAGGACAGTTCCAGAGCAGCAAACTGGACCACTAAATCAACTGTTACAGCAAATTCACCCTTTGTTCCTCCTGCATTGGCTGATACGACCTGGTACAGAAGAATTGTCACATCATCGCAATGCACGAACACAAGTAAAAAGATAGTTGTCAAAGTTCATCATCCGATAACGAATAATATGATTGAAGCTGATACAACTATCTGTAATGGAGCTGATCCAAAGAAACTCAGAGGGAAACTGCCTGCTGGAGGCAATTACATTTTTGCTTACCAGTGGTACTCTTCAACCGATAATTTCAGCTCAAACAATGTTCCTGTTTCTATATCGGGAACTTCAATCAATTATGATCCCGCTTCACTTAACGCAACAAGGTCATACAGGAGGGAAGTCATTTCCGGTATGTGTAAAACCCAGAGCAATATTGTCAAAGTAACCGTATTGCCATCAATTACTGCAAATACTATTACTCCGGACAAACCGGAAGTTTGCTTCAAAACAGTTCCCAATCAGATAACAGGTACGGCTCTTACAGGAGGTGCGGGCGGAACTCCGACATGGATCTGGCAGGATAGCCCCAATGGCGTAGTATGGACTAATATTGCAGGAGGCACTGCACAAAACTACACGCCTTCCGCCCTTACCAGACAAACATGGTTCAGGCGGATAATAAGATCAGGTCCAGCAGATTGCTGCATCGACACATCAGCGGTTGCAGTCATTGATACTCTCAAGCTTCCTGCTGCAACAATAACATCTGTGATCGATACAACAATATGCAATGGTTCTGTGGTTAAACTCAGGGTGAATCTTACCGGAGCAAAGAACTGGACACTTGTCTATAATGAAAACTCAACTCCTGTAACTGTAAACAATATTTCTTCAGGCAAATACACCATCAGTCGTATTCCTTCAGTTGGGAGCATCTGGGAGACATTCAATTACTCGCTGGCATCGCTTGTCGATGCTAACGGATGTTCAGCTGTTGTGCCCGGACTTAACGGCACCAGGAAAGCAATTGTTTACAGGATCCCGGTTACAGAGGCAGGTCCTGATAATGAGATATGCGGACCGGTATATACGCTTGCAGCAGTGCCGAGCGACGGAACGGGTACATGGACATTCCCTCCACAGGTAGTTAGCGGAAATACATCTCTTTACAATGCTATGATTGCGGTTGATTCATCTTTCACCTCTGCCAGTGTTTCATATAAGTTCTACTGGAAGGAGTTGAATGGTATCTGCAAGTCAAAAGATTCAGTTACAATAACTTTCGATAACAGGATAGATCCTATTGACGCTGGTGCCGGAGGAAATATCATGTCGTTCGACAATTCCACTATGGTCAATGCAACAGATTTAATGCCATTTGAAACCGGATCATGGAGTTTAGAGGAAGGATCAGGTGATATTGAATTTCCCGATCAGGATTCAACGTACATAATTAATCTGATGATCGGAACCAACACTTTTAAATGGACGGTAATAAACAGAACATGCAAGCTTGAAGACCTGATTACCTTCGTTGTTTCAAATCCGGTTATCCCCGAGCTGATTTCACCAAACAGTGACGGATATAACGACACTCTTATTATTAAAGGACTGGACTTTTATACACAGACCATCGAGCTTACAATTCTTAATGGAGCAGGAACAAAGGTCTTTTCAACTTCGAACATAAACGGAAATTCCGGGTGGGTAAACTGGGACGGCAAGAGCTCAAAGGGAGCCGAGCTTCCAGAAGGCACTTATTATTATCTTCTCAAGGTGTCTTCCGGGAAAGTTCCGGGGGAAATTGATAAGAAGAGCGGATTCATAATACTGAAACGCAGTAAGGAAAGGTGAAACCGGATTTAGCCTGTTATTTTGGGCATTATTATATGAGGAGAACGAAATATACGATAATACTGATTCTGTTACTTATCTCTTGCAGGTCATATGGACAGGCTGGTGATTCAAACAGGATCGTTCTCGGATATCCCGTTTACAGCCAATACCTTCATAACGGACTGATGATCAACCCTGCATACGCAGGAACACGGGATGCTCTTTCAGCCGCTCTCTCATACAGGATGCAGTGGATGGGCATTACTGATGCTCCACAACTTCAGACTGTCTCTATTCATACCCCTTTGAAAAATGACAAGGTAGCCCTCGGTCTGAATGCCAGGTTCATGCAATATGGGATAGCAAAATCATCAAGCATTTATGCAATATATGCCTATAATATCAGGATGGGCAATGGCAAACTTTCATTTGGTCTGAAGGCTGGTGTCGACATGTCCAACACCAACTACAATGGATTGCAGGGAATAGACTTATCTGATCCGGTACTCCCGGATAACGGAAAATTATCCTATATATTTCCCAATGCCGGAGCTGGCATATATTATTTCAACAATACTATTTTTGCCGGAGCAGCAGTTCCTTCCTTTCTTTTCTACAGGAGCACGGGAAACGGAAAAACACAGGCTTATCATTCATTCAATGAATATGACCTGATCTTTTCAGCAGGGGGACTGATAACATTCTCACCGGGCTTCAAGTTCAAGCCGTCGGCACTTCTTGATCTTTCTCTTCATGATGCCCAGAAGATCAACCAACTCGATATTAATGGTAATTTTATAATAGCAGATCTGATCTGGATAGGAGGATCATGGAGAACTACGGAGCAGGTTATTGTTGGTCATCTCCAGGTGAATATCCGGCAGCAGCTGATGATCGGATTCTCATATGACTACCCTGCAGGAAGAATGAATTCCTATTCAAAAGGATCAAGTGAATTTGTATTGAGATATGAATTCGGTTCTAAGGTCAGCGCTTCAAATCCAAGGTATTTTTAACGTATGCTGAAGAAGTTATTAAATATCATCATCCTGTTATCTCTGGTAATGACCTGCAAAGCGCAGGATCAGAAGCCGTCGATTTACGAGGTGACCAGGATGTCGTTCAGCCAGGGAGCTTTCAGCGAAATTTCTCCTGTAATATTCAAAGACGGAATAATCTTCTGCTCCGACCGCAGATTCAGCTCAATCAAGGACCGTAAGACATTTGAGGGAAGGAGGCTTTACAACCTGTATTTTGCTGAAAGAAAAGACAGTAATGACTGGAACAAACCTGCTGAGATAGCAACCGAACGGAGCAAGCTCTTTAACAACGGGCCCATGTGTATAGCGCCAGACGGCAAGACGGTATACTTTACAAGCGATGTAGAAACAGGCAGGATAACACGTAAAAAGAATTTCAGGAATCACAGCGGGATCTTCATTGCTGATCTTTCAGGAAAGAGCCTGGTCTCGCTTCGTCCTTTCCCCTATAATAATCAGCAATATGATATTGGTCAGCCTTCAATAAGCATCGACGGAAAGTATCTTTTCTTTGCGTCCAATATGCCTGGTGGCCAGGGAGGCACTGACCTTTATTACTGCGAATGGATCGGCGGAAAGTGGAGTACTCCGGTCAACCTCGGTCCAAAAGTGAATTCTTCAGGCACAGAAAACTTCCCATTCATGCATCCTTCCGGGAGATTATATTTCTCTTCCAACAGACCCGGAGGAAAAGGTAAAATGGATGTCTACTATACTATGCTGAGCCGTGGTGCGTGGGATGATCCAATTGACATGCCGGATCCTATAAATTCATCCGGGGACGATTTTGCATTCGTTGCTGATCTGAATATGGCAACAGGCTATTTTTCTTCGAACCGCCTTAAAAATGACGATATATATAAATTCTCTTCACTAATTATCCGTCTGGCTTCATGCGATACGCTTCAGGATAACAATTACTGCTACCGGATGGCTGAGGTGAATGCTATCAGGATCGATACCGTCGTACCATTCCGGTATGAATGGAGTTTTGGAGACGGCAGTCCCAAGGGGATTGGACCTGTTGTCGAGCATTGTTATTCGGGACCTGGTACTTATATTATTCGTCTCGAGGTAGTTAACCTCATCACCAGGGAGGTAATAAAAAATGAGAAACCTCCTGATACTCTTAAAGTAGCAGATGTTGAACAACCGTACATCTCGGGTCCCGACGAAGGAACTGCAGGTCAGAGACTGAAATTCAACGCCGAAAGTACCAATCTGCCGGGATGGAACATTACCCAGTACTATTGGAATTTCGACGATGAATCGATTGCAATTGGCAGGGAAGTTGATAAGACATATTTAAAGCCCGGATCTTATAATATTCAGCTGATTGTGACTGCTGAACCGGAACCGGGCGGAGAAGTCAGGGAGGCTTGCGTTTGTAAAAATATTGTAGTTACACAGCAGCCCTGAGAATGAAAATGAGTAATTTCACAGGTTTGATGAAATTGAATAAGATTTTAATAATATTATTTTTTATACTCGGTTTCCAGGCAACGGAAATCTTGTACAGCCAGGCTGTTCCGAGCAAGGAAGAAAATATACCATTTCTGGTGACTTTTGGAAAGCAGAGTGGCACCTCATGGGGCGATGATGATTTTTATCAGGTTTGGTTCTTCAGTGTACCAAGAGATTTCAAACAGCCTTTTTATATACGTGTCTTTGATCCCGATTGCGGAGGAGAATATGATGAGATCCACGGTGATTTCAACACCAGGACACTTTTTTCTATATTTGGCGGAAAAGGAGTAGACCCGGATCAGAATGAAGAATCAAAAGGATTGCTCAACGGAGATAACTATAAGAGAGGCACTCTCCTTAAATCGCAGTATTTCAAAGGTGAAGCCAGGTACGATAACAAGTATTTTTCTTTTGGTCCCTTCAATCCCACTGAAGGTGATTACAACAAGAAGTGGAACGTTTTTATATTCAAGTTAGTTTGTGAAGGAGTAAGCGGTGATGACGGAAATCTATACAAATATTTTATGAGCCGCGATCCGAATAACAATATTCCTGTTGAAGGCGGTAATGCCTTTACTTATGAGTATACTTTCAGAATGTGGAATGATCCCAGGAGCCTTTCCCATATCTACCCCTATGTAGATACCGGTGTGGTATTCGTCAAGCAGAGAAACTTTGACTGGGATGACGACGGGGAGATCACTATCAGTTCTAGATACAAGCAGGGAGTACCGGGGCGTATTTCAAAGGAAAATGACTGGAATGAATCGAGGGTGCGCATTGAACCGGAAGAAATAGGAGCTTCACTCGACTTCATGTTTCGTAAAAAACAGGGAAGGCCGGAGGATATGGTTAAGAACAATAACGTCGTGATGACCATAGAAAACCAATATGGTCAGGCAATGAAATTTTATAGCTCCCCTATTGGCGGAGTGCCAAAATATGAGGCAAAAACCAATATAACCAAGATTCCAAAACCTAAGTAACAGACATGGCTGGGATGTTATCGAAATCAGGCGTCAAGGTTTTTATCAGCACCCTTTTGTGCTTATTATGGTTTTCATTTCTGGCCAACGGGCAATCTTACAGCTACAGGAATTATAAAGTCGAAAAAGGGATCACTGATGAGTTTGTTTATACCGTAGTTCAGGATAACAACGGATATCTGTGGATCGGAACAGGTACCGGCCTGTCTAAATTTGATGGTTTTGATTTCTACAGAATTACATTCCCCGACTCTTCTATCGACAGGTATGTAACAACGAGCCTGAAAGATAAAAACGGAAATCTGTGGTTTGGATGCAATGATGGATCAATTTATTTTACCAGAGGTGATGAGCTTACTCAGATTTCAGTCAGAAATACCCGTAATATAAACACAATGGTTGAGGGACCGGATAATTTCATTTATGTTATCCCTCAGATGGAATCGATTATAAAGATAAATCCTGATAATCCTGTCGATGTAAAATCATTTAATCTCGATCCTGGTCTTACGATTTGGTCAGCATGCTTTACCCAGGCAGGCGATCTTCTTCTCGGCACCCAGGGGAACCTAAGCGTAGGCAGGTTCAGCGGAGATTCATTTTCAATTCTTACTACGGTAACAGGATTTGACGACTATAATGTGACAGCCATAAACAGGATAAATGATGCTGACAGCTATCTGGTCGGAACAAGCGGCAATGGTGTTTTTAAACTATCACTTTCCCAGGGGACAACAATACTTAACCGGTTCATGAACAGACCAGAGCTTGAAATGCTGGATGTACAGTATATAAGGGAAGACACCGGCCGGAACCTGTGGGTGGCTACCAACGGATCCGGAGTCCTTCAAATGAGCTTCTCTGATGCCAATGGATCGATCAGAGCAATTAAACATTTCAATGCGGATTCAGGTTTGCCGGGAAACAATGCGAAAGTCGTTTTTCAGGATATGGAAAGCAATTACTGGATAGGATTATTCGGTGTCAGTAATGGTCTTTACATGCTCAACTCTCTCTCTCTCAGCTACTATGCTCCGGGAACTTCCCCTCAATCAAACAATATAATATATATAAACCGTCTGGGAAGTGATTATCTGCTTGGAACTCCTTCAGGGTTCTGGCTTTATAACCTTGACGAAGATAACGCTGGTTCTTTTACCGATCTGAAGAAAATAATCGGAAAGTACGAGATAGTTACATATTGCGTTGACTTTAAAAATAATGTCTGGATAGGAACCAATGGAGGCGGAGTTTTTCTTAGAGATGCAACAGGGCTATTCAGACAGTTTTACAGGAATGGCGATTCCAGCGAAGACTATATTAATGATATTGAAGTTGACAGGAAATATGTATGGCTGGGAACACTGAATGGAGTTGTACTTTTGAACAATGAGGGAACCAAAGGGAAACTCAAGGGCCGTTATAATAACTCTAACGGATTGCCTCACAATAGTATAAACCAGATTTTTATTACCTCCGACGGGACAGCTGCAATAGCCATGGAAGCCGACCGTCTTTTCAGGATCGATCCGGAAACCGGAATCCTTCAGGGCAAAGCCGTAATGATCGGAACGTCAAGGAATGAGATAATTTCATTCCACCAGACCAGGGACGGGCATTTATGGGCATCAACAAAAGGCAACGGGGTATTTGAATTCTATAATGATTCTTTGCGTGCCTATACCAGGGCCAATAATCTGATGACAGATTATTGCTATAGCATACTTGCAGATTCCGTTAACCGGATTTGGATCGGACATGACGGGGGTTTTTCAAGATTTGACAGGAATACAGGAGTAATAAAAACATTTGGAATTGATTTTGCGAAGGGAGGACTCTGCAATCCGGATGGAATGTACGAATCATCTGACGGTAAGGTTCTTATAGGGACAACCAGTGGTTTTATTGTATATGACAGGAAGAAAGACGTCAAACCACAAAAAGCTCCTGTGAATAATATTAATTATGTATCCATCAATGATTCTGTCTATCCCCTGAAAACTTCATATTCACTTCCTTACAGCAAGAGGTATAACATTACGGTAAACTATGTCGGGATAAATCTGAAAGATCCTGAAAAGGTTCAGTACCGCACCATACTTGAAAATTTTGATGACGACTGGTCGGCATGGACATCCGGCAGAGAAATCAAATATCCGCTGACAGACGGCCGTTACCAATTCATGATGAGATCGGTGAGCGAGGATGGATTGTCCAGCAAAGTACCGGTCTCTTTCGAAATCTTCATAAAAAAGCCGATATGGAGGACATGGTGGTTCATACTTTCCCTTCTTGCCCTGGTTGCAGGAATAGTAACTATTATTGTGCGGCAAAGGGAAAAAGCTCAGAAGAAGATACAAATATACCTTGAAAAAGAGCTTGAAGCGAGGACCAGCGTGGTAATGAAGCAGAAAGACAAAATTGAGCTGCAGAATATTGAAATAACTGACAGTATTAACTATGCAAAAAGGATCCAGACCAGCATTCTTCCTGATTTCGGAAAACTGAAAGAGACTTTCAAGGAAGCCTTTCTGTTATTCCGGCCACGCGACATTGTAAGCGGAGATTTTTACTGGTTCGACAAATTCAGCGATGACAAGTTCATACTGGTTTGTGCCGATTCTACTGGCCATGGCGTACCAGGAGCATTCATGTCGATGATCGGATCCACGATCCTTCAGGATATAGTTACACGTCAGCGTATTACAAAGCCATCAGAAATCCTTAAGATACTTGACAGGCAGATTTTTTCAACCCTGAATCAGAATGTTGAACTGGGTGTCTCCAATGACGGCATGGATATGGTAGTTTGTGAGATAAATATTACAAAACGCCATATCCGATTTGCCTCTGCGATGCGTCCTGTAATACTGGTCCTTGACGGAGAGCCTTTATATATTAAAGGTAACCGATGTTCTGTCGGCGGAGAATCAGTTATTGAAAAATACTTTGACGACCAGGAATACTATTTGAATGAAGGCGATACTCTATACCTGTTCTCCGACGGTCTTCCTGACCAGTTCGGCGGAACCGATGGCAAGAAGATGAAAATTGCCAGACTTAAGAAACTGATTGAGGATGTTGCCAACCTGCCTCTGTCAGGTCAGAAGGAAGTGATCTCAAAATTTTATGATGAATGGAAAGGCGACCACGATCAGGTGGACGACATTCTGCTGATCGGCGTCCGGCTCTGAATCCCTTCCTTATAAATATACTCCGTTTACAGAAAGCTTTATCTCGCTTGTGATGACCGTATCGCTAATATGCTGGGCCCTGTCCTTGATGTAAAACTCATATTTTACGGTATCGGTATCCTCCGGTGAATAATAAAGATAAAGGAAAGTGACTGAGATTGTTCCTCTCAAGGCCTTGTTCTGTCCCGTCCTTTCCATATAGGGTATCCTGTAATCTGACGGGTGAATAGGATCATTTCCGGGAACCTCTGAGAATATGGTCCCTTTTTTCCTGTAAAGAGTGAAGTACATATCTACAGTGTCATCATTCTCATATACAGGAGGTTCAAGACCCAGGTCGCCGTCGCCATCCTCAAAATAGATATTCAGCCTGCCTCCCTTGCAGTTGTTGTCCAGAATGTCGGATGTATCAAAAACGGCAAAACTCCTGAATTCAATATGAGGTGTGTCGGGCAGCGTTTCTATCTTCTTGCACGATGCTAAAGCAATTATTGCTATTACAACCGGGATTAAGTATTTAAAAATTCTCATGATTTCCTGTCAATATACTTTTTCGCACAAAAATTACACCAAATCAGTTTATTTTTTTCTAAAAAATATTCTAATGGGTACACCGGTAAATTCATACTTATCCCTCATTCTGTTCTCAATATAGCGTCTGTAAGGCTCTTTTACATACTGCGGCAGATTGCAGAAAAAGGCAAAAGCCGGAGTATATATCGGAAGCTGTGTTACATATTTAATTTTGACATATTTGCCTTTGAGTGCAGGAGGAGGATACTGTTTTACGATCGCGAGCATGACCTCGTTCAGCTCTGAGGTGGAAATCTTTCTCTTCCGGTTTGTGTTTACGATCTCAATGAGGTCGAGGATCTTGTGGATCCTCTGCTTGTTGACAGCGGATATGAAAAGAACCGGATAATCAACAAAGGGAGCTGTCTTACTCCTGATCTCCTGCTCAACGGTCTTTGCCGTATTATTCTCTTTTTCAACAAGATCCCACTTATTTACCAGCAGTATCATCCCTTTATTGTTCTTCAGGATAAGCGAGATGATATTAAGATCCTGCGATTCAATGCCCCGTGTTCCGTCGATCATCAGAAGACATATGTCGGAATTCTCTATTGTTCTTACAGCTCTCATCACCGAATAGAATTCAACATCTTCGCTAACCTTTCCTTTTTTCCTTAATCCGGCAGTATCGACAAGGAGAAAATCGTGCTGGAACTTATTAAAACGTGTGAAAATTGAATCACGTGTAGTTCCGGCAAGCGGTGTGACAATGTTCCTTTCCTCACCCAGGAGTGAATTGACTAGTGATGATTTACCGACATTGGGTCTCCCCACAATAGCAATTCGCGGCAGGTCGGGGATATCTTCAGGTTTCATTTCGGGGAGACTTGATACAACTGCGTCGAGAAGCTCTCCGGTTCCGCTTCCGTTCATAGAGCTTAACGCAAAATAGTCCCCCAGTCCTAGTCCGTAAAACTCATTGGCATCTATGAGCCTCTGATTATTATCTACCTTATTCACTACAAGAAATATCTTCCTGTCGGCTTTTCGCAGCATTGAGGCCACAGCTTTATCCAGTTCATGGATCCCGACTGTTACGTCAACCATGAAAAGGATTATATCTGATTCTTCAATAGCAAGCCTGACCTGCTTGTTTATCTCTTCTTCGAAAATATCTTCAGAATCTTCAACATAACCTCCGGTGTCGATGACTGAAAAATCGATGCCGTTCCAGTTGCAGGTGCCATAGTTGCGGTCACGAGTAACTCCGCTCACCTCGTCAACTATAGCATCCCTTGAATCGGTAAGCCTGTTGAAGAGAGTCGACTTGCCCACATTTGGTCTTCCTACTATTGCAACTATCCTGCTCATTCCCTTTATTGAATATTTAACGGTATCCGAATCTTTTTAGTATTGCCGGCTTATCCCTCCAGTCTTTGGTGACCTTTACGAATAATTCAAGGAACACTTTTTTGCCAAAGAAATCCTCCATATCAAGACGGGCCTCTGTGCCAACCTTTTTAAGCATTGCTCCCCTGTGCCCTATTATAATCCCTTTCTGGCTGTCGCGTGCTACATGGATCACAGCGCCTATCTTTATTATTTTCTGTTCTTCCTTAAAGCTCTCGATTTCGATCTCAACGCAATAGGGCACCTCTTCCTTGTAATTCCTGAGGATCTTCTCGCGCAGTATTTCAGAAGCAAAAAATCTCTCATATTTATCCGTGAGCTGGTCCTTCGGGAAGAATGGCTCTCCCTCGGGAAGCCTTTTCAGTATTGCTTCAAGCAGCGCATCAAGATTGAAATTCTTCAGGGCTGAAAGCGGTACCACAGGAGAACCAGGGAAAGCAGCATGCCATGCTTCCGTAATCTTTTCAAGATCAGATTGATTTGAAATATCGATTTTATTTACTGCAATGATAACCGGTATTCCTGAAGCTTTGATTTTTTCGGTATAATCTTTTTCAGCAAGAGGCTTTTCGGAGACATCCGTAACATAAAGGATTACGTCGGCGTCTGTCAGGGCCGAATCCACAAAGTTCATCATTGCCTCCTGGAGCTTATACCTCGGTTGAAGTATTCCCGGCGTATCGGAGTAAACTATCTGAAAATCATCTCCGTTGACTATCCCCATTATACGATGCCTGGTTGTCTGTGCCTTCGAGGTTATAATGGAAAGTTTTTCTCCAACCAGTGCATTCATGATCGTTGACTTGCCGACATTGGGATTCCCAAGGATATTTACGAAACCAGATCTGTGATTCATTTTAAAATTAATAGATGCCCCGCTTAAGCATGTTTATTTCCTTTTCGTTAAGGAATCGCCATTTGCCACGCTGAAGATTCTTTTTTGTAAGCCCGGCAAAATAGACCCTGTCGAGCTTCTTAACCCTGTAATTCATTGATTCAAATATCCTTCTGATAACCCTGTTTTGTCCTGAATGTATTTCAATGCCTAACTGTGATCTGTCTTCCGGATCGGCATATGATACAGCATCAGCAACAACTTTTTCACCATCCAGATCAATGCCCTCTGTCAGACGGAAGAGATCTTCCTTGGGAACATTACGGTCAAGAAAGACATGATATATTTTTTTCCTGTTGAACTTCGGATGAGTAAGCTTTCCTGTGAGGTCGCCGTCATTGGTAAGCAGTAGAACACCGGTTGTCTCCTTATCGAGCCGGCCTACCGGGTAGACCCTCTCAGTGCAGGCGTTTCCAATGAGATCCAGGACTGTATGTTCAGCATGAGGATCCTCGACGGTGGTCACATATCCTTTTGGTTTATTAAGCAGAATGTACACCTTCTTCTCGGCTGAAAGTTTTCTTCCCCGGTACCTTACATCATCGCCGGGATTGACTTTTGTTCCAAGGTCCGTGACCTGTTTCCCGTTAACTGAGATCAGACCCTTACGGATTATATCATCGGCTTCACGTCTTGAGCAGACTCCGCTGTTGGCTATGAAGCGGTTAAGTCTTATTTTTTCAGGTTCTTTCCCTGTTCTGCTTCCGGATTTCCGGTTTTCCATTTCATTATTTGATCAGGCTGCAAAGGTACAATTATTTGACAATTTATGATTTGCGGTTTTTTTTGCACCTTTGGGGGTTTAAAAAAACAGGCATATGACATTGATAAAATCCATCTCCGGAATCAGGGGAACAATCGGGGGAAAACCTGGTGAAAGTCTTAATCCGGTTGATATCGTAAAATTCAGTGCAGCATACGGGACGTGGCTGAAACAGAGAAACAAGAAAATAACCGGCGTGGTTACGGGACGTGATGCAAGGCAATCAGGTCCGATGGTCAGCCAGCTGGTTATTATGACCCTCAGAAGCCTCGGGATAGATGTAATTGATCTGGGAATGGCAACAACGCCGACGGTCGAAATGGCAGTTACCGGCACTTGTTCCTCAGGTGGAATAATTATAACCGCCAGCCACAATCCTGCAGAATGGAATGCTCTCAAGCTGCTGAATGAGAAAGGTGAGTTCCTCTCTGCTAAAGAGGGTGAAAAAATTCTTAAGCTGGCAGAATCGGAAACCTTTGAGTTTTCCGTATCCGGCAAGCAGGGAACTATCAAGCACGATAAAACCTGGAACAGAAATCATATCAATAAAATACTGGAGCTCGAACTTGTTGATGTGAAAGCAATAAAGAAGGCAGGTTTCACTGTAGCTCTCGATTGTATAAATTCCGTTGGTGCTGAGATCTTACCTGTTTTACTCAAAGCGCTAGGAGTCAGGAAGACTGTAGGTTTGAATATGGTTGCCGATGGTAACTTTGCCCATAATCCCGAACCCCTTCCGGAAAACCTCAAAACCATTGCAAAGCTTGTGCCCGTGGAGAAAGCCGATATAGGTTTTGTCGTTGATCCTGATGTAGACAGGCTTGCAATTATCTGTGAGGATGGCTCAATGTTCGGTGAGGAATATACTCTTGTTGGAATTGCCGATTATATTCTTGCCCATACTCCCGGCAGCACAGTCTCGAACATGTCGTCAACAATGGCTTTAAGGGATATTAGCAAAAAACATGGATGCAGGTATTTCTCATCAGCAGTGGGAGAAGTGAATGTTGTTGAGGAAATGAAAAAGCGGAAGGCTGTCATAGGTGGCGAAGGCAATGGTGGAGTTATTTATCCCGAACTGCATTATGGCCGCGATGCGCTGGTTGGCATTGCTTTGTTCCTTTCCCACCTGGCAAAAAGCAAAATGAAGACCTCTGAGCTGCGCAGGCAATATCCCTCTTTTGTTATTGCAAAGAATAAAGTTGCCCTTAGACCTGGAATTGATTTTAAAAAGATTTTGGAAGCGGTAAGGAAAGAATTCAGAAGCTTTAAGATTGATGAAAGGGACGGGATGAAAATTGATCTTCCCGGCGGATGGGTACAGATACGTAAATCAAATACGGAACCGATTCTCAGAATTTATTCTGAGGGAAGAACACTGCAAGAGGCTGAAAATCTTGCCGATAAAGTTTCAGAGATTGTTAAAAAACACTAAAAACATTTATTCTGCCGGAATAAAACCACAAGCCCGGATGTCTTAATAGCATTAAAGCAAATACAGGGTGTTGTTAAATATTGTTAATGAAATTCAATAAGAATTCCCTTTTAAATACTTTTGTGACAGTTTTTTTAGAAATATAATCAAGTAAAATATCTCATGAAGAAATCAATTATCATTGTATCGGTTGTAGCAGTTGTGGCAATCATTGCCATGATTATTTACAGCAAGGTATCTTCAAAAAAAGATTTAACGAATCTCTTTGTTACAGCACAGAAAGGTCAGTTTGACATAGTCGTTACGACCACAGGTGAACTGCAGGCCGAAAATTCGACCGACATTTATGGTCCTGAATTTTCCCAGAGCAGGAATATACGATCGATGGATATAAAAATCACCGACCTTGTACCTGAAGGTACAGAAGTAAAAGCCGGCGATTATGTGGCAACACTCGACAGGACATCATTCGATAACAGTCTTAAGGATGAGCTTGAAAGGCTTACAACTTACCAAACCAACCTTGAGGTTAAGATACTTGATACTGCGGTTTCTCTGAGCAACCTCAGGGATCAGATCAAGAACCTGAAATTCAGTGTTGAGGAAGCACAGATAACTGTTGATCAGTCGAAATATGAACCGCCTACAACACAACGTCAGGCAGTTATAGCCCTCGATAAGGCAAACCGTTCTCTTGAACAATCACTAAGGGGCTATACTTTAAGAGTTGAACAGGCAAGGTCAGATATGAGAACAATGAAAACCAACCTGACTGAGGAACGCCAGAGAGTTGCCGACCTTCAGGCTGTACTTTCAAAATTTATCATTAAAGCGCCTTCTGATGGAATGGTAATCTATAAAAGAGACAGGACCGGAGCCAAAAGAAAAGTTGGTTCCTCAATCAGTCCCTGGGATAATGTTGTTGCAACACTTCCCGACATGTCATCGATGATCTCAAAAACTTACGTGAATGAGATAGATGTAAGCAAAGTCAAGACCGGACAAAGTGTGGATATTCTCGTGGATGCTTTTCCGGAAAAGAAATATACAGGTACAGTGACCAGCGTTGCCAACATTGGAGAGCAGCTGCCAAATGCCGACGCAAAAGTATTTGAGGTACAGATCAAGGTTCAGGGATCTGACCTTATCCTGAGACCTTCGATGACTACAGGAAACAAGATTATAACCAAGAGCATTTCTGATGTGACATATATACCCCTGGAGAGCGTGCAGACTGGAGCAGACAGTATTCCGTTTGTCTATATGAAGAACGGGTCCAGGCAGATTGTTGTCGTGGGAGAATCGAATGAAAATAATGTGATCATTGAACAGGGTATTGAACCAGGCACCTTACTTTACCTTAACACACCTGAAGATCCGGATAAATTCGACAAGCTTCTGGGAGAAGATCTGATAACAGTCATCAAAGACAGGATAAAAGCCGAAAAGGAAGCAGAAAAGAAAGCTAATGAACAAAACCGTCGCGGAAACTTTAGCGGCAGAGGCGGATTCGGTGGTGAAATGACACCTGAAATGAGACAACAGTTCCAGAATATGAGAAACGGCGGACAGATGGATACTGCAGCTATGCGCAGGTTCAGGCAGATGCGTCAGCAGAATGGCGGACAGCCGGGTGGCAGACAGCCCAATCCGGAGGGACAGCAGGGAGTACAGGGGAACAGGCAGCAGAGACAGGGTTCTCAGCAGACACAGCAGCCCCAGCAAACTCAGGAGACAACAATTACCAGGTAACACAAAACAGGGAAAGTATGTTCAAATTTATCTTCCGGTATTTTCACGACATTGAGATCGCTGTTGAATCGATAGTTTCAAACAAGCTGAAATCAATGCTTACGGCTCTCGGGATCATTTTCGGAGTAGCTGCGGTGATAGCCATGCTTGCAATAGGTAAGGGGGCAAAACAAGAGATCATGGAGCAGATGAAAATGGTGGGGGTCAATAACATCCTCATCAATCCTATTGTACAGGATAATACATCTTCTTCCGAGTCGGGCGAGAAACAATCCAAGAAATTTTCGAGAGGTCTCAATATGCTTGACGTTGAAGCAATCAAGGAAACCCTTCCTTCAGTCAAGAGGATCAGCCCCGAGATCTCCTTTAACTCAACTGCAATGATGAACGGTGTAAAATATACCGCCAAGCTTGTAGGAGTCTCTAACGATTACTTTTATCTCTATAATCTTCCACTGGTGTCAGGTGCATTCTTTAATGCCTATCAGGAGGAGAACGGTATACAGGTCTGCATTATCGGTGCAAACATCAGGTCCAAATTTTTCAGCAAGGTCGATCCATTAGGCCAGTATATCAAATTCAATGGCATATGGCTTAAGGTTATCGGAGTGCTTCAGAAAACAACAGTAAGCCTTACAGGTTTTGAAGAAAAAGGTGTGAATGTTTACAACGACAATATTTACATCCCAATCCAAACAATGCTTCTGAGATATCAGAACAGAGCTCTTGTGAATACAAAGCTCGTTTCGGAAGCTTCAAGCAATGTCATGATCATGGGAGGCGGCCCCGGAGGTGGTGGCATGGCACGCATAATAGTGAGCAGTTCCGATGCCAGCACAGACGCTGAAACCAATTATAATCAGCTCGACAGGATCGTTGTACAGGTTAATGAGACAGACCAGCTCAATGCATCGACAGAAATACTGAGTCGCATGCTGACACGCCGTCATACAGGGGTAAAGGATTTCGAGATTACCGTACCTGAGCTTCTTCTTAAACAACAGCAAAGGACAAAAGATATTTTCAACATAGTGCTTGGAGCTATTGCCAGCATCTCTCTGATAGTGGGCGGAATAGGAATTATGAACATCATGTTCGCCTCAGTGATGGAGAGGATAAAAGAGATAGGTACCAGGATGGCCATTGGAGCCAAAAAAATGGACATCGTCGTCCAGTTCCTTGCCGAAGCAGTTCTAATCAGCGTTTCAGGCGGTTTCATTGGAATATTCTTTGGCGTAATCATGGCCAAGCTGATTGAGCAGATTGCCGGTATTATGACCATTGTATCATTCGTTTCCGTTTTTATTGCCTTCGGCGTTTCAGCAGCCGTGGGAATAATATTCGGTTATTCACCAGCCAAACGTGCTTCAGAAAGAGACCCGATTGAATCATTACGTTATGAATAATATATTAATAATGAAGAGATTATTTACATTTACGACTATAGCTTTATTTCTGTTCTCATTTCAGAATGCAGCTGCCCAGGAAATCAGGAAGTTGACTTTTGATGAAGTTATCAGGCTTTCCGAAGAACAATCTCCCCAGGCCTTAATGGCAAAACACAGGTTCCGTTCAAGCTACTGGCAATACAGGACCTTTGTAGCCCAATACAGGCCATCCCTCACATTAAGCGGAACGACGCCTGATTACAGTACTGCATATACGAGAGTTTACACAGGCGGCCAGTGGGAATATGTCCCGACAAACATGATGCAGAATCTTGGCTCACTTTCCCTGGCGCAAAACATAGGATTGACCGGAGGTTCAATTGCACTTCAGTCTGACCTGACGCTTCAGAACGATTTTGAAGCTAAAACAAATAAGTACATTTCCACTCCGGTAAGCATAAGACTGAATCAGCCGATATTAAGATATAATTCACTCAAGTGGCAGAAGAAAACAGAACCGCTTAAATATGAGGTGGCCAAAAAAACATTCCTTTCAAATATTGAAGGTGTTCATACACAGGCTGTCCAGAATTTCTTCTCTCTTGCACTTGCTCAGATCAACGTCCAGATCGCAAACATGAATTATCTCAATGCTGACACACTCTGGAGAATGTCGCAGGGACGTTACCAGCTTGGAACAATAGCCGAGGACGAACTCCTCCAGATGCAACTTTCATGGCTTAACTCGGAGACATCGCGAAAAGAGGCAGAAATGAACCTGAGAGACAGGGAGATACGTCTGAGATCTTTCCTTGGCTTCAACAATAATATAAGGATTGAACTTATTCTTCCGTCAAAAATTCCTGACCTTCAGGTAGATGCGCAGGAAGTGCTGGATCTTGCCCATGCCAATAATCCTGATATCCTCGATTCGCAACTGGCAATCCTGCAAGCCCAGAGCAGTGTGGCGCAGGCTAAGGCTGAGAAAGGACTCAATGCGAACCTTGTTGCGAGCTTTGGTATGCAGGGAAAGGATCCGGATTTCAATACTGCCTATTCGGCACTCAGCAGAAGCCAGGGTATCAGGGTCGGATTTACTTTGCCGATACTTGACTGGGGGCTTGGAAGAGGAAAATATAAAATGGCAAGATCGAGCCTTGAATTAACACAGGTGCAGGAAAAACAGGCCATGGTTGACTTTGACCAGAACCTGACCCTCGATGTAGAACAGTTCAACCTTCAGGCCGAACAGGTTGCCATTGCAGCCAAATCAGATACCGTCGCCAAGAAGATGTTTGAGGTCACAAAACAGAGGTTCCTGATAGGTAAGATTGCTGTGCTTGAACTCAATAATGCAGATACAAAAAAAGACCAGAACAGGAGAGCTTATGTACAGTCTTTGCAGAACTACTGGAACTATTTCTTTAACCTGCGTTCATTGGCGCTATATGACTTCCTGGACAGGAAACCACTTGAAACTGATTACGAATTATTACTTCAGTAAAGGGGAATTGAAAAAATTACAAGGGCTGGATATTACTATTCAGCCTTTTTTTTGTAAAAAATTAATATATTTGCGCCTCGATTCACAAGAACATTAAATAATTACACGATAATTCAAAATACAAACAAATGCAGAACAAAGCAGCTATAATCATTCTGGCAATAGCATTGGGACTTGTCACTATTTATCAGCTATCATTTACTGGAGCAACATATCTGGTCAAGAAGGATGCAAAGGCATACGCGAAAGGCAATCTTGTAAAGGAAACAAACTACATCGATTCATTAGCTTCGTTGCCAAAAGAAAAGTGGAGCTATCTGGGAAAGACATTCAAGGAAGCCCAGAAGAAGGAGATCAACCTTGGCCTCGACCTTAAAGGCGGGATGAACGTCATTCTTGAAGTCTCAGTCCAGGATATTCTCAAGGCTCTTTCAAACCATTCAACTGACGAAAAATTCAATGCTGCCCTTGCACGTGCAAAACAGCTTGAGTCGCAGAGTCAGGCTGATTACCTTACGCTATTCGGCAGAGCCTACCAGGAGCTTGCCCCAGGCCAGAATATGTCAGCAATTTTTGCATATAAGCTGAAGGACAAGGTAAATTTCAACACGACTAACGATGAAATGCTTAAAATACTTGACGGAGAGGTCACTGCAGCCATTGAAAATGCTTTTAATATACTTCGTACAAGAATAGACCGTTTCGGCGTTGTACAACCTAATATTACGCAGCTTGCTACAAAAGGCAGGATACTGATAGAACTTCCCGGGCAAAAAGACCATAAACGTGTCCGTGAACTTCTTCAGGGAACAGCAAACCTTGAATTCTGGGAAACTTATGAAAACAGCGAAATAATCAACCTTTTAATTCAGGCTAATAATATTCTGAAGGAAGTTCAGATTAATTCGTCAAAACCTGCATCAGTTAAAATAACCGGAGACACAGTTACCGCAGACACAACATCTAAGGAAGACAAAGCATTAATCGAACTTCTCGGGAAAGATACTGCAAAACCCGCTGCAGCAGCTACTCGTCAGGAATTCAATGACCAGAACCCTCTTTTCGGGGTACTTAGTCCAAGGGTAGATCAGAACGGACAGCCACAACCCTCAAGCATGGTCGGCCTTAGTCTTGGAATAGATACCGCAGAGGTAAATAAATATCTGAAGATGAATCAGATAAAAGCCCTTTTCCCGCGTAACCTTCGATTCTACTGGAGCCAGAACCCCTATAAATATGATGAGACAAAAACCATGTACGAACTTCATGCTATCAAAGTTACGACAACGACCGGCCTTCCTCCACTTGGCGGAGACGTGGTAAATGGTGCAAGGCCCTCCACAGGCCTTTCCGGGGAGGTGAAAGTAGATTTTTCGATGAATGCAATTGGTGCTAAAACCTGGCAGAAAATGACAGGTGACAACATTGGCAAATGCATTGCTGTGGTCCTTGATGGTTATGTACGCTCTTATCCAAGGGTTGTGACAGAAATAGCAGGTGGTAATACTGAAATAACAGGCGACTTCACCATTGAAGAAGCCAACGACCTTGCAAATATTCTTAAATCAGGCCAATTACCTGCGCCTGCAACAATAATTTCGGAGACAATTGTCGGCCCTTCCCTGGGTAAAGAGGCTATAGACGCCGGTATGAAATCATTTGTCATCTCCTTCTTCATCGTATTGCTCTATATGATATTCTATTACAGCAAGAGCGCCGGTACTATCGCCGACATTGCGCTGGTAGCTAACGTCATATTACTATTGGGAGTTACAACCTCAATTGGTGCGGTTCTCACATTGCCGGGTATTGCAGGTATTGTACTTACAATGGGTATGTCGGTGGATTCTAACGTGCTCATTTATGAAAGGATACGAGAGGAGCTCCGGGGAGGCAAAGGGATAAAGCTGGCTATTTCTGACGGCTACAAGGGAGCTATGTCAGCAATCCTCGACTCTAACATTACAACCCTTCTGACAGGTATAGTTCTTGTCATCGTAGGAACGGGCCCGATCAAGGGTTTTGCTACAACTCTTGTAATAGGTATTTTTACTTCTCTTTTCTCAGCAATATTCATTACAAGGCTGATATATGACTCTTTGCTTAAAAGAAATGCCAGTCTTTCCTTCTCAATCAGGGTTACTGAGAACATTTTGAGGGGGACTAATGTCGATTTCATGGGCAAGAGAGGTATATTTTATGCTATATCTATAACAATTACCGTACTTGGCGTTGCATCTCTGTTCATCAAAGGCCTTAATCCGGGTATCGATTTTACCGGTGGCCGCACATTTATTGTAAGGTTTGAACAGCCGGTAAAAACGGCTGATGTGGCAAAGAACCTGGAGGTTCAATTCGGAGAGGCTCCGCAGGTGGTAACTTTTGGCAGTGAGGACCAGGTAAAAATAACAACCAAGTACAAGATTAACGAGACAGGTGTGGATAATGAGGTAGATTCATTGCTTTATGCAGGACTTAAGGGAATTGCCGGTAGTGACGTAACTAAAGAAAAATTCCTTACCAGTTACATACAAAGCTCGGAAACCGTTGGACCTGTAATTGCCAGCAACATAAAAAACAGGGCAATCTGGGCGGTAGCAATATCGCTGGTGATCATGTTCATATATATTTTCGTGAGGTTCAGGAACTGGCAATATGGTCTTGGAGCTACCGTTGCACTTGCGCATGATACCATGATCGTTATAGGGATATTCTCAATTTTCTGGGGGATCCTCCCTTTCTCGATGGAGATCGACCAGTCATTCATTGCTGCAATCCTTACAGTTATCGGTTATTCCATCAACGACTCGGTGGTTGTATTCGACAGGGTCAGGGAGTTCCTTCCATTGCATCGAAAACGACCTGTAAAAGAGGTGCTTAACCTGGCGCTGAATGATACTCTTAGCCGTACTCTCAACACCGGTATGACAACCATCCTGGTGCTGATAGCAATGTTCTTCTTTGGCGGTGCAACAATCAGGGGATTTCTCTTTGCATTGATCATTGGTATAATCGTCGGTACATATTCATCCATCTTTGTTGCAACGTCAGTAGTATATGACGCATCAAAGAAAAAGGGACTGAAATACTAAGAATAGATTTTTTTATTAATTGATAACTACTGAAAGGGGGAAAT
>JAPLDY010000146.1 GCA_026391595.1 Bacteroidia bacterium
AAATATAATTGTATGGAAATTGACTATAGGATTCTTTTACAAGACGAGTATTTTGAAAAGGACTACTTTAAAGGGGGTGACATATGTCAAGTAAGAAGGTATTTTTATTAGTAATAGCGATCTCCATTATCGGTGCTTGCAATTACAAAAAAAATGCTACTGATTCATCTGACACCGGGCATGTTTCTCTAAAACAACTTTGTGAAAAATATCATACTGATAAATGTCCCGGTGGTCACAATTATCTTGGGGTTTATGAATTGTTTTTTAATCCATTTAGGAATGTAGCTAAAAAGGTTGCAGAAATAGGTATTGCGCAAGGTGCTTCACTTAACCTATGGAAAGATTATTTCCCTCAAGCCACTGTCTATGGAATTGACATTTTTGATAACTCAAATCTTGATACTGAACGAATAAAAACATTTATAGGTGACCAATCAAAGAGAGAAAATTTACAGGGATTTATTACAAAGTACGGAAGCGATTTTGATTTCATATTGGACGATGGCGGGCATTCAATGGAACAACAGCAAGTCAGTTTTGGATTTCTCTTTAAACATGTGAAACATAGCGGTTATTACATTATTGAAGATTTGCAAACTTCTATATATAAAGGAGAGTATGGATCCAAACCAGAGTTCGGAACCAAACCTGATGAGTCAAATGCTACCTTAACTATGATTCGTACTTTTATTAATACCAGATTTATTAACAGTGTGTATCTTACCAATGAGGAGACTGAATATTTAAATAAAACAATCGAATACTGCAGCGTTTTTTCTACAAACAATAATAGCATTACTTGTATTATAAAAAAGAAAGACTCATAAGACCCTCGACCCAGTCAAATCATGAAAGTTCCGCCATTAAATGTAAATGATAAAAATGAGCGACGACTGCTATCAAACGCATCGACCAACCCTGCTCTATCCATTCAACACTTTATTAAGAAATCATCAATGAATTTGGATTTACCCACTTCTCCCGCTTTCTAATACTTAGTCTGCACTTTTCAGTCCGCTTGCATCAGCACAATATCTTGATACCTGCCAGTCTATTTTTGGTTTTAATCTTCACCATTTAACCTTCAACTGATTGTTTTACATACTGCTGCATTTTGCTATCGGGATTTGCGACTAACCTCTTTTTTCTGAAAAAATAATACACCCTCGTTAATTGTTCTCTTAGCATTTCCCCTCACTTTGACACGTGGTATATTTTTGGATCGAACAAACCATAGTATCCTAAGGGATTCCCGACAACAGTTTTTTCCAGCCTCCAAGTCGGGGGCATTGCCCTGAACTTTTCTTCCATGATTCTTCTCTGTACAGGATTTTCCACCGGTCCCCGTGATCCGTCCCTTACAACGAATGAGTCAGGCAGCACTTTATTGAACGGGGTCGAGAATATTTCGTGCAGGAGCGCCTCTTTCTTCTTGAACCCTGAATAGTATTTGATCCGTGCCAGTACTGCATAGTCAGCATAAATGTTCCGATCTGGAGACTCCTTCACGTATTCGTATATCCCTTTGAAGTCATCCCCAGGCAGGACATATTCTTTGTGTAGGGTATTGACGTAATATAGAGACGTAAAGAGTAGAAAGGCCATGATAAGCGCTCCTCGCTTCCCAGTACGATATATTAGTGACCCAACAAGTATCACCATGGGTATGGTTATGACCGACAAGTGCCGTTCAAGACGATGCATTGGCACATACTCCGTGAAGCTCATGCTCCCGAACTGCATCCACAGGTATACGCTT
>JAPLDY010000075.1 GCA_026391595.1 Bacteroidia bacterium
AAATAACTGACGATGGCGTCTGATTTATAGCCTGTTGAAATGATTATTCTGTTTATATTGTATTTATCCAGCCACTGCAGAACATAAGACAGAAATGGTTTTCCGCCTACCGGAGCCATAGGTTTGGGGAGATCCGGAACAGACTCCCGAAGCCTGGTCCCCATACCTCCAAACAGGATTATTGCTTCCATCATTTATGGCTAAAAAGTTCTTCTTCTACAATTGAGCAGATAATGTGTTCTATCATGATCTGAGCCTCCTGGATTCTTGGAGTCTCTTCAGATGGAATCACTATGCAGATATTACACAATCCTTTCATGGTTTCACCGGTTGATCCAATAATACCGATAGTCAGCATTCTCTTATCCTGAGCTTCTTTTACAGCTTCGATAAGGTTGGAGGATTTTCCGGAAGTGGATATTACCATTAAGATATCTCCTTCATTTCCGATTGCCGAGACTTGTCTTGCAAAAATCCTTTGAAACGAAGAATCGTTGCCCACAGAGGTCAGGATCGAAGTATCAGTGGTAAGTGCAATCGCAGGCAGTCCGCGACGGTCGAAGTTGAATTTATTTACAAATTCAGCGGCTATATGCTGAGCATCTGCAGCACTGCCTCCGTTTCCGGCTATCAGAAGTTTATGGTGGCACCGGAATGCCTTTATTATTGCTATTGAAGCTTTTTCTATATCAGACAATAATGATGAAGCCTCTAAAAGTTTCAGCTTAAGCTCTGCTGATTCTTTTATCTGTTTTTTGATTTTCTCCTTCATATTATAATCACCAATCACTAATCACTTTTCTTAATTAACTTATTTTCCAGCCCTGGCAGCCATTGTCGCTGAAATGAAAATCGAGCACATTGCCACTAAACCTTTTAAGGGCATTGATCAGAGTCAGTCTTTTCACAGGATCCACTGTAAAAAACATGAATCCACCTCCACCTGCACCTGAAACTTTTCCTCCATAAGCACCAGCCTCCATAGCTGCCTGGTAAATATTTTCAATGTTCCTGTTGGAAATTGATGCCGCCATTTTCTTCTTGTTCTCCCACTCCCTTCCAAGTGCTTTTGCAAAATGAATGATATCTCCTTTCAGAAGGTAGTCTTTCATCACATAAGAGTTCTCTTTGATCCGGTGTGTTGCTTCTATCTGAATTTTCTTGCCACTCCTGGTATTGTCCTGTTGTTCCCTGATAATCTTATCGGATGTTCTTGAAGCACCAGTGTAATAGAGTACCATTGAGACTTCAAGTTCATCAACGATCCATCGTTTCATTCTCAGAGGATTGACTATGACCCTGTCGTCTTTGTAGAACTCGATGAAGTTAAATCCTCCGAAGGTAGCTGCATACTGATCCTGCTTCCCACCGCTGAAGCCCAGGTCGATTCGTTCTATCTGATAGGCAAGATAAGCCATATCGTAATCTCCAAGCGGCAGGTTGAGCCATTCGGTAAAAGCCTTGAGTATAGCCACTACCATCGTGGAGGATGAACCCAGCCCGCTTCCCGGAGGAGCATCACAGTAAGTTGTAAGTTTGAAAGAGAGAGGTTTTGTAATTCCGAAATTGCTGATGATACTGTTATAGACTCCTTTATGAAGGTCAAGAGTACCATCTACCGGCAGTTTAAGAGCCGATGAATACTTTTTCTTCAGGTTAAGGTCGGCAGCATGAAAAACAATAGACCCTGAACTGGTTTCCTCTATGGTGCAATATGCATACTTATCGATGGTGGCATTCAGCACTGCTCCTCCATAAAGGTCCGAATATGGAGAAACATCACTGCCTCCTCCCCCGAGGCCCAATCTTAATGGTGCTTTGCTACGATAAATCATGTTACTGGTTACAGGTTTCTGGTTGCTGGTTATATTATGTTTGAGTCATTGCGAGTCACGCCAGTGGCGGGACGAAGCAATCCTTATATCTCATTATATATTTTAATTATAGACTCAGTTAGTTTATCCCACGTAAATTTAGCTTTTTCTTCATTTACTCCTGTATTAAAACTTTCTTTCCTGTTATTTACAAAGAAATCTTCAATTGCATCTGCAATGGATTTAGGATCAGGGTTAACAACATAGCCGCATTTTCCGCCTTTGACGATTTCACTAAGACCGCCAACATTCGTTACGAGCATCGGTTTATCAAAGTGATAAGCGATCTGTGTGACTCCGCTCTGGGTAGCGCTTCTGTATGGTTGTACAACCAGGTCTGAAGCACTGAAGAAGAGAGAAACCTCATCTTCCTTTATAAACCTGTCAAAAAGAAAAACATCATTTCCAAGACCATATTTATTGATCTGTTCCTTATACGGTGCGTCGCTATCATAGAACTCCCCTGCAATCAATAGCTTCAGCTTTCTCTTCCTCAATCGTTTATCGGAAAACGCATCCAGCAAAAGATCCAGTCCCTTATATGCCCTGATGAATCCAAAGAAAAGAAGATATTCATTATCCCCGGGCAAATTCAGCTTTTGAAGAGCTTCGTTCCGTGATATTGCCGGACCATAATTATCAAAAAGAGGATGAGGATTGAACTTTACCGGTATATCGGATCTGAACATTTTCAGATCCTCTCCCACGTTGCGCGACATAATCACTGCTCCGTCTATACTCCTTATAAAGTATTTAGTAAGTGTTTTGTCGATGATGCTTTTCTCATGCGGGATCACGTTATCAAAAATACAGATGACTCTTGTATTTCCCGACCTGTTTCTTTTGGCTATTCTGGAGATTGTCCCAAAGCACGGAGACATGAATGGATTCCAGTATTTAATTAAAAGTATGTCAGGTTTCATCTTCCTGATCCTGCATCCTGATCTTATCCAATTAAATGGATTGATTGAATTCAGCATCCTGACAATTTTCATATTTGCCGGTGCAGGGCTGCCGGTATATTGAGTTTTCCCCGGGAAAAGGAACCCCGGATACTGCAAAGTGAAAGTAAACACCTCAACATTATGACCTTCTGAAATAAGCTGCGATGCAAGCCTCTCATTGTAGGCTGCCAGGCCGCCCCGGTAAGGATGGGCAGTTCCAAGGATCAAAATACGCATATGCGATAAGTAAAGCTCAAAAATAGTAAAAATGATGAGAATGGCGTCAGGCGTCGGGCGTCAGGTAATCTTCCAGATAATTAAATGGTGGAGTAAGCTTGCCGTTTTTTAAGATTGTAGCCCGTTCGATCATTTGGCTGCCGGTACCTAAAAGCAGATCCTGCAATGTATTCTTCATCAGCTGTCTTCCAAAATCTGATGATGCATCCCTGGGCAGTTCTCCGGGGAGGTTGTCAATCGACATTACTGTGATATTTGAAGGCCGGGTGAAAGCCGGTTCCTCAACTTCCAGATGAGGATTATATCCATAGAACGGATCTGCAATTGTTGTAGTCCTGATAGTCGATGGTACCGATCCGTTTACATCGCAGCTGATATCGGCGATCACTGAAATCTTGAATTCAGGATTTTTCATATCGTCTTTGGTGAATAGCACCGGAGACCGCGGGTCCCAGAAATGCCCTGCAACAAGCAGATCAGTGACTTTTGTATAAGGGAGAAAGGCTGATTCGTACTCGTCAGGATGCTTGACAAAATGGCTGAAGCTGAACTGCTGTTTATTCTTATGAAATGTATAGTGCTCAGGTTCTATCTGGCACATTACAGGAACATCAAATTCGCGGTTCAGAAAATCTTCAGGACTGACCTGTACAAGGTTGCAGACACTAAGTGTTTCCATAGCTCCGTTTGCCACGCGCCCTCCACCCGTGACAAGAACCTTCAATCCCGGATTGAGCTCTATGAGGCGCAGTCCGGCCCACATCTCCTCAAGATCGTGGCACAGATGCGCGGGTTTCAGCTTAAATTTGTTTGTTTCTATACCTCTGGCCCTGAGTCCGTTATATGCACCGACAATGCCTGCCCACCTTCCGAATGCGACAACCCTCTCGCCCTCGTCGGTAGTGAGATATTCATAATCTATAAGGGTCAGTTCCCTGACGGACATCTCCCTTAACATTTCGCGGTTTTGAGGCTGTTTCTTTGCCACATGAGCGAAGAACATATATGTTTTCCCGGGGATGAATGTTCTTTTATCTACTTCCTTAACACCAAGAAGGATATCGCAATCTGAAAGATCTTCTTTCAGAGGAATATCTAGATATTCATACTCTTCATCGGTATAGCAACGGATATCGCTAGGCTGAACAAAGAATTCAGCGAAAGGATACATCTCCTGAAGGGTAATAATCTGCGGAGGCGACAGCGGAACTCTTCTGTCGGGTGGATTTTTTGTCTCCCGGAGGATGCCTATTTTAAGAGTCTCTTCCATAAGATCACAACCCCTGGTTACTTCCTATAAAGATAGTAAAAAGAGAAGAGGCCTGGTTCATAACCTGATTTCAATTAGTGGTTCATTCTTTATATTAGTACTGTTGATACTCTTGCTATTTACTTTTATTTCCCGCCCATCAGCTGATCAGCAGCCAGTACCAGGAACATGAAATTTGTTGCTCCTCCCCCCATCACATATTCCTGTTGTTGCCACAGGTATGGCCAGTCGAGCAGTTCGGGATAATCAGGCCTGATGAGGGCGGTACCCGAAGAGACTCCGCCCGGGATGTACGACCAGTCAGCCCTGTTAACACCATAAGCAACTATTGTAGATCTTGCACCCACTCCTGATGCAAAAGATGCAGTATTTGATCCGGGATGGACACCAAGGATGAAATTCAGTGCATTGAACATATAATCAGACGGGAATATATCGGGAAATGCCTTGTGAAGATAATATTGTCTCACTCCAAAGCTCTGGATCTCCCAGCCGGCACCCCAGATATTAGGACGGTAAGGAACTCCGAAGGGTGTTTGTTCTCCCTGCTTCTGAATTTCCGATGAGAAAGATGAAGCAACTTTCCTGACGGATTGAATCAGGTAAGCACTTCCGGTCTTGATTAAGGAACCACTTATCAGCCATCCGATATTCCTGAATTCCTTGAGAATAAGTGCCTCATTATTAAGCAAATAATCTTTATAGACCTGCTTTCCTGTAGTCTGCCAGAGCTCTGATGCAGCGTGAAGCTTCGAAGCTGCAGCACGTCCTGCAACCTGACGGTCGAGGTTGAATATACCCTCCGCAACTTCAAGGCATTGCTTGCTGAGTGTATCATTAAATCCCTTAAGAACCCTTGATGCAGCTGCCATGTGAGCCGCTGTGGTCAGCTCTCTTCCGGGATTATCTTCAGTGAAAACCCAGCGGTCGTCCCTGGGCCTTTCATCACTTCCATTATATACCAATCCATCGGTCATGTTTATGCCATCACCCAGCAGAACGTACTGCCTCAACGTCGGACAGATAATCCCCCTGTACAGTCTGCCCAGGTTCTTGTAACCGCCAACTACGGACAGGGCACCATGCTCAATCTGCTGAAGAATATCAGGCTTGCCGTCTGGCTGATGTATCTCAACTATCCTGGAAAGCTGATCTACTGATGTTTCATCATACTTAATATTGAAAGCCTCATAAGCCTGCACGAGAATATAAACCTCACCGCTCTGCGATTCAACCCTGAGGTCATAATCGCCGGCATCGTGCCAGCCGCCAATGTTAATATCCGGAATATGTTCGCCAGGCTTGTATTTTGTCAGGGTTGAAGGTCCCTGCAGGTAACCGTCAAAGTGGTTGTGGTTTACAGGCGCCATGAGCGCATCATCCATGTGGCAGAGGCCATGCCATACCCGGTACTTTTCATTTATCCGCATGTGGCACATCTGTACGGGGAGAAAATACTCAAGTGTGGGTTGCCAGACATTGCGCTCGAAAACATCGGCAGCAATGCGGAAAGGATTGGAATTCTCCTTTCCATATTTCACCATGTACATTCCTTCTTCCTTTACCTTAGAAAAATCCAGCTTCAGATAGTTGTACCTCAGGAATTTTGAAGGTTCGTCCGGCTTTACTGAAATGACCGGATGAAGAGTGCCGTCCTCTCCTATTTTTATCAGTTCAATATTTTCTCTTTTTGCATCGTTCTTATCCAGCTCGACAAAAGCAACCTTCTGCTGACCGGGATGATAACCTATCTGAGACACATGTATTACCGGTGTACCAATCCAGTTTGGGATTACATTTGGAGTTATGACCCACTCAACTGCATTTGATGTGACACCTGCAGGCACCAGTGACCTTACAACGAACCAGCCGTTATTATGGATATAACGACCGTCGATAAGCTGAAGATCTTCCTTCTTTGATTGTATAGTAAGTCTTAGCAATTCATCTTCAGGATCGACCACCAGCACTTTACCCTCTGCCATCGGCTTTGCAGCTGACAGTTTTCCATCCTTATCAAAATAGGCTGGTCCGTTCGGCTGCCGCGGAAAAATACCAGATTTCTTATCCATCGACCATGTTTTTCCAAAGAGCCAGCCGGGAAAGAGTTCCATGTTAAAACCAACCTTACCAATGAACCCGGCAGGAATAGGACGGTCAAGATCAACAGTCACAATTATCGATCCTCCTTCACCACGTGTTTTTACTGAATAATTAAAGTAGAGATCGGGGTAAATTATCGGGTTGTATCCTTTGCCGTTGATGGCCGAATCAGGATATGTCAGCTGTACAGTGATAAGGTTGCCTGACTTATCAACAGTGCGTCTTTTCTGTGCCGGTTTTGGCTGCCATTGTCCGGGAGTCTCATCAAGCCGCAGATCGCCGTTGGTGGCGATCCTCATGCCATGCATTATAATCCCGACACCTCCCTGATGGCCTTCCGGATAGATATCCTGGAAAGCCATTATATTGACTCCTCCGTTCTCAAAGTACTCGCTTTCATTAATCCTGAATCCTCCCTGCTGACCCTTCACCACAGTGAATATCAGTATCAGTAACAAGATAATAGTTGATCTCTTCATTATTTTCAATTATTAGTTACTTATATTGTTGGTTGCCTTTTGCCTGACGCTTTTAGCCG
>JAPLDY010000144.1 GCA_026391595.1 Bacteroidia bacterium
AGAGAAGAAAGAGGATTACAAAGGAGAAAGAGCAGGTACCTGTCGTGAAGCCTGATTCAGGAGACAGGAAAGATAAAACCGGAAAGAAACCTTTGAAGAAAAGGCCAGTAAGAGTGGAGGTTGATGAGGAAGAGGTTCAGAAGCAGATCAAGGAGACACTGGCCAGGCTTACAACCAAGGGGAAATCAAAGGGGTCGAGATACCGCAGGGAGAAAAGAGATGCAATAAGCCAGCAGCGCCGTGAGGTAGAAGATAAGATCGAACAGGATAAGAATATTCTGAAGGTGACAGAGTTCGTTTCGGTCAATGAGCTTGCTCTCATGATGAATACACCGGTCACCGATATCATTTCCACATGTATGAACCTCGGTTTGTTTGTTTCGATAAACCAGCGTCTTGATGCCGAAACTATGGCCCTTCTTGCCGATGAATTCGGATTCAGAGTCGAGTTCGTAAGCGCTGAGCTTCAGGAAGCGGTAAGGGAGGTGGAAGATTCTAAAGAAGATCTTGTACCAAGACCACCTATAGTTACTGTAATGGGACATGTGGATCATGGAAAAACAAAACTTCTCGATTATATAAGAAGAACTAATGTAATTGCCGGTGAAGCCGGAGGTATAACCCAGCATATTGGAGCATATGCAGTTCAGCTTGATGACGGCCGTAAGATAACATTCCTGGATACTCCGGGTCATGAAGCTTTCACCGCTATGCGGGCCAGGGGAGCCCAGGTTACAGATATAGCCATAATTGTGGTAGCTGCCGATGACGGAGTTATGCCACAAACCGTTGAAGCCATAAATCATGCTTCAGCAGCAGGTGTTCCGATTGTATTTGCCATTAATAAAATTGATAAGCCGACTTCCAATCCCGAAAAAATAAAAGAGGCACTTGCCAACATGAATTATCTGGTTGAAGATTGGGGTGGGAAATTTCAGTCGCAGGAAATTTCTGCCAAGACAGGATTGAATATCCAGGCTCTTCTCGATAAGGTTCTTCTTGAAGCAGAGATGCTTGATCTTAAAGCAAATCCTCATAAACCGGCTATAGGGACAGTTGTTGAATCATCCCTTGATAAGGGAAGGGGCTTTACAGCTACCATTCTTGTGAAAGCAGGAACATTAAGGGTTGGCGACATATTACTTGCCGGAGCCAGTTTCGGGCATGTCAAGGCAATGTATAACGAAAGAGGCAATAAAATAGATGATGTGGGACCAGCGA
This sequence comes from Bacteroidia bacterium, assembly GCA_026391595.1. GTDB lineage: Bacteria > Bacteroidota > Bacteroidia > Bacteroidales > VadinHA17 > LD21. The sequence continues at coordinate 1,222 of JAPLDY010000144.1, forward strand.
CACCTGCTCTTATTCTGGGTTTGAACGGGGCTCCGCAGGCAGGCGACAAGTTCAATGTAATGGACAGCGACCGGGAGGCTAAGGATATTGCCACCAAGAGGGCACAGCTTCAAAGAGAACAGGGTCTGCGCACACAGAAGCATATAACACTTGATGAGATTGGAAGAAGAATAGCTATTGGCAATTTCCAGGAGCTCAATATTATTGTCAAGGGCGATGTGGACGGTTCAGTTGAAGCGCTGGGTGACTCGCTAATCAAGCTCTCGACACCCGAAATACAACTTAATATAATCCATAAAGCAGTTGGACAAATATCCGAATCTGATGTTCTTCTTGCTGCTGCTTCAAACGCCATTATTGTCGGATTCCAGGTTCGTCCTTCCCTTGCCGCCAGAAAGCTGGCCGAGAAGGAGGAGATAGATATCCGGCTTTACTCGATCATATATAATGCCATAGAAGAGATCAGAGCTGCTATGGAAGGCATGCTTTCACCTGAGTTAAAAGAAGAGATCGTAGCAACCCTTGAGATACGTGAAATATTCAAGGTTACCAAAGTGGGAACTGTTGCCGGTTGTTATGTCAAGGAAGGTAAGATCACACGTAATACTAATGTCCGTATCATTCGCGATGGTATTGTAATTTATACGGGAGAACTTGGATCCCTGAAAAGGTTCAAGGATGATGTGAAAGAGGTTGTAGGCGGATATGAATGCGGGCTCAACATACAGAATTTCAACGACATCAAGGTTGGCGATGTTGTTGAAGGTTACCAGGAAGTAGAGGTTAAGAAAACTCTATAAAAGAGTTTTATATTTTTCGGCATCTAGAAGTGTGTTCACCTCTGCCGGATCACTTATTTTGAGTTTAATCATCCAGCCTTTGCCGTAAGGGTCCTTGTTCACCACTTCGGGAGTATCGGATATTGCAGGATTTACGTCAAGGACCTCTCCTCCTACAGGCATAAACATGTCGGAAACCGTTTTTACAGCTTCGATAGTTCCGAATACTTCTTCTTTTTTCAAAGTCTCTCCGAGGGTTTCAATCTCAATGAAGACAATATCACCCAGTTCGCTTTGGGCAAAGTCAGTAACTCCAGCATATGCGATGTCTCCTTCAACCCTCAGCCATTCATGGTCTTTTGTATAG